>NZ_JBBEYB010000015.1:0-78098 GCF_037482285.1 Aquabacterium sp. G14
TTCCTTGATGGGCTTTGCTCTCACGACGTCGACGATGAGACTTGCGACCAGACCACGCAGATCGAAGCGGCGGTTGAACCTGTAGGCGAAGCCAGCAAGGTAGTGCTCGGCGTACTTGCGGTAGTTCAGGGCATGGAAGGCTCCGGCCAACGTGGTCTTGAGATTGCCCAGCACGGTGTTGACCCACTTGAAGCTGGGCAGGTCGCGCGGCTTGAGGGAGCCGACCACCATCGGGAGGTGAAGGCAACCGGCATCGGCCACCGCACTGAAGCAGGCCAAACCATCGCTGTGCACGCTGGTGCCCGGTGCCAGATTGGACTTGGCCCACTTGCTGATCGCTTCAGAGGTGAACCCTCTGACCACATTGAGCTTGATGAACATCGGATGCCCGTGATCATTGACCGAGACAGCCGCGACAAAGGGGACCTTGTTCTCGGAGCCCCGACCGACTTTGCCGCCTGTGCGCTCGCCTCCGAGGTAAGCGTCATCGAGTTGCACCGTGCCGCTGAGTTGGTGGGTGGCGTCTTGCGAGGCCATGGCCCGGTTGATCTTCTGATGCAACAGCCAGGCAGTGGGATAGCTCACGCCAAGCTGACGCTTGAGCGCCAGGGCAGACAGGCCGGTTTTGGCCTGACTGATGAGGTAGATGGCCAAGAACCAGGTCGTCAGGGGCAGTTTGGTGTGTGCCATGAGACTGCCTGCGGTCAGGGAGGTCTGATGCCGACAGCCATTGCACTGGAAGAGCTTACGGACACCGTGGCCGACCACATAGTGATCACTGCTGGAGCAGCGCGGACAGCGAAATCCCTCAGGCCAGCGCGCGGCCTTGATCGCTTCGGCGCACTGTGCCTCGGTGCCAAAGCTACGAAGGAATTCCGGAATCGACATGCCGTGCTGGAACTGAATCTGGTTGAAGGCCATGGTGCTCACCCCACTGTAAGAAGACCACAGATTAGTGAGTCACAAGCTCATGGGGTGAGCCTCGCTGAGGCAGGTTTCTAATCAGGATAGAATATAAATAGCAAAACGAATGTCTGCTTCTGGCCGATAGCTGCCATCACAGGAACACCAACACAGTTGCGCTGGCGCTAGCTTTCTTCGGCTACATCAGCGCTCATTGCTGTTGCCACTGCGCGATTAGGTGGTGGATTGGCGACGCGAATCAGTGGTGGTTTTGTTATGCGAACGCATTGTGGATTTGCTGCAAAAACTCAACCCAGGCAGGTCGGCTCCGACCTTTCAATCTGCCGTTCCGTCTGACATCTTGACGACGCGCAAGGGCAGATGCGTTACTGGACGCTCGGCGTTGGCTGCTGAAAGGCTGTGTACCGCGTCGCCCACCGCCTTGTAGTCTCGCCAGAACCGCTCAAGTGCAGGCCCGCCTCCGGCCATTTGAACCGCGCGGATGAGGCCGGCGTGGGCTGCCACCATATGCGTGAGCTGGGCTTCCAGCCGCTTGATGTCCTGCCGGTAGCCTGCGGCCTGGTCTTGCAGACTGCCGGCGCCTCCACCTCCGGCGACGATTTTGCGTACTCCTTGCTGCTGTGCCTGGGCCGCAGCGATGAGCGCGCTTCTAGCCTCATTGCGCGTGAACGCTGAAGGGTTCTTCAACGTGCTGTGGCGCCGTGCCACCTCCCGCGCTGTGATGTCGATGTTGTCGGTGAGTAGCGTGTTGAGGATGTCGGCCAGCTCCTCGTTCTTGGGGTCTAAGAGCAGCCTCATTTGAAGATGTCCTCTTTCAGGGTGGAATGGTCGATGCCGTCTGCGAAGACGGATTGGTTCGGTTGGGCGTGAAGCGCAGCCGACACACCAGCAATCAGCCGCTCGGCATGGGCAATCTGGTTCTTGCGCCCCACGGTGGTGGCCGGCTTGCAACGAGCCGCGTCCCGCATCGCCACGAGCTTCGAGCGAAGGTCTTCAAGAGTCACCCGGTGCTCAGCGACCCCGCTGGCCGTAAAGTGCTTGCACTGGTCGAAGCACTTGAGGTGTCGAGTGCAGGGATTGACAGAGAAGCTGTTGGTGCAGAAACCGTACGGCGTGACGTGGAAGCCATCTGCGTTGGCCGCCAAGTAGATGAAGGCTGCTTCATCACCGCTCTCGTGCTGGATGCGCTTAAACGATTGCCCCAAATGGCTTTGCAGCGCCATACCACTGACGACCATCTTGCCCACCAATTCCTTGGCGCTTCCTGCGGGAAGGACCTTGGACGCTGCAGGCGGCAGTTTGACGAAGCTCAACTTCTCTGCGAGGTTGCGATGGTCATACTCGTAGCTCTGAGCGACGGTCCGTCGACCGAACTGGTGCGTAATGATGGTGTCAGGCACATTCTTACGGAACATCTCTGTGTTCATGAGATGCCGAAGACTGTGCGGCTTGATTGACATCAACTTCGACTCAGGCGACCGTCCGTACACACTGAACATCGACCGGCCTGCATGACGTCCTAGCGCGATGAGCATTCCCGGGTACAGCATCGGCTTGATTTCTGTGTCCTCTTGAAGGGGAAGCTGGAGCGGGTAAGTTCGTCCTGCCGTGCTCCGCCCCAGGCTCAGAAATAGGCGGTCGCTAGTCCAAACTGGCCTCCCGGAGGAGGTACGAAAAATCCGGCAATCCGAGTCAGGAAATCGGCTGGGGTTCTGCTGTTGCAGGCGCAGCAGCTCTCGGACGGGGCCGACAATCTCTACCATCTCAGTGACCGTTGAGACCATATAGGAGTCGTTGAGCCCAGCGATGGATGAGCGCAGAGGTGCCGGCGTCGGAAACGGCGGCAAGCGTCCCGCCGAGACATGAAGTGACTTCGGCACCAGCGCTGGACGCCTGATGACTGCAGATGCGCTCCAACGGTCACTGCCGTTTTTTTTCGTCCCCTCCTAGCATATGGAGGTGCGAACGTCGGCGGTCGATAAGGCGAGTCCAGGCGAATGAAGCGGAGGGCAGCAAACGCACGACCTCCAGGCGCGGGCATGTGAAGCCAGAGATATGGCTACGTCGCCGTCCGCCGCGATATCGCGATTCGGATGCTTCGTGCTTTTCGCCAAGGTCAGATGCTTCCGCGCAGGAGCGCGGCCTGACACTGGGCTACCGATTGGGCTGTCCGAGGGAGCAAGAACGCACCTTTAGATGCATTTTCAAGCACCTGAGCCAATGGTAGAAGCAATGGTGGAAAGCATAAAAAAAGCGGCCCGTAGGCCGCTTTTTTGCTTACTTAATGGCGGAGAGGGTGGGATTCGAACCCACGGTACGTTATGCACGTACGCCTGATTTCGAGTCAGGTACATTCGACCACTCTGCCACCTCTCCTAAACTGGTTGCAACCGTGGTCAACGGTGTGTAGCCTACAAGTATAGCATCAGTTTTGATGCTTCTTGCAGACGTTGATCACGCCATGCGAATGAACTCGGCGCCACCCAGGTAGGGGCGCAGCGCCACCGGCACATACACCGAACCATCGGCCTGCTGGTGGTTCTCCAGGATCGCCACCATGGCACGGCCCACGGCCAGGCCCGAACCATTCAAAGTGTGCACCAGCTCGTTCTTGCCTTGTGCCGTCTTGAAACGCGCCTGCATGCGGCGGGCCTGGAAGGCCTCGCAGTTCGACACCGAGCTGATCTCGCGGTAGGCGTTCTGCGCCGGCAGCCACACTTCCAGGTCATAGGTCTTGGTCGCGCCAAAACCCATGTCACCGGTGCACAGCGACATCACGCGGTAAGGGAGTTCCAGCTTCTGCAACACGGCCTCGGCGTGACCCACCATTTCCTCCAGCGCCGCATAGCTCTGCTCAGGCGTGGTGATCTGCACCATTTCCACCTTGTCGAACTGGTGCTGGCGGATCATGCCGCGCGTGTCACGGCCCGCGCTGCCCGCTTCCGAGCGGAAGCACGGCGTGTGGCCTGTGAGCTTGATGGGCAACTGCTCCAGCGGCACGATGGTGTCGGCCACGGTGTTGGTGAGCGTCACCTCCGAGGTCGGGATCAGGTACCACTTGCTGTCCGACGCCTCGCCGTCACCCGAGGTGACATGGAACAGGTCCTGCTCGAACTTGGGCAACTGGCCTGTGCCCTGCAGGGCCTTGGCCTGCACCAGATACGGTGTGTAGCACTCGGTGTAGCCGTGCTCTTGCGTCTGCACGTCCAGCATGAACTGGGCCAGTGCGCGGTGCAGGCGGGCGGCTGGGCCTTTGAGGAAGGTGAAGCGCGAGCCGGAGAGCTTGGCCCCCGTCTCGAAATCCAGACCCAAGGGCGCGCCCACGTCCACATGGTCCTTCACATCGAAACCGTAGGTGCCCGGCGTGCCCCAGCGACGCACTTCCACATTGCCCGACTCGTCCGAGCCCACCGGCACGCTGTCGTGAGGCAGGTTGGGCACGGCCAGCAGCATCGCGGCCATTTCGGACTGGATGACCTCCAGGCGCTCGGCGCTGGCCTTCAACTCGTCACCGATGCCACCCACCTGTGCCATCACAGCCGAGGCATCTTCGCCCTTGCCCTTGAGCATGCCGATCTGCTTGGACAGGCTGTTGCGCTGGGACTGCAACTCTTCGGTGCGGGTCTGGATGGTCTTGCGTTCGGCTTCGAGGGCACGGAAAGCGGCCTCGTCCAGGAACGGCTGCGGGTTCTTGCGCTTGGCCAGGCGGGCCAGCACGCTGTCAAGGTCTTTGCGCAGCAGGGCGATGTCGAGCATGGTGAGAAATCAGGTTGGAATGAGGTGGAGCTTACTGGCTATTGTCGCTGTTGCGCTCGGCGGGCAGCGGGCGGTCCAGACCGGTGCCGCCCAGGCCCTTGGGCAGCGGGAAGCGCACGTGCTCTTCCACGCCTTGCATGCGGCGCACGCCCACGGCGCCCAGCGCACGCAGACGCGCGATCACCTGCTGCACCAACACATCGGGCGCCGAAGCCCCCGCGGTCAGACCCACGCGCGGGTGTGCATCGAACCAGGTTTCCTGCAGGTCCTCGGGGCAATCGATCATGTAAGCCGGCGTGCCCAGACGCTCGGCCAGTTCGCGCAAACGGTTGCTGTTCGAGCTGGTGGGGCTGCCCACCACGATGACCACGTCCACCTGCGGCGCCATGATCTTGACCGCGTCCTGACGGTTCTGGGTGGCGTAGCAGATGTCTTGCTGCTTGGGTTCGCGGATCTGTGGAAAGCGCCGCTTGATCGCCGCCAGGATGCCCGCCGCATCGTCCACCGACAGCGTGGTCTGCGTGACCACGGCCAGCTTCTCGGGGCGCTGCACCTGCACGGTGGCCACGTCGTCTTCGTCTTCGACCAGGTAGATGCCTTCGGTGACCTGGCCCATCGTGCCCTCCACCTCGGGATGGCCCTTGTGGCCGATCATGATGAACTCGTAGCCCTCGCGGTGCAGCTTGGCCACTTCCACATGGACCTTGGTCACCAGCGGGCAGGTGGCGTCAAACACCTGGAACCCACGAGCATCGGCCTCGCGGCGCACCTCCTGGCTGACGCCGTGGGCGCTGAAAATCAGCGTGGCACCCGGCGGCACCTCGGCGAGGTCTTCGATGAAGATGGCGCCCTTGGCCTTCAGGTCATTGACCACATAGGTGTTGTGCACGATCTCGTGACGCACGTAGATGGGCGCGCCGAACTGCGCCAAGGCCCGCTCGACGATCTCGATGGCGCGGTCCACCCCCGCGCAAAAGCCGCGCGGCTCGGCCAACAGGACATCTTGAACCTGTGTCATCTCAGAGCACACCGATCAGTTGGACTTCAAACGTGCACGCTTCACCCGCCAGCGGATGGTTGAAGTCGAACAGCAGCCACTCGCCGGCTGGGTCCACCTCGCGCACGACGCCCGCGAACGAGCCTTTGCCATCCGGCGTCGGAAACTGCACCACGTCACCCACATCCCAGGTTTCGTCGGGGTCGCCCAGTTGACGCAGCAGCGACACGGCCACACGCTGGATCATTTCGGGGTTGCGCGGGCCAAAGGCCTCGCCAGGCGCCAATTCAATGACCGTGCGGGTGCCCTCGGCCAAGCCCATCAGGCGGGCCTGGATGGCCGGCGCCAACTCATTCGAGCCCAAGGACAGCGTGGCGGGCTTCTCGTTGAAGGTGTTGATCACGTCACCGCCGTCCGGCCCCGCCAGGCGGTAGTGCAGGGTCAGGAAGGCGCCAGGGGTCACCACGGGGGCAGCAGAGGTCATGGTCGTGTTGTCCCCGCGCGCCAACGCCGCCACAGGGCTTCAGAGAAAGAAAACGCCGATTTTAGGTTTCAGAAGCTGTTTGCGCTGAGGTATGAGCGAAAGACTTGTCCCGCGTCAGGCTCCTCCGAAATGGATGTCCTGCGGGGATCGCCTTTCACACCCCTCCTTTGGAGGGCGCTCCTGCGGGTGCCTTCTTCCGAAGGATGGTCACCCATGCCACCTCGGCCGAGAATTCCTCGCCCGCCCCTCTCGCCCCCTGGCCACGCCCGATGAAAGACCTGCCTGCCGCCCTGCGCCCCCGTGAAAAGCTGCTGACCCATGGTCCGTCCGCCCTGGCCGACGCCGAACTGCTGGCCCTGCTGCTGCGCACCGGCATGAAGGGCCTGGGCGTGTTGCAACTGGCCGAGAAGGTGCTGGCCGATCTGGGCGGCCTACCTGGCTTGCTGGCTGCCCCTCCGGCACAACTCACCCGCATCAAGGGCCTGGGGCCCGCCAAACGCGCCGAGTTGCTGGCGGTGATGGAGATGGCGCGGCGCAGCCTCTCGGGCACGCTGCAAAGCCAACCGGTGTTCTCCTCACCTCAACTGGTGAAGGACTACCTTCAAATGCGCCTGGGCCCCCTGCCTCACGAGGTGTTTGCCGTGATCTTTCTGGACGCCCAGCATCGGCTCATCGCTTGCGAAGAGCTGTTTCGCGGCACGCTCACGCAAACCTCCGTCTACCCGCGGGAGGTAGTCAAGCGCACGCTGGAGCTCAACGCTGCCAGCGTGATCCTGGCCCACAACCACCCCTCGGGCGTGCTGGAGCCCTCTCGGGCCGACGAACTGCTGACCCAGACCTTGAAGAGCAGCCTCCAGTTGGTGGATGTGCGCATCCTGGATCACCTCGTCGTGGGAAGGGGCGGGGCCCTGTCTTTCGCCGAGAAGGGCCTGATCTAGTTTGTTGTAGGCTTGCGCCTTGTGAGCCCCACCAACAAGCCCCCTCTCAACACCACACTGCGTGACTTTGCCGACCTCAAACGCGCCCTGAGCAAGGCCGCGAAAGAGGCCGCCGCACGCCGTGAGCAAGAGCGCGCCGAACAAGCGCGACGTGAGGCCGCGCAACGCCATCAGGAGGCCGACGCCGCCTTGTTCAAGCGCATGGTCGGAGCGGTGCATGGGATTGCCCCAACGGGGCGCGCCACCCTCACACCACCACGCCCCCAACCCATTCCGGCACGCCGCCAGATTGACGAACAGGCCGCCCTGCGCGAATCCCTGTCTGATGAATTCGACGTGGAAAGCCTGCTGGAAACCGATGAAACATTGTCGTGGCGCCGCCCCGAGTTGGGCATCGACGTGGTGCGCAAATTGCGCCGCGGCGTCTGGGCGCTACAGGGTGAATTGGACCTGCATGGTTTGCGCACCGATGAAGCCCGTGAAGCCTTGAGTGAATTCCTGCGCCAAGCCCACCTCAAGGGCTGGCGGTGCGTGCGCGTGGTGCATGGCAAAGGTCTGGGGTCCCCTGGCAAGCAGCCTGTCCTGAAGGACAAAACCCGGCGCTGGCTGGTGCAAAGTGAGCGGGTGCTGGCTTTCGTCCAGGCGCGGGCCGACGAAGGGGGCGTCGGCGCCTTGGTCGTGCTGCTCAAACCCGGCAAAGGCCGGTCGACATCCAGCCTGTGACCGCGACAGGCGCACCCGCTACCGCGAGATGCGCAGGCTCGCCTACTTGTTGCGCATCCAGTCGGCCGTCTGCATGAAGGCCTGCTGCAAGCGCTGCGCCAGCTCGTCGGGCACCTGCACCTCGGCCATGGCCTGGCTCATGCAGGCAACCCACTGATCGCGCTCCTTGATGCCGATGGCAAATGGCAGATGCCGGGCACGCAGACGCGGATGCCCGAAACGCTCGATGTACAGGCTGGGGCCGCCCAACCAACCGCTGAGAAACCAATACAGCTTGTCACGCGCCTCATCCAGCGTGGTGCCATGTGCAGCGCGCAGTTCGGTGTAGGCGGGCTCCAGATCCATCAGGTCGTAGAACCGGTCGACCAACTCACGCACCCGGCCATCGCCCCCGAGCAACGCGTACGCGGTCGTGGCAGGCAGGGCCTCGGCCGGATCATCGGCCTGAACGGGATCGTGCATGGGAAAACCGAAAGAGAAAACAGCCCGGCGAAATCAGGCACGTCCCAGGAGGCGCACCGCCACCTGGTTCACGCCCAGGGCCGCACCGCTGCCGGGGTGCAACTCCAGCAACAACTGGCGCTTGCGCACGGCTTCGCGCACGCAGGGATCGAAGGGAATGTCACCCAGGAATTGCAGCTTGGGCACCACGCCGCTGGGACTCACCACAAAACGGTCGACCACCTGTTGCAGCTGCTGGCAGATGGTGCGTCCGTCGCCTGGGCGCGCCACCTGATTGACCACCAGGTTGAGCTTCTCGCGTGACTGCTGGGCCGCCAACACCTTGATGGTGGCATAGGCGTCGGTCATGGACGTCGGCTCTGGCGTGGCCACCACAATGACCTCGGTGGCCATGGAGACCGCGTAGAGCACCACATCGGAAATGCCCGCACCGGTGTCAATGATGATCACATCAAAACGCGGCTTGACGGCCTCGAAGATGTCGAGCAGCTTTTCGCGCACCTCTGGCGTCAGGCGCGAATACTCGACAAGCCCTGAACCGGCCAGCAGCACATGGAACCCGCCCGGCGCCGGGAGGATGGCTTCGTCCAGCTGGGCCTTGCCTGTGAACACATCATGCAGAGTGATCTTGGGGTACAGGTTCAGCACGACGTCAAGGTTGGCCAGGCCCAGGTCGGCATCCAGCACCAGCACCTTGAGACCTTGACGGCTGAGCGAGGTGGCCAGATTGGCACTGAAGAAGGTCTTGCCCACCCCACCCTTGCCGCTGGTGACGGCCACCGTGCGGGCAATCTTGCCGGATGGTTTGGAAGGATTGGTCTCGGAAACTGGCATGGGCACCATCATGAGGTCGTTTTCGGGTATTCCTCAAGCATTTCTGAGGCCGAAAGGGTGTCAGATTGCGCAAGACTGCTGAACAGGCAACTCTTTTCCTCGGCGCTGACGACGGTCAGGGGCGGGGTGTCCAGGCAGGTGCGGTTACGCCCCTCTGCCTTGGCGCGGTACAACTGTTGGTCCGCACGTTCGGACCAGATGATGACGGAGGAGCGCACCCACTGGGGCGCAAATGCCCCGCCAATGCTGACGGTGACCGAGGTCTGGCTGCCGCCCAGGAGGGTGATCTGGCGCTGCGCCACACGGTGGCGGATGCGCTCGGCCACGGCCTGGCCGAAGGCGGGTGGGCAATTGGGCAGGATCATCGCAAACTCTTCGCCCCCGACTCTGGCCACCAGGTCCATGGGGCGGACGCACTCCTGCAGGCATTCGGCCACCGCACGGATGACGGCATCGCCGGCCACGTGACCGTGGGTGTCATTGATGGCCTTGAAATGGTCGATGTCCGCCACCAACAACAGCGAGGGCTCGCCCACACGCGCCACCCGGTCGATCTCACGCGCCAGAGAGGTTTCAAACTGGCGGCGATTGGCCAGGCCCGTGAGCGGGTCGCGACTGGAGAGGTCGCACAGGCCATCGACAATGGCCTGTGCCCAAGGCCACTCACCGGCCAGGGCATTCGTGGGAGCACGCCAGCCAGCCTGGGTCAGCAAGGCCACCGCGTTGCTCAAATCCAGCACGCCTTCCGGAATCAACCTTGTCTCAGGTACTGCAGGGTGACAGCTGGGGGATGCGATGGCTCACTCCACGACAAATTCGTCAATTGTCCGCAAGTCTAGCAGGCCGGGCGGCACTTAAGCACCCTGTTGTGGCGCCCAATAAGGAGTTGCCCGGAACCGGATTTGTGTGACCAAAGGCAGACTCAAGCCGGCGGGCATGCAGTCCGATATTCCAAACGAAGGATAAGGTGTCATCATGGGCACACCTTCTTGCCTGTCGTCGTTTTTGCCCTCACGCCATCGCCTTCATGGACACCGTTGCCGACCGCGAGTTTCACTTTCACGCCCGTGATTTCGCGCGCGTACGCACGCTCATCTACGATCGAGCGGGCATCAGCCTGCACGAGGGCAAGCAGGCGATGGTGTACAGCCGCCTGTCGAGGCGTCTGCGGGAGACCGGACACCCCTCGTTCGAGAGCTACCTCCAGTGGCTGGAGAGCGCCTCGGGCCCTCAGGCCCATCAGGAGTGGCAGGAGTTCGTCAACTGCCTGACCACCAACCTGACCTCCTTCTTCCGCGAAGAGCACCACTTTCACACCCTGGCCGATTGGCTCAAGGCGCGAGGCCCGCAACCGACCCGCATCTGGTGTTGCGCCGCCTCCACAGGGGAAGAACCGTACTCGCTGGCCATCACGGTGGCCGAAACGCTGGGGCTGAACGCCCCCGTCAAGATCCTGGCCAGCGACATCGACACCAATGTGCTGCAAACGGCCTCCCGCGCGGTGTACGACGCGGGTGCGCGCGGCCTGAGCCCGCAACGGCTCAAGCAGTTCTTTCTGCGCGGCAAAGGCAACAACACCGGCTACATCCGGGTCAAGCCGGAATTGACGCGCATGGTGGAATTCCGCCCGTTCAACCTCATGCAGCCCCAATGGCAGTTGGGCGACCCGTTCGATGTGGTGTTCTGCCGCAATGTGATGATTTATTTCGACGGCCCGACGCAGCGCAAGGTGCTCGAGCGCATTCACGGCGTCATGAAGCCCAAGGGCATGCTCTTCGTCGGTCACTCTGAAAACTTCACCGAATCGCGTGACATCTTCGTCCTCAAGGGCAAGACCGTCTACGATCGGGTTTGAGCCGCCGCGCCACAAGGATTCACCTCATGTCCAGCATCCCCCCCTTCGGTCACGCGCGCGGTGCCTCCCCGGGCGCCAGCAAAGCGCCGGGACCTCTGGCCTCGGCGGCCCTGGCACCCGGACCACGCACGGAGCGTCTGGCGCGGCTCAAGGCCCGCACGCCCAAACCGGGCGAAGCCTCCTTTTACTTTTTCGACGCGCACTTCAAATCTGAAGCCGTCAAGATCCTGCCGGGCGAGTACTTCGTCTACAACGAAGACCTGCTGATCATGACGACGCTGGGCTCGTGCATTGCCGTGTGCCTGTGGGACCGCCAAGCCAAGGTCGGCGGCATGAACCACTTCATGCTGCCCGACAGTGGCGGCAATGGTCAGGACTCCGGCCGGTATGGCTCGTACGCCATGGAATTGCTGATCAACGAGTTGCTGAAACTGGGGGCCTCGCGGATGACGATGGAGGCCAAGGTCTTTGGCGGTGGCGCGGTGATCAGCGGCATGAACACCATCAACGTGGGTGAGCGCAACACCGCCTTCGTGATGGAATACCTCAAGACCGAACGCATTCCGGTGGTCTCCAAGGACGTCCTCGACATCTATCCGCGCAAGGTCTGCTTCCTGCCACACAGCGGCAAGGCCATGGTCAAGCGCCTGGCGCCCAGCAATCCGGAAGCCATCCTGCAACAAGAGCGCCTGGCGGCGCAAAAAGTGGCCCCCGTCTCCAGTGGCGGCGGCTCGATCGACCTGTTCTGACAGGCGGAGAACGACATGCCCAAGATTCGTGTGGTGGTGGTCGACGACTCGGCGCTGGTTCGCAGCATGCTGACCGAGATCATCAACCGACAGCCTGACATGGAATGCATCGGCGCGGCGGCCGACCCCTTCGTGGCCCGCGAGATGATCCGTAACCTCAACCCGGACGTGATCACGCTGGATGTGGAGATGCCGCGCATGGACGGCCTGGACTTCCTGTCCAAGCTGATGCGCCTGCGGCCGATGCCGGTGGTGATGGTGTCCACGCTGACGGAGCGCGGCGCCGAGGTGACCCTCAAGGCGCTGGAGTTGGGCGCGGTGGACTTCGTGTCCAAGCCCAAGATCGGTGTGGTGGACGGCCTGCGTCAGTTGTCCGACGACATCACGGACAAGATCCGGGTGGCCTCGAAAGCACGCATTCATCGGCTGGCCACCAGCGCTGCACCGGCGACCTCGTCCACCGGTGGTGTGCCGACATCCGCTGCACGCGCAACGCCAGGTGCCTCGCCAGCGGCCCCCAAGCCCCTGAACACCGGCTCTTACAGCCTGGGGCGTCTGTCCACCGAGAAGCTGATTTTCATTGGCGCCTCGACGGGCGGCACCGAGGCCACCAAGGAGGTGCTGTTGTCGCTGCCCGCAGACGCCCCCGGCGTGGTCATCACCCAGCACATGCCGCCTGGCTTCACGCGCAATTACGCGGCCCGTCTGGACGGGCTGTGCAAGATCCGCGTCAAGGAAGCCAGCGATGGCGAGCGCATCCTGCCCGGCCATGCCTACATTGCCCCCGGTGGCCTGCACCTGAGCGTGGAGCGCTCGGGCGCCAACTACATTGCCCGTGTTCAAGACGGTGATCCGGTCAACCGCCACAAGCCCAGCGTGGAAGTGCTGTTCAAGTCGGCGGCGCGTGTGGCCGGGCCCAATGCCATCGGCATCATGCTGACCGGCATGGGCGCCGACGGCGCCAAGGCCATGCGTGAGATGCGCGATGCCGGCGCCTATTGCGTGGCCCAGGATGAGGCCAGCTGCGTGGTGTTCGGCATGCCTCGGGAGGCCATCGCCGCAGGCGCGGTGCAGGAGGTGTTGCCGCTCAACAAGATTGCGCAGCATGTGCTGGACCACCTGCGCGCCACCGTGGGTCAGGCGCTCAGCCGCGTCTGACCCCGATTCGAATCACGGCCGACCGACAAACAGCATCAGGGTCGGCCCCACGCCTGGGCTGTGCAAGATGGCGGTGTACACCGGCCCGATGGCCGTGTCGGCACCCAGGTAGAGGCTGAAGCCGGTCTTCTTGGGTCCCGTCCACACATCTCGCGGCAGCTGCCAGGCGTTGCCCACCTCCAGGCTGGCGCCCGCAAACAGGCCTCGGGTCAGGATCATGTCGCTCAGGCGCACGTGGTAGCCCCACCGCAGCAGGGCCACTTGAGGCCCGGCCACCTGAAAGGGCGCGTAGCCCGACAGTTGCTGGAAGCCACCCAGACCGAAGCGCCCGATCGCCGGCTGCGCCCCCTCGGAGAGGGCCAGGCGGCCCATCAGGCTGACCGTGTGGGGCCCCCAGGAATTCACCCACTGACCCTGCACGTCGAGGTAGCGCAGGTAGCCCTCGGCGTAGCTGCTGTCACGGCGCGCACGACCTTGCCCCTGGAACCATTGCCCATCCAGCCGCCACCCCTTGGACGGAAAGTAGGCGTGGTCCAACTGATCGAACACAGCCTTGAGGCGCCAGCCACTCTCCCGCCACCGCTCCACCAGAGACACGCCAGGGCGTGACATCAGGTAGTCGTCCGAGGCCAACGACAGGCGATCGCGCCCGATCTGCTCGACCCAGCCCAAGCGCCACTCCCCCAACTCACGCCAGTTCAGGCCCACATCCAGGGCGAACTGGGTCTGTCCGCGCTCGTTGCGTGCCTCCTCCTCGCCATCGGGGTCGCGGTAGACGTCAAAGGTGCGTCGCTGTGCGTTGGCCGCCACGGCCACAAAGCCGCTCAACCCATCGGGCAGTTGCCACGCCATGGGGCGATACCACTCGGTGCCGAGCAAAGGGCTGGTGCCCAGACGCAGGATGTTGCGCCACTCGCTGCCCGCGTTGTCAAGCCAATGGCGGTTGTGCACCAGCTTGAGGTTGAAGGCACTGCGCCCACGGTTGTCCGCGCTGAAATCCAGGCCCATCTGGAGATAGTTGGGGCCCCAGGGCTTGTCCTCCAGTTCGTACACCAGCCCTGCCTCGCCCTGCGGTGTGCGCACCAGTCGGTAGTCGGTGCGCAGGTAGTCGCCCGAAGCGGCCAGCAAATTGATGTCACGCTCAGCCTTGGCCACGTCGAACACCTGGCCCGGCTGACTGGCGAACATGTCGGCGCGCCGATCCGGTCGGGTCAACTCGGATCCTTCGGTGCGCACGAACTGCAAGGTAGGTGGCGGCGGCTGGCGGCGCTGCCGAGCAGCCTGCCAGGCCGCGTAATCGGCCGCGGACATCTGCAGGTCCTGCATGCGCAGCACCATGGCCTCCGCCTGCACCTCGCCCTGGTCCATGAATTCACGTGCCCGGTTGAAGTCGGCCGAGGTCAGCCCTTCCAGTCGAGGCGCAATCAAGACATCCTGTGGCGTGAGCGAGCGCAGGCTTTGCTGCACATTTTGCTCGGTCAGGATGTTGATCATCTGCGCCGTCACCCCGGTCAGGGTCGACAGGGTTTCACGCGGCGCCAGCGACGTGCCAATGTTGACCACGATGAGTCGCTGCGCCCCCATGGCGCGGGCCACATCGACCGGCGTGTTGTTGACCAGGCCACCATCACCCAGGATGCGCCCACTGACCTCCAGCGGCGCAAAAATGCCGGGCACCGACATGCTGCTGCGCAAGGCGGTGGCCAGGTCTCCCTCGGACAGGATCACGGCCTGCCCGGTTTCCATGTCGGTCGCCACCGCACGGAAGGGGGTGGGCAGCTGATCGAAGTGGCGGACCTGGCTGGCCGACAGGGTCAGGCGACGCAGATGGGCCTCCAGCACACGGCTGGAGAGCGAGCCCAACGGCGCTTTGAATCCATCGGCACCAATGCCGATTTCCAGCAAGGGGGAGACTTCGAAGTCGTGCTCCTTGCGACGCTGGGACAGCTCTCGCCGCTCCACGCGGCTGGCAAACACATTGTCCCAGTCCAGTCGCTCGACTTCCCGCTCCACTTCCTGTGCCGAGAGGCCGCTGGCGTACAGGCCACCGACGATGGCCCCCATGGAGGTGCCTGCGATCACATCGACCGGAATACGCTCTCGCTCCAGCACCTTGAGCACCCCGACGTGAGCCAGGCCACGCGCCCCGCCACCGGACAGCACGAGGCCGACCTTGGGCCGCTCTGCCAGCGCCGAGGCCGAGAGCAAGCCGAGCAAGGCCCAGCCACAGACAGCACGCCAGCACGTGCGAAGAAAAGGGGAAAGCATGTGGCAGATTGTGCCGCGTCAAAGCCGCTTGCCAAAGCCGCGCAAGGCGCATACAAACTTGATCCAAGTCAGAACGCCCTGGCTCAATCCGCGGTTTGATAGATCCAAGAAAGCACAACGGAGAACCATCATGCAAGCATTGACCGACTTCCTGACCACCGACTATGGCCTGATGAGCTTGGCCGTGATTGCCTTCATGTTCGTCATGCTGGGCTACATCGCTTGGTACGTTGCTCAACACGTCAAGCAAGACACCGAGCGACATGACAAGGATGTGCGCGAGGGCCGCGCTCACTGAGCCAGTTCCTGCAGACATGAAAAAAGGCCGCTGAACCCAGCGGCCTTTTTCTTTGGTCTGGCTGAAGTTGCCAGGCGACAGGTGCGGCGAACCGCACCTCAGGGCATTACATGCCCATGCCGCCCATGCCACCCATACCGCCCATGCCACCCATGTCGGGCATGCCACCGGCGGCTTCGTCCTTCGGAGCCTCGGAGATCATGCACTCGGTGGTCAGCATCAGCGAAGCCACGGAAGCGGCGTTCTGCAGAGCCGTGCGGGTGACCTTCGTGGGATCCAGGATGCCCATTTCGATCATGTCGCCGTAGGTGTCGTTGGCAGCGTTGAAGCCGTAGTTGCCCGAACCGCCCAGGACAGCGTTGACGACCACAGAGGGTTCGCCACCGGCGTTGGCCACGATTTCGCGCAGAGGCGCTTCGATGGCCTTCAGGACCAGCTTGATGCCAGCGTCTTGGTCGTGGTTGTCACCCTTGAGGTCACCCACGGACTGCTTGGCGCGCAGCAGGGCCACGCCACCACCGGCAACCACGCCTTCTTCGACGGCGGCACGGGTCGCGTGCAGGGCGTCTTCAACGCGGGCCTTCTTTTCCTTCATTTCGACTTCGGTGGCAGCACCCACCTTGATCACGGCAACGCCACCGGCCAGTTTGGCCACGCGCTCTTGCATCTTTTCACGATCGTAGTCGCTGGTGGCTTCTTCGATCTGGATGCGGATTTGCTTGACGCGGGCTTCGATGTCAGCCGCTTCACCAGCACCGTCGATGATGGTGGTGTTTTCCTTGCCCACTTCGATGCGCTTGGCTTGGCCCAGGTCAGCCAGGGTGACCTTGTCGAGTGCCATGCCGACTTCTTCGGCGATGACCTTGCCGCCGGTCAGGATGGCGATGTCTTCCAGCATGGCCTTGCGACGGTCGCCGAAGCCAGGCGCCTTGACGGCCACAACCTTCAGGATGCCGCGGATGGTGTTGACCACCAGGGTCGCCAGAGCTTCACCGTCGACGTCTTCGGCGATGATCAGCAGCGGACGGCTGGCCTTGGCCACTTGCTCCAGGGTGGGCAGCAGGTCACGGATGTTCGAGATCTTCTTGTCGTACAGCAGGACGAAGGGGTTGTCCAGCAGCGCGGCTTGCTTCTCGGGGTTGTTGATGAAGTAGGGCGACAGGTAGCCGCGGTCGAACTGCATGCCTTCGACGACTTCCAGCTCGTTGTTCAGGCTCTTGCCGTCTTCAACGGTGATGACGCCTTCCTTGCCGACCTTGTCCATGGCGTTGGCGATGATCTCGCCGACGTCAGCGTCCGAGTTGGCGGAGATGGTGCCAACCTGAGCGATTTCCTTGGTGGTGGTGGTGGCCTTGGATTGCTTCTTCAGCTCGGCGATCAGGGCGGCAACCGCCTTGTCGATGCCGCGCTTCAGGTCCATCGGGTTCATGCCGGCGGCCACGTACTTCATGCCTTCGCGCACGATGGCTTGAGCCAGCACGGTGGCGGTGGTGGTGCCGTCGCCAGCGTTGTCAGAAGTCTTGGAAGCGACTTCCTTGACCATCTGGGCGCCCATGTTCTGGAGCTTGTCCTTCAGTTCGACTTCCTTGGCCACGGACACACCGTCCTTGGTCACGGTGGGGGCGCCGAAGGAGCGCTCGAGCACCACGTTGCGACCCTTAGGACCCAGGGTGACCTTCACGGCGTTGGCCAGAATGTTCACGCCTTCAACCATGCGTGCGCGGGCTTCGCCGCCGAAAACGACGTCTTTTGCTGCCATGTGTATTTCTCCGAATTCAGTGAATCAATGGATGGGGATTTGCGCAGGGCGTCGGATTACTTCTCGACGACGGCAAACAGGTCTTCTTCGCGCATGACCAGCAGCTCTTCGCCATCGACCTTGACGGTCTGGCCGGAGTACTTGCCGAACAGGACGCGATCGCCCACCTTGACGTTCAAGGCCACAAACTCACCCTTGTCATTGCGCTTGCCAGGGCCAACGGCCAGCACTTCGCCTTGGTCAGGCTTCTCGGCAGCGTTGTCGGGGATGATGATGCCCAGGGCGGTCTTGGTTTCTTGTTCCAGGCGCTTGACGATCACGCGATCGTGCAGGGGACGCAGTTTCATGACTTCTCCAGTCTCTTGAGACATCGGTTTGACAATGGATTCGACGTGAGTGAATGCTCACATCGACGGTACGAATGTGGGGCTCAGCCGCCGCAGCGACCTCACCATTAGCACTCACATTCAGCGAGTGCTAACAGATTATAGGGACGCTCCGAGACATTTCAAGGGGCATTTCGACAGACACTTCACCCGCGCAGCGCAGATGGCGGCCAGCAATTGGTCAACAGCATCTCGTCCAGCGACCGACCGTGGCGCCAGTCTTCCAGCTCCAGCATCGGAGCGTCATAAAACTGAGGCACAGGCCCCAGACACAGGATCGCAATGGGCTGAGCGGTGTCAGGCAGTTGCAGCTCATGCGCCAATGCAACGGGATCGAACATGGAGACCCATCCCATGCCCAGATTCTCGACACGCGCAGCCAACCACAGGTTCTGGATCGCACATGCCACCGAGCACAGGGCCATTTCCTTGGGCATGGTGCGGCGGCCAAACACGGTGCCATCGTCAGGCGCCAGGACCACCACGAGCAGCTCGGCACACTCCCGAATGCCCTCAACCTTGAGCTGCATGAAGGCGTCGCCGCGCTCGCCCAGGGCCTCGCAGGTCTTCAGCCGCTCGGCCTCGACCAACTCGGCGATGCGCCGACGCAAGCTGGTATCGGTGATGCGCACGAAGCGCCAAGGCTGCATGAGCCCGACCGATGGAGCGTGGTGAGCCGCTTGCAGCAAGCGCCGCAACACCTCGGGCGCGACGGAAGCACCTGGCGTGAAGTGGCGCATGTCGCGCCGCGCCTGAACCAGTTGATGGAACGCCGCGCGGTCTTGCGCAGAAAACACATGCCCGCCTGGTGCCTCGACGGCAGCGTGGTCGCGGCACCCCGTCGATTCAGCGGGATCACTGACGTGGGCTTGACCTGACATGAGGGGCGGGTAACCGTTGGCATGGCAGGACGCCACCGCTCCAATTGTATCGATGCGTGCCGTCCACCCCGCTACTTCAGCGTGCCTGGGGCCAGCTGTCACGCAGGCTCAAGCCCGGCCACTCACCCGAGCACACAGGACTCATGCTGCGTGGTCGTTGGCCTGCCTCACCGCCTGCTCCACCACCTCACGGGTCAACGGAGGTGCAAAGGTCTCGATGAAGCCATAGACATACCCGCGCAAAAAAGCGCCGCGGCGGAAGGCCAGCCGGGTCATGTTGATGGCGAACACGTGGCCGGCGTCGATGGCACGCAGGTTGCGGTCGCGATCCGGATCGAAGGCGATCGACGCCACCACTCCCACGCCCATGCCCAGCTCTACATAGGTCTTGATCACGTCCGCATCCATGGCCGACAGCACGATGCTGGGCTTGAGCCCTTCTTTGGCAAAGGCCTCGTCGATGTGCGAGCGACCAGTGAAGCCCTCGTCGTAGGTGATCATCGGGAAACGGGCGAGGCGTGCGAGGGTCAAGGGCTCGCCATCGAGCAAGGGGTGATCGGGCGGCACCACCACGCTGTGGGTCCAGCTGTAGCAAGGCAAGGTCACCAGCTGGTCATATTGGTCCAGGGCTTCGGTGGCGATGCCGATGTCGGCTTCACCATTGATGAGCATCTGGGCCACCTGACGTGGCGACCCCTGGTGCAGGCTGAGCGTGACCTGCGGGTACAGCTGCCGAAAGTCCTTCACAGCGCCTGGCAGTGCATAACGCGCCTGCGAGTGGGTGGCCGCCAGTGACAGTGGCCCGACATCGTGCGAGGCGCAATCGCGCGCGGCCTGGCGCAGGTTCTCTGCCTCGCGCAACAGACGCTCCACCACCGGTAGCAGCTGCTGACCAGGTGGGGTCATGCCCGTGAGGCGCTTGCCCACGCGCTGGAACAACTCCACGCCCAACTCGTCTTCGAGCTCGCGGATCTGACGGCTCACGCCAGGTTGCGAGGTGTGCAGTGCGTTGGCCACCTCGGTCAGGTTGAACCCCCGCCGAACGGCCTCCCTGACCGAACGCAATTGCTGAAAGTTCATGCTGCCCCCGCCTGTGCCGGCGCTTCAAAGTGGCGCACGCGACGTGCCTTGAGGTGGGCGATCTGGCCCACGACCAGGACGCCGGCATCTCGCAGCGCCGCATACTCGTCACGCGAGAGCTCGACCTCGATTTCGCCCTTGCCATCGCCGCGCTCAAAAGCCAGGCGGGTGTTCGGACCCACGGTCAGCACGTCGATCAAGGTGGCGGCCACGCTGCCCTCGGCGGGCTGGGCCAGCACCTGCACCTCGTGCGGACGCACGTAACTCACCGACTGAGCCTGCCCGGCATCACCCGCCACGGCGCCTTGCGCGTGGTCACGCCCGTGGAACAGGTTGACGTCGCCCAGGAATTTGAGCACGAAAGGTGTGGCGGGGTGGTCGTAGACCTCATCCGGGGCACCCACCTGCTCGATGCGGCCCTGGTTCATCACCACGATGCGGTCGGCCACTTCCATGGCTTCTTCCTGGTCGTGGGTCACGAAGACGCTGGTGATGTGCATTTCATCGTGCAGGCGACGCAGCCAGCGGCGCAGTTCCTTGCGCACCTTGGCATCCAGGGCGCCGAAGGGCTCGTCGAGCAGCAGCACCTTGGGCTCCACCGCCAGGGCACGCGCCAAGGCGATGCGCTGACGCTGACCACCGGACAACTGGTGCGGATAGCGGTCGGCAATCCAGTCGAGTTGCACCAGCTTGAGCAGCTCGGTGACCTTCTTTCGGATCTCGGCTTCCGGTGGACGCGTGGCCTTGGGGCGCACCCGCAGGCCGAAGGCCACGTTCTCGAAGATCGTCATGTGGCCGAACAGCGCGTAATGCTGGAACACGAAGCCCACATTGCGCTCGCGCACGGCCACATGGGTGGTGTCTTCGCCGTTGAACAGCACGGTGCCACTGTCAGGGGTTTCCAGGCCGGCAATGATGCGCAGCAAGGAGGTTTTGCCCGAGCCCGAAGGGCCCAACAAGGCGACCAACTCCCCCGAAGGGATGTTCAGGTTCAGGTTGTCGCACACCACGGTCTGACCGAAACGCTTGGCCAGGTTCTTGACTTCGATGCTCATGCTGCCGCTCCGGCTTGCTGGGCCTGGGCCATCTGCTGATGGACCCGGCGTTCAACGATGTATTTGAGGACCAGGGTGACCAGCGCCAGGCTGGCCAGCAGGGACGCGACGGCGAACGACGCGGCGAACTGGTACTCGTTGTAAAGGATCTCGATGTGCAGGGGCATGGTGTTGGTCTCGCCCCGGATGTGGCCCGACACCACCGACACGGCCCCGAACTCACCCATGGCGCGGGCGTTACACAGGATCACGCCGTAGAGCAGACCCCACTTCACATTCGGCAGCGTCACCTTCCAGAAGGTTTGCCAGCCCGAGGCGCCCAGCACGCGGGCGGCCTCTTCCTGCTCCTGGCCCTGCGCCTGCATCAGCGGGATCAGCTCACGCGCCACAAAGGGGAAGGTCACGAAGATGGTGGCCAGCACGATGCCCGGCACCGCGAAGATCACCTTCAAATCGTGCGCCATCAGCCATTCGCCAAACCAGCCTTGCAGGCCGAACACCAGCACATAGATCAAACCGGCGATCACAGGTGAGACCGAGAACGGCAGGTCGATCAGGGTGAGCAGCACGCTCTTGCCACGGAAGTCGAACTTGGCAATGGCCCAGGCGGCCGACACGCCGAACACCAGGTTCAGCGGCACCGAGATGGCCGCCGCGATCAGGGTCAGCCACATGGCGGACACTGCATCGGCCTCGGTGATGGCGGCGACATAGACCTCCCAGCCTTTCTTGAAAGCCTCGAAGAAGACCGACACCAGCGGCACAAACAGGAACAAGGACAAAAACACCAGCGCCACGCCGATCAAGACGCGACGCACCCACACCGGCTCGGTGGTGGCACGGGCCACATTCGGCGGGGCCACGCTCTGCACCGGCAAGGGTTGGGCCACAGACACAGCACTCATGGTCACAACCTCTCTTACTTGCCCTGGCGCTTGCGCGTCCAGGCCTGCAAGCCATTGATGGCCAGCAGCATGATGAAGGACATCACCAGCATCACCACGGCGATCGAGGTGGCTCCGGCGTAGTCGTATTGCTCGAGCTTGGTGATGATCAGCAGCGGCGTGATCTCGGACACCATCGGCATGTTGCCGGCGATGAAGATGATGGAGCCGTACTCACCCAGGGCGCGGGCAAAGGCCAGCGCAAACCCGGTCAGCAAGGCGGGCATCACGATAGGCAGGATCACCTTGGTGAAACTCTGCCAGCGGCTGGCGCCCAAGGTCGCGGCCGCTTCTTCCAGTTCGGAGGCCATGTCTTCGAGCACCGGTTGCACCGTGCGCACGACAAAGGGCAGCCCGATGAAGGTCATCGCCACAAAGACCCCGATGGGTGTGAAGGACACCTTGAGCCCCAGGGGCTCCAGGTACTGCCCGATCCAGCCATTGGCCGAGTACAGGCCCGTCAACGTGATGCCGGCCACGGCCGTGGGCAGCGCAAACGGCAGGTCCACCAGCGCATCGACGATGCGCCGCCCGAAGAAGTCATAACGCACCAGTACCCAGGCCACCAGCAGCCCGAACACGCCATTGATCACCGCAGCCAGCAAGGAGGCCCCAAAGGTCAGCTTGTAGGAGGCCACCACGCGCGGCGAGGTGACCACCTCCATGAACTGATCCCAGGTGAGCTCGGTGCTGCGCAGGAAGGTGGCGCTCAAGGGAATGAGCACGATCAGACACAGGTAGGTGAGCGTGAGCCCCAGTGCCAGATCGAAGCCGGGGAGCACGGTGTGCCGCCGCAGCAGGGTTTTGGACAAAATCATGACAACTCGCTTGGAGAACGACGGCGCGGCTTACTTGTTGCGGCGAGCGCCGAGGGTGATCTGGTCGTAGATGCCACCGTCCTTGAAGTGGTCAGCCTGGGCCTTGCGCCAGCTGCCGAACACCTCGTCCACCGTGAAGGTCGACACCGGCAGGAAGGCCGACTTGTACTGGGCCAGCACCTGGGGCGAGCGCGGACGCAGGTGGAACTTGGCCGCGATCTGCTGGCCTTCGTCGGACCACAGGTACTTCAGATAGGCCTCGGCCTGCTTGCGTGTGCCCTTCTTGTCGACCACCTTGTCCACCACGCTGACCGGGTTCTCGGCCAGGATGGTGATCTTGGGATAGACCACCTGGTAGTCGCCGTTGAACTCGTTCTGGATCAGGGGCACCTCGCTCTCGAAGGTGACCAGGGCATCGCCCATGTTGCGCTGGGCGAAGGTTGTGGTGGCGGCGCGGCCACCGCCGTCGAACACCGGCACGTTCGCAAAAATCTTGCTCACCAGGGCACGGGCCTGCTCAGGCTTGCCGCCGGTCTTGATCACCGAGCCCCAGGCGGCGAGGTAGGTGTAGCGGCCGTTGCCCGCCGTCTTGGGGTTGGGGATGATGACCGACACGCCCGGCTTGGCCAGGTCTGCCCAGTCCTTGATGCCCTTGGGGTTGCCCTTGCGCACCAGAATCACAGTGACGGACGTGGTGGGGGCGCTGTTGTTCGGGAAGCGCTTGGCCCAGTCCACGGGCACCAGCGCACCGCGGTCGGCGAGGATGTCAATGTCGCTGGCCTGGTTCATGGTGATCACATCGGCCGCCAGACCGGCGATGACGCTGCCGGCTTGCTTGCTGGAGCCGCCGTGAGACTGGTTGATGTTCACGGTCTCGCCCGTGGTCTGCTTCCAATGTTTGGCGAAAGCGACGTTGTAGGCCTTGTAGAACTCGCGGCTGACGTCGTAGCTGACGTTGAGCAGGTTGGTGTCGGCCTGGGCACCGGCGCTCAGGCCCGAGGCGATGACCGCCACCGCGGTCAGACGAAGCAAGGAGGTCTTCAAAGAAAACAGCATGACAAGGCCCTTTCTAGATGCAATGAAGGCATGTTAGGGACGTGACCTCATTCGACAAACAACTGATTTCTTACTTGCTTATGCACGAAACGACAATGAGGCACGAAAAAAGGGGCTGCCCCTGTGTGAAGCAGCCCCCAAGATGCAGCGGCGCGACCTCCATCCCTGCGCCGGCACCACCCCACTGGATGTTGATGCGTGTGTCTGAGTTTTACTTCTTCACGTAGATCTGGTCGAAGACGCCACCGTCACCGAAGTGCTCCTTTTGCACCTTGGTCCAGCCGCCCAGTTCGTCGATCTTGAACAGATTGACCTTCGGGTACTGCGCGGCGTACTTGGCAGCCACCTTCGGATCGGTCGGGCGGTAGTAGTTCTGAGCCGCGATGTCCTGACCTTGCGGCGAGTACAGGTATTCCAGGTAGGCCTGGGCCACGGCACGGGTGCCCTTCTTGTCGACCACCTTGTCGACCACCGTCACCGGAGGCTCGGCCAGGATGCTCAGCGGGGGCGCAATGATGTCGAACTTGTCCGGACCCAGCTCCTTGATGGCCAGCAGGGCTTCGTTTTCCCAGGCCAGCAGCACGTCACCAATGCCACGCTCGACGAAGGTGGTGGTCGAACCACGGGCACCGGAATCCAGCACCGGCACGTTGGCAAACAGCTTGCCCAGGAACTCCTTGGCCTTGGCTTCGGATTTGGTCTTCTTCAGCTCATAGCCGTAGGCGGCCAGGTAGTTCCAGCGGGCCCCGCCCGAGGTCTTGGGGTTGGGCGTGATGACGGCCACGCCGGGCTTGACCAGGTCGTCCCAAGTCTTGATGCCCTTGGGGTTGCCCTTGCGCACCAGGAACACGATGGTCGAGGTGTAGGGCGAGCTGTTGAGCTTCAGACGCTTTTGCCAGTCCTTGGCGATCAGGTTCTTCTCGGCGACGGCGTCGATGTCATATGCCAGCGCCAGCGTGACGACGTCGGCATCCAGGCCGTCGATGACCGAGCGGGCCTGCTTGCCCGAACCACCGTGCGAGGTCTTGATGGTGACGTTGTCACCGGTCTTGCTCTTCCAGTAGGACGAGAAGGCCTTGTTGTATTCCTGATAGAGCTCACGGGTCGGGTCGTACGACACGTTGAGCAGCTCGATGTCCTTGGCGTGGGCGGCCACAGGCGCCAGGGACCCGAGGGCCACCGTGGCAGTGAGGGCCAGCGAACTGACCACGCTCAGCAGGTGACGACGCGTAGAGGGGTGTTTGACAGAGCTCGACATGGTGACAGCGGTGTGTTGTGAGACAGTGGATTCACTGTAGAAAAACACCGATCTGTCGTGAACGAAGCAAATCGCCCATCCATATGCAGGCAACAACTTTGTGTACCCGCATATGCGCCGGGCGCAGCAGCGAGGGGTTGCCCCGCTGCGTGCACCGGTGCGCGCGCACGTGGATGCAGGTTCGCGCGCAGGTATGTGCCCGATCAGCCCAGCGAGCGCGCAGCCATCACCTTGGCCAACTGGCTTTGCGACTGCGCCGAGCCGCTGGCCGGCACCAGCTCGCCGTGGCGATCGTCGATCTGCGCAAAGCGGGCGGCCACCTGCTCGGCCGCGTCGGCACCCTCCAGCACCACCGTGCCTTCGGTCAGCGTGATGTGCGAGGCCGCAAAGCCACCAGCGCCGGCACACAGGATGGCGCGGGTGGGGGCCTCCTCGCTGGCCAGGAAGACCACGCCGGGCGACACGCTCTCGGGCGTCAACAGGGCCAATACTGCCGGCGGCATCAGGTCTTCGGTCATGCGCGTGGCGGCGGTGGGTGCCAGGCAGTTGACGCGCACGTTGTACTTCTCGCCTTCCAGCGACAAGGTCTGCATCAGGCCTACGACGGCCATCTTGGCAGCGCCGTAATTGGCCTGACCGAAGTTGCCGAACAGACCCGACGACGAGGTCGTGAAGATGATGCGGCCGTAGTTCTGCGCCTTCATGATGTCCCACACGGCCTTGGTCACATAGACGCTGCCCATCAGGTGCACATCGACCACCAGGCGGAAGTCGTCGAGCGTCATCTTCGAAAAGCTCTTGTCACGCAGGATGCCGGCGTTGTTGACCAGGATGTCGATGCGGCCCCACTCGGCCATCACCTGATCGACCATGGCTTGCACGCCGGCCGGGTCGGTCACCGAGCAACCGTTGGCCATGGCCACACCACCGGCAGCACGGATCTCGGCCACCACGGCCTCGGCGGCGGCGCTGCTGCCGCCACTGCCATCACGGGCAGATCCCAGGTCGTTGACCAGCACCTTGGCGCCACGCGCAGCCAGTTGCAGGGCATGGCTGCGGCCCAGACCACCACCGGCACCGGTCACGATGGCCACGCGGCCGTCAAAACGCAGGCCGTCCTGCGAAGCGGAAGAAGACAGAGTGCTCATGGGGGGATCTCGTTGGGGGGACGGTTGGAAACAAACGCAAGGGCCACATCATCGCTTAGCCCAGGCCCCGCGCAAACCCGGATTCCGCACATTGGAATCCACCAGGGAAATCGATAACGTGTCGCCGGCGATGCCCTGCTGTCGCGCGCCCAAACCAACGGACGGCGCCCGTCTTCCTAGACTGCCCACACAGACAAAACGGAGACTGGACATGAGCCACATCAAGAACCAAGGCCCCGGGGAGATCGTGCCCCGCGAGAAGCTCGACTTCGGTCTGACCGCGCAGACCCCACGCTGGTGGTATGGCAACAAGCCCTTCCAGACCCGCGTTTTCGACGGCATGCAGGCCGCGTTTCCCGATGGTGAGCGCTACTTCATCACCAGTGTGCGCGCCTTCCGCCACCAGATCACTGACCCCAAACTGGCCGAGGACGTGAAGAACTTCATCCGTCAGGAAGGCCAGCATGGCATCGCCCACACACATTACAACGACCTGCTGCGCCAGCAGGGCTGCGATGTGGACACCATCCTGACCGAGGCCAAGGCCCTGTTCGATGGCTACACCCGGCGCTACTCGGCCAAGTACAACCTGGCACTGACCGCCGCGTTCGAGCACTTCACGGCCATGATGGCGCAGATGCTGTTTGCCACGCGCGACGCCATGGGCCCGGCCGACCCGCAGGTGCGCGCCCTGTGGGCCTGGCACGCCATCGAAGAGATGGAGCACAAGGCTGTGGCCTTCGACGTGATGCAGAAGGTGGCCAAAGTGGGTTACGTGATGCGCTGCGTGGCCATGACCCATGCGCTCTACAAGGTGGTGACCGACAGCATGCGCCTGACCAACCGCCTGCTCATGGGCGATGGCTTCTCACGCAGCCAACGCCTTTGGCTGTGCGTGAAGGGCGCATGGTGGCTGTACGGCTACAAGGGCCTGTTTGCGCGCAACACGGGCGCCATGCTGAGCTACTACAAACCCGGCTTTCACCCCTGGCAGCATCAGGTCATCCACAGCTACCCGCTGTGGCGCCAGACCTATGAGCAAACCGGCAACCCGATGGCCGCCGGTGAGGCGATGTTCCAGGCAGCGCACTGAGGTGCAGCCCACTCGTACGCCTCACCCGCGCACGATCGCGCCAATCGTGCGCAGAATCAGCCTGATGTCCAGCCACACCGAGGCCTGATCCACATAGCTGGCGGCCAGCGCCAGCTTGTGGGGCAGCACCTCGTCGATGTAGGCGCGCTCGGGGTCTGCGGCACGTGCCAGCACGGCGCTCTCGTCGCGGTATTCGATGGACGCAATGTCGGTGATGCCCGGGCGCACCGACAGCACCTTGTCGCGCAAGGCCGCCGGGTAATGCGCCACATAGCGTGGCACCTCGGGGCGCGGGCCGACCAGGCTCATGGTGCCCTGCCATACATCGATCAACTGCGGCAACTCGTCGAGCTTGCTGGCGCGCAAGAACTGCCCCACCCGCGTGATGCGCCGATCGGCGCCCACGGTGATCTGCAAACCGCTGCCTGCCGGGTCGTGGCGCATGGTGCGGAACTTGTGGATGCGAAACGGCACACCGAAGCGCCCTACCCGCTCCTGCCGGAAAAACACCGGGCCCGGCGAGTCCAGCTTGACCGCCAGCGCGATCAAGATCAGCAGCGGCCCCAGCGCCAGCAGGCCCAGGGACGACATCAGCACATCAAACAGCCGCTTGCTCATCGCGCAGTCAAGATCAAGGTCACGTGCACTTCAAAGGCCACAGGCCTTGCGCACCGCGGTGATGACGCGCTCCACGTCCTCGTCCGTCATGCGGGTGTACAGCGGCAGGGTCACCATGCGCTCGTAGGCCTTCTGGCTGTGCGGGAACTGCTCGGGCTTGAGGTCGTAGCGCTCCTTCCAGTACGGGTGCAGGTGCAGCGGGATGTAGTGCACGCTCACGCCAATGCCATCGGCAAACAGGCTGTCGATCAGCTGGTCGCGGTTGATCGTGGCCTCGTCGCTCAGGCGCACCACATACAGGTGCCACGAGTGCAGATCGCCTGCGTGCACCGGGCGCGGGGGCAGAAGCAGCGGCAAGTCGGCAAGCGCCTCGTCATAGCGCGCGGCGATCTGCTCACGACGGCTCTGGAAGCCTGGCAGGCGCTTGAGCTGGTGCAGGCCCATGGCCGCCGCGATATCGGTCAGGTTGTACTTGAAGCCGGGCGCGACGATCTCGTAGTACCAGCTCGGCACCTTGGCGGTGAAGCGGTCGAAGGCATCGCGGTTGATGCCGTGCAGGCGCATGACCTTGGCGCGCGCCGCCAGCGCCGCATCGCGCGTCACCAGCATGCCGCCCTCACCCGTCGTCATGGTCTTGTTGGCGTAGAAGCTGAACACCACGGCATCGCTGTGCAGGGTGCCAATGCGTTGCCCCTTCCAGGTGGTCGGCAGCGCATGGGCTGCGTCTTCCACCACTTTCAGGCCGTGCTTCTGTGCAATGGCGTGGATGGCGTCCATGTCCACCGACAGACCGGCATAGTGCACCGGCATCAGCGCCTTGGTCCGCGGGGTGATGGCCGCTTCAATGGCAGCGGGGTCGATGTTGAGCGTGGCCGGATCGATGTCCACCAGCCTCACGTCGGCGCCCAGGTAGCGCACCACCTCGGCGGTGGCGGTGAAGGTGTGCGTCGTGGTGATCACCTCGTCACCAGGGCCGATGCCCAAGGCCTCCAGCGCCAGATGCAGGCCGGCGGTGGCCGAGTTCACTGCAATCGCCTGCAGACTGGCGTCGCCCAGGTAATCGACAAAGGCCTGCTCGAACAAGCGGGCCTTGGGGCCGGTGGTGACCCAGCCGGAACGCAGGGTGTCCACCACTTCCGCGATTTCTTCCTCGCCGATTTCGGGCAAGGCAAAGGGCAGGAAGGGCTGCGAGGCAGAAGCTGAACTCATGGGAATCTCACTGAAAACAGGTCAACGCGTCAGGCGACCGAAAGCCGGATCGGGGCGGCGGCGCACCAGGGCGTCCCACCAGCCTCGGATCGACCCCAGACCGTAACCAAAATGATAGGCGGCGATGACATCGGGCAGTTGCCAGCGCAGATCGCGCCCCTGCTCGCGGGCGATGCGCCAGCTGATCCAGAACACCGCCGTGCCATACAGCCAGCCCTGCAACAAGGCCAGCGTAGCGGCCGCGGTCACCACCACGGTCAAGGTCTCGCGCAGCCCCGGTGACAGCGGCACCCACATCAAGGCCGGCACCCCGATCACGGTCACCAGCAAGAGCAGAATCAGCGCGGCCACAAACAGCCCCGGAATCAGGTGACGCAAGGCCGCCGCCTGCCCGTGCTTGAGCATCACAAACGGCTTCCAGTAACCGTACTGGCGGTACTGGCGGAACACGTCCATCTTGCTGGCCCGCGGGAAGTAGGTCGAGTGGATGGACGACGATTGCCAGATGCGGCCGCCCCCCTTGTGGATGCGCAGGTTGTGCTCATCGTCCTGATTGCGCACCAGGTTTTCGTCGAAGCCGCCGAAACGCTCGAAGGTGGCGCGGGGCCAGGACCCGAGGTACACCGTGTCCACTTCACCGTTGTAGGCCAGGTCACGCGACAGCGCCCCACCGGCCACCAGGCGAGACTGGAACGCCGCGGCCACCGCCCGTTGCACCACCGCCGCCGGCCCGCTCTCGCCCTGCGCCCGCCAGGGTCCGCCCACGTTGTCGGCGCCAGTTTCCTGCCACACGGCCAGGCAGCGCGCGATGTAGTCGGGGGCGTACACCGTGTGCACGTCCAGGCGCACGATGAACTCGCCGTGGCTGGCCTCGATGCAGCGGTTCAGGCCGCACGAGACGATGCGCCCGGGATTGTCGATCATGTGAAAGCGCGCATCCTGCGCACACCAGGCGCTCAGGCGCTCGCGCGTGCCGTCGTCACTCAGGCCATCGGCCACCCACACTTCCAGCGTCCAGCCCTCGGGCACCTGCTGCGCGGCCACGCTGCGGCAGAAGGCCTCGATGTGGTCGCGCTCGTTGCGGCACGGCACGATGACGGAGACGATGCGGGCATCAGGCATGGGCGGCAGGGGCATCAAAGGTGGCGAGGTAGCGGCAGGCAAATCAGGTGCGCTCGGCCGGACGACGGCGCGCCAAGCGGGGCGTCAGCGGGTGCAGCACGCGCTGGTACAGGCGCCACATCGCGTCCATCTGTCCCCGGCGAGAGGCCTCGCGCTCGATGCGCGCATGGTTGTGCTGGCCCCTCTGCGCCGCCTGCTCAGGTTGATCGTGCACTTGCAGCAGGGCCTGGGTCAGAGCATCGACATCGCGCACCGGCACGATCCAGCCGCCTTGTTCGTCGATCCACTGGCGGTTGGCCGGCAGGTCAGAGGCGATGATGGGCAGGCCGCAGGCCATGGATTCGAGCACCGACACCGAAGTGGCATCGCTGGTGGGCACCGACACCGACACGCGGCTGCGCTGGATGGCGGCCACCATGGCCGCATCGCCCACCCGACCGTGGAACTGCACATGATCCTGCACGCCCAGGTGTTTGACCTTCAGCTCCAACTCGGCCTGCTGCAAGCCCCCGCCCAACAGGTGCAAGGTCATCTGCGTGTCCGGTCGCTCGGCCACGACACGGGCGAATGCCTCGATGATGACGTCGATGTTGTAGTTGGGCTCCCAGGTGCGCAGGCTCACCACCTCGAAGCCGTCCGCGGGCTGGGCCGGCACGAACTTGTCCGTGTCGGCGCCCCACAGAATCTGGTGACAGGGACCAGCCGGGTGGTAACGCGCGATCTCGTCGATCATGTCCATCGAATCGGCCGTGACCAGGTCGGCATGGTGCATGGACCAGGCCACCACCATGCGCATCAGGCGGCTCTGCCGCGGCGTGACCAGGATGTCGCTGCCCCAGGCCGTCAGCACCTTGGGCAGGCTCAACCCACATGCCGTGGCCCACAGGCCGTACGAGGTCACATAGTGGCCATGCACCAAGTTCGGCTGGAAACGCGCCGCCACCTCGCGCGCCACCCGGCGCACCTGCGGCAAGGCCGTGAACCAGCTCAGCTTGTCGGCGCCCGGCGCCACGGCGATCACCTCTTCGGCACCCGGCACCTCGGCCGGCTGGCGCGTGATGACCACCGCGCGCGCGCCACGCTCGGCCACGGCGGCCACCCAGCGACGCGTGTGCACGCTCGACGCATCGGCGAAGAACAGGATGCGCACGCCCTCGTCCGCCTGGCCCGTGGCCTGCGCCGAATTCACCTTGCCCACCGAACTCACCTGGGTCGTCATGCCTGTTCCTTCTGCGCGGTGCCCGCCTCAGCCCCGCCATTCAAGGCCCGGCGCAAATGGTCCTTGCCGGCCCACTGCGCATACAGCGCCTGCAACTCAGGATGGCGCAGCAACAGCGCCCGGTCCAGCTCGCGGGTGTCGCCCACCACCTCGGCGCGCTTGCCTTGCTCGCGCGTGGCCACGATCGCAAAGTCCGGCACGCTGCCCGACACAAAGCTGAAGCCCTGCACGATCACACCCTTGCCCACCTGGGCACCAGGCGCGATCACACTGTGCGGCCCGATGAAGCTGTACGCCCCGATGCGGGTCGCCTTGCGCACGTAACCCTGGGGGTTGGGGTCGGTCGCATAGCGACGTCCCATCACCCGCACCGCCTGGTGGCTGGAATGGCTGAGGATGGAGGCGTAGTTGGTCACCTGCACGCCTTCTTCGATCAGCAGCCCATTGGAGCCGTCGATGCGGTTGAAGTGCCCGATGAAGACATGGTCTTGCAAGACCAGCTTGTCTCGCCCTTCGACACAGCTGTGCGTGCTGACCCGCGTGTGCGGGCACCAGCTGCCATCGGCATTGCGCCAGCCATAGACGATGCGCGGACCAGTGAAGGCCGCGAGCACGCGCACGACAGGGTGTTTGAGTCGCTGGATCAGGACCGACATGGGGGAAGTGGATGGCCTCGTCAACCCGCTATTGTCCCCGATCCACGTCCTCTCCCAGCCCTCTGCCCCCTGAAGGACGGGCTGGGCGCCCTCCGCGGGCCCCGTGCTCACGGCAGCCGGGTCAAGGACGGTTGCCACAGTGCCCGCACCGGCAGCCCAGCGTGGCGCAGGAACACGCCATACGCCACCGCGATCGCCACGATGTAACCCAGGCTGGACGACACCGCCGCGCCCACAGCCCCCCAGCGCGGCACCAGCAGCCAGCCCAGGCCAAAACTCACCAGCAAGGACAGCCCGGCAATGCCCCCGGACAGCTGCGGCCGCCCGAGGTGATTGGTGTAGAACGCCGACAGGCTGGACGCCGCCGCATACGCCGCCACGCCCGGCAGCAAGGCCGCCAGCGGCCACAAGGACGCGGCATACACCTCGCCCATCACCCACGGCAGCCCCCACCAGGCCAGACCCAGCAGCACGGGAGCCGCCGCCAGCGTGGCCAGCACATTGATGCGCACGGCGTGCACCGTCATGCTCGCCGCCACCTTCACATCCGGATGCCCGATGCGGGCGTACAGCGACACCGTCACCGACGAGGACAGCAGCCACAGCAACTCGGCCACCGTCACCGCCACCGAATAGGTCCCCACCGTGCTCAGGCCCTGGAAGTGCTCCACCAAGAACAGTGACGCGCGGTAATTGAGCAGGCTGATGACATTGGTGATGCCGATGGTGGCCACAAACGGCCACTGATGCCACCACACCGGGTGCGTGTCCCCCAGCGGTGGCTGATCCGACAGACGCAGGTGCTCGGCCAGGTCATCGTCGCGCTGGCTGGCGTTGCGCAAGGCGTAGATGGCCGTGAGCACCGCGACCAGGGACTTGCCACTCACCCAGGCCGTGAGCACCAGCACGACCATGGAGGTGCTGCGCGTCGTGCCCTCGCCGATCCAGGCCACGCCCGCCAGGCCGCCCAGCACCAAGGCCGGTGCCGCCACCTGCGCCAGGTTGATCGGCCACATGCGCCCCTCGCCCAGCCACAGGCCGGTGGCCGTGGGGACCAGCAACAGGAACGGCGCCGCCAGCGCCAGCAACCACAACTGCGAATACGGCAGGCTCTTGGCCCCCCAGGACAGCGCCAGCAGCCCCAGCGAGGCCACCGCCCCCAGGCCCACCGCCGCCCGCAACACGCCGCGCAACATCGGCAGGGTGCGTGCAGACCGCGCGTCGGCCTGCTGCGACATCTGCCGGGCCAGCCACAGCCCCAGCCCCGAAAACAAGGTCAGCAAGCCGGCTTCGACCGCCACGAACAGCGCAAACGCCCCCTGCACCCGCGGCCCCTGGCGCGCCACCATCACCGTGATGGCCAGCCCCAGGCTCACCATCAGCAATTTCGCCACCAGATTGCCCAGCGCCGCCTTCGGCAAGGCCTGCCAGAGCCGGCGCCAACCGGTCGTCGCAGCGTGGGAATCGGAATCTTGCACAAACATGGCCCTCATTGTGCCCACGGTTTCATACAATCGAGGGTTTGGCCGACTCCACTTTTGCCGCCACCATGACCACGTCCCACACCCATCTCCCGCACGAAACGGCTCCGGAACCCACGATCGACACCAACAAACTGGTGGCCGAGCGCCGCGAGAAACTGGCCGCCATCCGTGCCCAGGGCGTGGCATTCCCCAACGATTTCAAGCCGGCCGACCGCGCCGCCCAGTTGCACGCCGCCCACGACGGCACCGAAGCGCCCGAACTGGAAGCCCAGGGCATCACCGCCAGCGTCGGCGGCCGCCTGATGCTCAAGCGCGTCATGGGCAAGGCCTGCTTCGGCACCCTGCAAGACGCCACCGGCCGCATCCAGGTCTATGTGACCCTGGACGCCGTCGGCCCCGACGCCCTGCAGGCCTTCAAGCACTGGGACCTGGGCGACATCCTGGGCGCCGAGGGCACCCTGTTCAAGACCAAGACCGGCGAGCTGTCGATCAAGGTCACCAAGATCCGTCTGCTGACCAAGGCCCTGCGTCCGCTGCCCGACAAGTTCCACGGCATGACCGACCAGGAGCAGAAGTACCGCCAGCGCTACGTGGACCTGATCGTCGACGAAGAGTCGCGCGCCCGCTTCATCGCCCGCTCCAAGGCCATCGCCTCGATCCGCGCCTTCATGGTCGACCACCAGTTCCTGGAAGTCGAAACGCCGATGATGCACCCCATCCCTGGCGGCGCCAACGCCAAGCCCTTCATCACCCACCACAACGCACTCGACCAGGAGATGTTCCTGCGCATCGCGCCCGAGCTTTACCTCAAGCGCCTGGTGGTCGGTGGTTTCGAGCGCGTGTTCGAAATCAACCGCAACTTCCGCAACGAAGGGGTGTCCGTGCGACACAACCCCGAGTTCACCATGATGGAGTTCTACGCGGCCTGGTGGAACCACCACGACCTGATGGACTTCACCGAGTCCATCCTGCGCCATGCGGCCCGTGCGGCCGTCGGTACCGCCAAGATCACCTACGGCGGCAAGGAAGTGGACCTGGAGTCGCCCTTCGCCCGTCTGACGGTGCGTGACTCGCTGATCCAGGTCGCCGGCCTGACGCCGGAGCAGGCCGACAACGCTGCTTTCTTGCACGACAAGCTCAAGAGCCTGGGCGAAGAGCCCCCGGCCCGCTGGAACCTGGCCGAGTTGCAATTCGGCATGTTCGAAGCAGTGGTGGAAGAAAAGCTGTGGCAGCCGACCTTCATCATCGACTACCCGGTCGAAGTCTCGCCGCTGGCCCGCGCCTCGGACAGCAACCCCAGCATCACCGAGCGCTTCGAGCTGTTCATCACCGGCCGCGAATACGGCAACGGCTTCTCTGAGCTGAACGACCCCGAAGAGCAGGCCGCCCGCTTTGCCGCCCAGGCCAGCGCCAAGGATGCCGGCGACGAAGAGGCCATGTACTTCGACGCCGACTACATCCGCGCCCTGGAATACGGCCTGCCCCCGACGGGTGGCTGCGGCATCGGCATCGACCGCCTGATGATGCTGCTGACCGACGCACCCAACATCCGCGACGTGATCCTGTTCCCGGCCCTGCGCCGCGAAAGCTGATCGCCCGGGCCGCCCATGCGGCCTGCGACGCGAACTGACACAGCCCGGCTGCCCTCGCGCAGACCGGGCTTTTTCATGTCCCTCGCCGGTTGACCTGCAGACCGGTCACAATGCCCCCATGATGAGCAGCGCCAGCATCGAAATCGCCCACACCGCCGCCCGCATCGTCGTGGAAGAAGGCATGGAGTACGGCCCCGCCAAGCGCCGTGCCGCCAAACAACTGGGCCTGACCGGCCGGGGCGACCTGCCGGACAACGACCAGGTGGAGTCGGCCGTGTTCGAATACCTGCAGGTGTTCTGTGCCGACACCCAGCCCGCCGAACTGCGCGCCCTGCGCGAACTGGCGGCGCTCTGGATGGAACGCCTGGCGGAGTTCCGTCCCCACCTCACCGGTGCCGTCTGGCGCGGCACGGCCACCCGCCTGAACGACATCCACCTGCAGCTCTACTGCGACGACAGCAAGTCCGCCGAGATCATGCTGCTCAACCAGGGCGTGGACTACGACGTCGGCAGCGCACCCGGCCCACGCGGCCAGCCGGTGGACCGCCTGAGCCTGACCGTGCCCTGCCCAGCCCTGAACGAGCCGATTGGCCTGCACCTGACCATCCTGGATGCCGACGACCTGCGCGGCGCGCTCAAACCCGATGCCCAAGGTCGCAGCGAGCGCGGCGACCTGCCCGCCCTGCGCCGCCTGCTGGACATCGCCTCCTGACGCGCCCGCCCCTCCCACACCCACTGCCGCCTCCCATGACCGCCCGCCGCCACCTGCCCGCCGCTCCTGCCTCGTCCGCGACGCCCTCGTCGGCCGCTTCCCAGCGCGGACAGGCACGCCGGGCGCTGCTGGTCACGGCGGGACTCGGCGCGGCACTGGCTGGCGGCTGGCTGGCCTGGCGCAGGAACAGCCTCCCCGCCACCGACACCGCCGCGGCTGAGCAGGAGCCCCCCTCCGCCGAGGTGCCCGCCAGCGCACCGCTGATCGAGGGCGACCAGCTCACCGCCGCCTTCTGGCAGCAGCAATTCGACACCCCTCAAGGCGCCCCGCTCGCTTGGCGTGCACTGCAAGGTCATCCGATCGTGTTGAATTTTTGGGCCACCTGGTGCCCCCCTTGCGTCAAGGAAATGCCGGAATTGGACCGCTTCCACCGCGAATTCAGCGCAAAAGGCTGGAAAGTCGTCGGACTGGCGGTGGACGGCCCGACACCGGTGCGCGAATTTCTGGCCAAAGTACAGGTAGGATTCGACATCGGGCTCGCCGGCTTTGGCGGCACCGAACTCGCCCAGACCCTGGGCAACACCGTGGGGGGCCTGCCCTTCACGGTCCTGATCGACGCACAAGGACGCGTTCGACATCGCATCATGGGCGCCACCGATCTGGCGCGACTGAGCGAACAGGCCCGGCGCATCCAGCCGGTCTGACCGAAAACCCCGACATCCAGTCAGACTCAAGAAATATCTGGTCGCCCAATCATTTGTGGCTAAAATCCGCCTACTTTGATTTTCTTGGCCTAACTTCTGCCACCGTTGCAGTATCGGTGTAAGGGTTTGCCAGAAGCACATGCAAGTTCTTGTCCTCCACGGCCCCAATCTGAACCTGTTGGGCACCCGCGAACCTGAGGTTTACGGGTCGACCACCTTGGCGCAGATTGACGGCAGCCTGGCCGAACACGCCATGCAGCGCGGCGCCACGCTCACCTCGTTTCAGAGCAACCACGAAGGCGCCCTGATCGACCGCGTCCACGCCGCACGCACCGACGGCACGCGCTTCATCGTCATCAACCCCGGAGCCTTCACGCACACCAGCGTGGCCCTGCGCGATGCCCTGGCTGGCGTGGCCCTGCCCTTCATCGAAGTGCACCTGTCCAATGTTCACCGGCGCGAGCCCTTCCGTCACCACTCTTATTTCTCCGATCTCGCCGAAGGCGTGATCGTGGGGCTGGGTGCGGCGGGCTATCGCCATGCCCTCGACGCCGCCCTGGACCGTCTGGGCGCCCCGTCTCGCGGCTGACCGATCCCACACGGATCGCGCTCACTGTCGCCTGTTTCTACTGAGCGCACACCGCTCACTGCTTTGCTGGAGTCAAACACCATGGACCTGCGTAAACTCAAAACACTGATCGACCTCGTCTCCGAGTCCAACGTCTCGGAGCTGGAAATCACCGAGGCCGACGGCAAAGTCCGCATCGTCAAGGCGGGTGCCGCCCCCGTGGTCATGATGCAGGCTGCTCCGCAAGCCGCCCCGGTCGCCGCTGCTGCGGCTGCCCCGGCCGCTGCCGAAGCCGCCCCGGCCGCCGCTGCAGCCCCCGCACCTGCTGTCGAAACTGGTCACGTGGTGACCTCGCCGATGGTCGGCACTTTCTACCGCGCCTCCAGCCCGGGCGCCAAGGCCTTCGCCGAAGTGGGCGACACCGTCAAGGCCGGTCAGGCCGTCTGCATCATCGAAGCCATGAAGATCATGAACGAGATCGAAGCCGACAAGGACGGCGTGATCTCCAAGATCCTGGTGGAAAACGGCAAACCTGTCGAATACGGCCAGCCTCTGTTCATCATTGAATAAGGCGGGGACTTCGCCATGTTCAAGAAAATCCTGATCGCCAACCGCGGCGAGATCGCCCTGCGCATCCAGCGGGCCTGCCGCGAGATGGGCATCCAGTCCGTCGTCGTCTACTCCGAAGCCGACCGCGACGCCAAGTACGTCAAGCTGGCCGACGAAGCCGTCTGCATTGGCCCGGCCCCCTCGGCCCAGAGCTACCTGCACATGCCGGCCATCATCTCGGCCGCGGAAGTGACCGACGCCGAGGCCATCCACCCCGGCTACGGCTTCCTGTCCGAGAACGCCGACTTCGCCGAGCGCGTCGAACAGTCCGGCTTCACCTTCATCGGCCCGACCCCCGAGTCCATCCGCATCATGGGTGACAAGGTCTCGGCCAAGCAGGCCATGATCAAGTCCGGCGTGCCCTGCGTGCCCGGCTCCGAAGGCGCCCTGCCCGACGACCCCAAGGAAATCATCCGCATCGCCCGCTCCATCGGCTACCCGGTCATCATCAAGGCCGCCGGTGGTGGTGGTGGCCGCGGCATGCGCGTGGTGCACACCGAAGCCGCCCTGCTGCACGCCGTGCAGACCACGCAGACCGAAGCCGGTGCCGCCTTCGGCAACCCGCAGGTCTACATGGAAAAGTTCCTGGAGCACCCGCGCCACATCGAAATCCAGATCCTGGCCGACCAGCACAAGAACGCCGTGTGGCTGGGCGAGCGCGACTGCTCCATGCAGCGCCGTCACCAGAAGATCATCGAAGAAGCGCCGGCCCCGGGCATCCCCCGTCGCCTGATCGAGAAGGTGGGCGACCGCTGCGCCGCCGCCTGCAAGAAGATCGGCTACCGCGGTGCGGGCACCTTCGAGTTCCTGTATGAAAACGGCGAGTTCTACTTCATTGAAATGAACACCCGCGTGCAGGTGGAACACCCGGTGACCGAACAGGTCAGCGGCGTGGACATCGTGCAGATGCAGATCCGCGTGGCGGCCGGCGAAAAGCTGCCCTTCACGCAACGCCAGATCGAGCTGCGCGGCCACTCCATCGAGTGCCGCATCAACGCCGAAGATCCGGTGAAGTTCATTCCCTCGCCCGGCCGCATCACGACCTGGCACGCCCCCGGTGGCCCCGGCGTGCGCGTGGACTCGCACATCTATACGAACTACTTCGTGCCGCCCAACTACGACTCGATGATCGGCAAGATCATCGTGCACGGCGATACGCGTGCCCAGGCACTGGCCCGCATGCGCACCGCCCTGTCGGAGACCGTGGTCGAAGGCATCAACACCAACATCCCGCTGCACCGCGAGCTGATGGTGGACGCCAAGTTCGTCGAAGGCGGCACCGACATCCACTACCTCGAAAACTGGATGGCAGCGCGCAAGCGTTGAGGTCAGCACACCCATGGCATTGTTTGAACTGACCCTGCTGGCCAAAGAGGCCGAAGTCGAAACCCTGAGCGATGCGCTCATGGAAATCGACGCCCTGTCGGTTTCGGTGGAAGACGCCGACGCCGACACCGAGCACGAAGAAGCCCTGTGGGGCGAGCCCGGCATGCCGGTGCCCCGAGAAGCCTGGCAGCGCTCGACCCTGAAGTGCCTCTTCCCGAGCGAGGCCGAGGCCCTGGAGGCCGCCACCCTGATCCTGGCGCAGGACTGGGCCACGGACATCCATGTCCAGGGCATCCAGCCGGTGGACGAGCAGGACTGGGTGCGCCTGACGCAGTCCCAGTTCAAGCCCGTGCCCATCACCGACAGCTTCTGGATCGTGCCGACCTGGCACGAAGTCCCCCCTGAGGCGAAGACGGTGATGCGCCTGGACCCAGGCCTGGCCTTTGGCACTGGCACCCACCCCACCACCCGCATGTGCCTGAAGTGGATCGCGCAAAACAGCGCGGCCTACCAGGGCCAGCGCGTGCTGGACTACGGTTGTGGTTCGGGCATCCTCGCCATTGGCGCAGCCCTGCATGGCTCGGGCGTGGTGGACGCGGTCGACATTGACCCGGCCGCGGTGGAGGCCACGGTGGCCAATGCCGAAGCCAACCTGGCGCACCTGAAGGCCGCCGACGGCAGCCTGCCCATCGTGGCCGGCCTGCCCGATGTGATCGGCGAAGCCCAGGCTACCTACCCGGTGGTGCTGGCCAACATCCTGGCCACGCCGCTGAAGATGCTGTCGCCGCTGCTGGCCGGTCACGTGGCACCAGGTGGCCATCTGGTGCTCGCCGGCATCCTGGCGCGCCAGGAGCAGGAGCTCAAGGACGCCTACGCGGAAGTGGGCCTGCAGTTGCAGGTCGCCAACGCCGAAGAGGGGTGGATCCTCATGACGGCGCAAAAACCGGCCAAATCAATGGCATAAACGGGCCTTATGAGCCTGGCGACCCGATGCATCCACTGTGGCACGATCTTCAAGATCGTCGAAGACCAACTGAAGGTCTCTGAAGGCTGGGTGCGTTGTGGCCGCTGTCATGAGGTCTTCAACGCCCTGCCGACCCTGTTCGACATGGACAGCGAGGCGCCACCGCCTCGCCGTACGCCGGCACCTCCGACGCCTGAGCCGGCCGCGGTCAGTGCACCGCGTGCCGCCCCTGCGGCACCGCCACCTCAGCCTGCCCCAGCGCCAAGCTTCGGCCGCCTGACCGAAGACGAGTTGCCGCCCGAGCCGCCCCGGCCCGTACCGGCCACCACCGACTTCGAGCTCGACACCCGGGTCCCCGCGGAAGAGATGAGCTGGGGTCGCCGACCTGCGCCGGCGGCCTTTGACGAGCCGCCTCCGCCCGTCCGTTCCGCGCCAAGCGCGTCCGCCCCCTCCCCGCTGGCACCCCCACCGCTGCCAGAGTCCGATCTGCCCAGTACCGACGAGGCCGATGCCCTGGACTCACGCTACCTGATGCCGTCGAGCCGGGAGCGGGCCGTGCCGCGCCACCGCACACCGGGCCCAGAATTCGCCGACGCCGAGTTCCCGCCCGACGCGCTGCTGGATGCCGAGGCCGAAGCCCACGGTCTGGCCATGCCGACCGCTTCCGAGCCCAGCGACGAGGCGACGCCATCAGCCTCGCGCTTCGTTTCAGCATCCCAGGAGAGCCCGCCTTCGGCCCCTGCACCTTTGAGCCCCCCCCCGGCCGCGCCCTCCAAGACTTCGGCCAAGCCCGCCCCCAAGAAAGCCTCCCGAGCCATCCCCCAGACCGAGACGCCGGCCTTCATCCGTCAGGCGCAACGGCAAGCCTTCTGGCGCCAGCCCTCGGTTCGTGGCGTGCTCACCGGCTTGTCCCTGGCCCTGCTGCTGTCCCTGGGCGCGCAGATCGTGCACCAGTTCCGCGACAACCTGGCCGCCCAACACCCGAGTTGGCGTGACGCCCTGACCTCGTGGTGCGAACTGGCGCACTGCACGCTGCGGCCGCCCCTGCGCATCGACGACCTGCAGGTGGACAGCGCGACCTTGCTGCGCGCCGACTCCGAGGGGCCGCACCGTTACCGTCTGACCGTGGTGGTGCGCAACCGCGCCAACGTGGCCGTGGCCTGGCCCAACGTCGACCTGACCTTGACCGACATCGCCGGCAGCGTGGTGGCCCGACGCAGCTTCTCGCCCACCGATGCCCTGTGGCACGACGGTGGCGAGCCCCCGACACGCTTTGGGGCGCGCCCGAGTGCCGTGCCCCCGCAGCGCAGCACCACGCTGGTCTGGCACCTCCGCGCCCCGACCCTGCAGCCCGCCGGCTACACCGCCGAGCTGTTCTACCCCTGATTCCCTTACACGAGACCCACCATGTCCGTCCTGATCTGCGGCTCCCTGGCCTTTGACACCATCACGACCTTCCCCGGCCGTTTCGCGCAGCAGATCCTGCCCGACCAGGTGCACATCCTGAACGTGTCCTTCCTGGTGCCCTCGATGCGCAAGGAGTTCGGGGGCTGCGCCGGCAACATCGCCTACAGCCTGCAACAGCTCGGCGGCGAGCCGCTGATCATGGCCACGCTGGGCAAGGACGGCGTGCTCTATCGCAACCACCTGGAAAACCTCGGCATCAGCCTGCAGCACGTGCACACGGTCGAGAACGACTACACGGCCCAGGCCATCATCATCACCGACCAGGACAACAACCAGATCACGGCCTTCCACCCCGGTGCGATGGGCCAGGCCCACATCCAGCGCATCGAAGCCAACCCGGCGATCCAGCTGGCCATCGTGGCCCCGGATGGCCGCGACGCCATGATCGAGCACGCCGAACAACTGCAGGCCGCCGGCATCCCCTTCGTGTTCGATCCGGGCCAAGGTCTGCCGATGTTCAACGGCGAGGAACTGCTGCGCTTCGTCAGCCAGGCCAGCTGGGTGGCGGTCAACGACTACGAAGGCAAGATGCTGGCCGAGCGCACCGGCCAGAGCCTGGCAGAGCTGTCGCGCGGTCACCTGCGCGGCCTGATCGAGACCCTGGGTGCCGAGGGCTGCAATGTGTATGTGCAGGGTGAGGTCACCCATGTGCCCGGCGTCAAGGCCGCGGCCGTGGTCGACCCGACCGGCTGTGGCGATGCATTCCGTGGCGGCCTGCTGTTCGGTCTGTCGCAAGGCTGGGACCTGGTCAAGTCGGTGGCGCTGGCCAACCGCATTGGCGCCATCAAGATCGCTGTGGCCGGCCCGCAGAACTACACGCTCGACCGCGCTGCGCTGGGCGTCTGAGCGCGCCGCGCCTGAGACACGAACGTGCGTCGCAAACGCGGGGCTCACCCCCGCCGATGGATGGCTGCCCTGTGCCTGGCCGCGGTGGGTGCCTGGTCAGCCCATGCGGGCTGGTTTGACGGTGGCCGCATGACCGCGACGGGTGCGAGCCTGAGCCTGGCCACCTGGAACCTGGAGTGGCTGATGACTCCGGCCACCCAGGCCGAACTGAGCGTGCGCTGCCAACGCCAGCAGCCGCGCAGCCATGAACGCGCCCTGCCCTGCACGCCGGGTCGCACGCCCCCGCCCGCACGCACCCAGGCCGATCTGGAGGCGCTGGCGCGTACCGCACAGACCCTGCACACCCCGCGCCGCGTGGATGTGGTGGCACTGCAGGAGGTGGACGGCCCCGAGGCCGCTCGGCAGGTGTTTCGCCAAGGCTGGAAGCTGGACTGCTTTGAGCGCCGCGCGCACCCACAGAAAGTGGGCTTTGCCATCCGAGAGGGCGTGCCCTACCGCTGCAATGGTGAGCTCAGCGCGCTGGATGTAGACGGGGGCTCACGCGCCGGCGCCGACCTCACGATCTACCCCGGCACGGCCCACGAGATCCGCCTGCTCAATGTGCATTTGAAAAGCGGCTGTTTCCGCGGCGACCTGGACCGTGAGTTCAGCTCCTGTCGCGGGCTGCAACGCCAGGCCCCGGTGGTGGAGGCATGGATCGACCAACGCGTGCGGGAAGGCGTGGCGTTTGCCATCCTGGGCGACTTCAACCGCCACCTGGACCAGGATGAGCGCCGCGCGGCCGGCCCGGACGAAAACGCGCCGCTGAACCTGCTGCCCGCCTGGAGCGACGATCAGCCTCGCGGCGCCGTGCTGCACCGTGTCACCGCTGGTCAACCGTATCTGCCCTGCGATGCCGATGACCGGCACAGCCGCTACATCGACGACATCCTGCTCAGCGACAGCCTGAAGGCCCGATATGAGAACAGGCGCGCCACCTTGCGGATGACGCGCCTGTCGTATGACCCACAGGACCGTGGCCGACAACTCTCCGACCACTGCCCCTTGATCTGGTCAGCCGACTGAGGCTGACCTGATTGGCCGATCAGGCCTTGCCTTGCGTGGCCACGGCCGCGGCGGCCTTGGCAGCGGCTTCGGCGTCGCCCAGGTAGTAGCGCTTGATGGGCTTGAGATCGGCGTCCAGTTCGTACACCAGCGGGATGCCGTTGGGGATGTTCAGGCCGACGATGTCGTCGTCGCTGATGTTGTCCAGGTACTTGACCAAGGCGCGGATGGAGTTGCCGTGGGCAGCGATCACGACGCGCTTGCCAGCCTTGATGGTCGGGGCGATCTCTTCGTTCCAGTACGGCAGCACGCGGGCCACGGTGTCCTTGAGGCACTCGGTCAGCGGAATCTGATCAGGCTGCAGGCCGGCGTAACGCAGGTCCTGACGCTGGCCCATCGGGTCGTTGGCATCCAGCGCTGGCGGCGGGGTGTCATAGCTGCGGCGCCACACCAGCACCTGCGCGTCGCCGTGCTTCTGGGCGGTCTCGGCCTTGTTCAGACCTTGCAGGCCACCGTAGTGGCGCTCGTTGAGGCGCCAGCTCTTGACCACCGGCAACCAGATGCGGTCCATCTCGTCGAGGCAGTAGTTCAGGGTGTGGATGGCACGCTTGAGCACCGAGGTGTAGGCGATGTCGAACTCGTAGCCCTCGGCCTTGAGCAGCTGACCTGCCGACATGGCCTGCGACACGCCGGTGGGCGTCAGATCGACGTCGACCCAGCCGGTGAAGCGGTTTTCGAGGTTCCAGGTGGATTCGCCGTGGCGAATCAGGACGAGTTTGTACATGACGTGCGATCCCATCGAGGTGAAAGTGGGCCGGTGCAGACCGGCCGGGCAACCAGCGATTTTATAATCGCGCACGACCCGTGGCATCTTGCTCGCGGACAGACAAGAGAGCACTTGCATGAATTCTTCGAGCTTCATCACAGCCAACTGGTACTGGATCGTGGCCGCTGCCGCATCGGGCGGCATCTTGCTGTGGCAGCAGATCCGGTCGGGCGGCGCAGGCGGCGGCCTGACACCGACACAGGCTGTCCAGCTCATCAACAAACAAAAGGCCGTGGTGATCGACGTGTGCGAGCCGGCCGAGTTTGCCGCCGCTCACGTCACCGGCGCCAAAAACATCCCGCTGGGTCAGCTGGCCGAAGGCAAGGGCCTGCCGTCGAACAAGGCCCTGCCGCTGGTGGTGGTGTGCGCGGCCGGTACGCGCTCGGCCCGCGCCGTGGCGCAGTTGAAGAAGATGGGTTACGAGAACGCCCAGTCGCTGTCGGGGGGCCTGAAGGCCTGGCGCGAAGCGCACCTGCCGACCGAAAAGGCCTGATCGCCACCTGCCTGCCACAGGTGCCTGATCTCCACACAGATCAGGCGGACTTGGGACTGCGGAGACAATCTCTCTGCCGTCCCAATTTTTTTGATTTCACCGAATCCACGACACCATGCAAGCCGTCAAGATGTACACCACCCAGGTCTGCCCCTACTGCCAGCGGGCCAAGATGCTGCTCAAGCAGCGTGGGGTCGAGGCCATCGAAGAGATCCGCATCGACCTGGATCCGGCGCAGCGCGAGCACATGATGACCATCACGGGCCGCCGTACCGTGCCGCAGATCTTCATCGGTGAGACCCACGTGGGCGGCTGCGATGACCTGATCGCCCTGGATCAGCAAGGCGGCCTGCTGCCGCTGCTCAACGGCGACTGAGACCACGCACCGAGCTGACACAGCCCGTCTGGCGGGCATCCACGCGCTCTTGCGCCCCGCCCCCGCCTGTTTGTGGGGGCCACACGCCGAGACTTCCTCGGGTGTCATGACTTGCGCCCAACAGAGGCGTCATCGGGCTGGTTCATAATCCTTGGCGATTGCCTGACTGGCCTGAACTTTTCGTGCCATGTGCAGCGCCCTGGATTGATCACCCGCACACCAAGGATTTCTCATGAGCGACCAAGCCAACCAACCTTCGTTCAGCATTCAGCGCATCTATCTGAAGGATCTGTCGCTGGAACTGCCGAATGCACCCCAGATCCTGCTGGAACAAGGCCAGCCCCAGGTGGACGTGCAGCTGAACCTGCACGCCGAGCCGGTGCAAGACGGTCTGTACGAAGTGTCGGTGACCGCCACCGTGACCACCAAGGTCAATGACAAGACCCTGTTCCTGGTCGAGGCCAAGCAAGCCGGTCTGTTCGAGATCCGCAACGTGCCGGAAGAGCAGATGCAGCCGATCATCGCCATCGCCTGCCCGCAGATCGTCTACCCCTACCTGCGCGCCACCGTGGCCGACGTGATCAACCGCACCGGCTTCCCGCCCGTGCACCTGACCGAAGTGAATTTCCAGGCCATGTACGAAGCCCAGCTGCAGCAAGCCGCTGCCGCCGGCAACGCCTGAGCGGATGGGCACCAAGCTCGCCATTCTGGGAGCCGGGGCCTGGGGCACGGCGCTGGCCATCAGCGCCGCGCGGCACCACCCCGAGGTGCTGCTGTGGGCCCGCGACGCCGCACAGGTCGCCGACATGCAGGCGGCGCGTTGCAACACGCGCTATCTGCCCGACGCACCGTTTCCTGACAGCCTGCGCCTGACCCACGACCTGAACGAGGCCGTGGCGCATGCGCGTGGCACTGACGGGTTGGTCATCATCGGCACACCCATGGCGGCGCTGGGCAGCATGCTGCAAAGCTTACCCGACGATGCCGCCGCGCTGTGGTTGTGCAAGGGTTTTGAAAAAGGCAGTGGCCGCCTGGGCCGCGAGATTGCCGAAGCCTTGCGTCCGCACGCACGCAACGGTGTGCTGTCGGGCCCAAGCTTTGCCAACGAGGTGGCATTGGGCCAGCCCACCGCCCTGGTGGCAGCCAGCCGTGACACGGCCTTGGCCGAACAGGCTGTGGCCGCCTTCCACTCCGACAGCCTGCGCGTGTACACCTCGACCGACCCGATCGGCGTGGAGGTGGGAGGCGCCGTCAAGAACGTGCTGGCGATTGCCACCGGCATTGCAGATGGCCTGAACCTGGGGCTGAACGCCCGCGCCGCGCTGATCACGCGTGGCTTGGCCGAGATGACCCGCCTGGGCGTGGCCCTGGGCGCCCGTGCCGACACGTTCATGGGCCTGTCGGGCTTGGGCGACCTGGTGCTGACGGCCACCGGCAATCTGTCGCGCAACCGCACCGTGGGGCTGCAACTGGCCACGGGCAAGAAGCTCCCGCAGATCCTGCAGGACCTGGGCCATGTGGCCGAAGGGGTCTACAGCGCCGCCACCGTGTGGCAGCGTGCGCAGAGCCTGGGCGTGTCCATGCCCATCACCGAAGCGGTGGTGGCCGTGCTGGACGACCGCCTCAGCCCGGCGCAAGCCGTGGGTGCCTTGATGAGCCGCGAGGCCAAGGCCGAGGGCGGCGCTTTCTGAACTGAGGCCGAGACTGCGCGGGTCAGCTCAGACGCTGCCCGCGTAGCCGTTTTGACGCCACGCTTCAAAGACCGCCACGGCCACGGCGTTGCTCAGGTTCAGGCTGCGCTGCTCCGGACGCATCGGCAGGCGCACGCGTTGCACCAGTGGGAAGCCGTCGCGCAAGGCGGGGTCCAGGCCCCGCGTTTCACAACCGAACACGAACCAATCGCCCGGCTGCCAGGCCACCTCGCCAAAAGGGCGACTGCCGCGCGTGGTGAAGGCAAACATGCGGCTGGGGTCGGGCTGCATCGCCTCGAGAAAGGCCTGCCAGCTGGCATGGCGACGCACCGGCGCGTACTCGTGATAGTCCAAGCCTGCGCGGCGCAACAACTTGTCGTCCATCGAAAAGCCCAGCGGCTCGATCAGGTGCAACTCGCAGCCGGTGTTGGCCGCCAGACGGATGACGTTGCCCGTGTTGGGCGGGATTTCGGGTTCGACGAGGACGATGCGGAACATGGCCCGCATTATCCCTGCACGCACTGCGCAAACGCCGCCGCCGACATGGGTCGGCCGAACAGGTAGCCCTGGTAGCAGCGGCAGCCATGTTGCAGCAGGAAGTCGCGCTGGGCTTCGGTTTCCACACCCTCGGCGATGACTGCCAGCCCCATGGCGTCGGCCAGGGCCACGACGGTGCGGGCAATCGAGGCGTCGTGCGGGTCGCTGAGGACGTGGCGCACGAAGGACTGGTCGATCTTGAGCTGGTCGAGCGGCAGGCGTTTGAGGTAGGCCAGCGACGAGTAGCCGGTACCGAAGTCGTCGAGTGAGAAGCCCACGCCATGCCCCTTGAGCGTGCCCATGCGCTCGATGACCGCCTCCATGTCGTCGATCAGGACGCTCTCGGTCAGCTCCAGCTTGAGGCGATGCGGGTTGGCGCCGGTGCGGGCCAGCACGCCAAGCACCATGTCGACGAAATCGGGCAAACGGAACTGTCGCACGCTGACGTTGACCGACACGGTGAGGTGGGCCAAGCCGGGCTCACGCGCCCAGGCGACCAGCTGGCGACACGCCGTCTCCAGCACCCATTCACCCAGTGGCAGGATGAGGCCGGCGTGCTCGGCAACGGGGATGAACTCGGCCGGCGAGATCATGCCGCGCTCGGGATGCGGCCAACGGACCAGGGCTTCGGCACCGAAGATGCGCCCCGTGGCGTCCACCTGGGGCTGATAGTGCAGTCGAAACTCCTCACGCTGAAGGCTGCGACGCATGTCGGCCTCCAGCGCCGCCCGGCGGTTCAAGGCGGCTTGCATCTCGGGGTCAAAGAAGCGCAGCGTGTGACGGCCCGCCTGCTTCGCCTCGGACATGGCCAGGTCGGCCTGGCGCATCAACTCGTCGAGGCTGAGCGGGATCGCCGCACCGAACAATGTGACGCCGATGCTGCAGCTGGTGTGGTACTCCTGCCCGGCCAAGTCGCAAGACTGCGACAGCAGTCCTAGGCAACGCGCCGCCAGCGAGCGGGCTTGCCCCTCGGCTTCCGCACGGACGGGGCTGAGCCCCTGCATCACGACGACGAACTCGTCCCCACCCCAACGGGCCAGGGTGTCCTGCTCGCCCAGACAGGTCTGCAGGCGGGCGGTCATGTGCTGCAGCAGCAAATCGCCCATGTCGTGACCGAGGGTGTCGTTGAGGGTTTTGAAGTCGTCCAGATCGATCAGGAGCACCGCACCGGTCTGCCCTTGTTGTCGGCACGCGACCAGGACCTGCTGCAACTGGTCCTGCAAGAGGCGTCGGTTGGGCAGCCCCGTGAGCGTGTCAAAGAACGCGAGTTGCTCGATGCGGGCCTCGGCGGCCTTGTGCTCGGTGACGTCGGAGAAGCTGCCCACGCACAAGCTGGGCTCACGGCCTTGCCCTCGCACCAGGGTGAGGCTGAGACGGGCATCGAAGGTCTGCCCCTGACGGCGTTGGCTGCGCACATCCCCCAACCAGTGGCCGTGCTGGCGCAGTTGCTGCTGGATGTGCGCCGTCAGGGGGGCGGGGCAATCCGGTGCACGCAAGGCATCCAGCCGCTTCGCCCTCACGTCGTCGAAGCTGTAGCCGGTGATGTCGGTGAAGGCCTGGTTGACGCGCAAGATGGCCCCCCGCTCGTCGAGAACCATGATGCCCTCTTGCGATTCGAAGGCGGCTGCGGCCAGACGCAGGGCCGCATCCGATTGCCGAATCCAGTCTTCGGCGGCGCGCACGCGCAAAAAGAGCACGCACATGAGCAAGGCCACCACAGCGGTCCCGGCCGCAGCGAGGTTGAGGCGCTGATGCGCCTCTTCGGCCCGCTCGGCGGCCACATCGCGCAGCACGGCCAAGGACGCCAGTTCGCGCCCGCCGTGGTCCGTGAGCGGGCGCACCGCCACCGACCAAGCCTGGCTGGCATCGCTGACATCCATGACGCCGCCAGCCCCTTGCAAGGCCAGTTCACGCCACGCTGGCAGCAGCCCACCGGGCAGGTGCGGCAAGGTCTGGCCCAGCACCACGACCTGGGCATCATCGCCCCATTGCCCCGGCAGGTGAAAGACGCGTTGCCCCGCTTTGTAGCGGGCTTCGCTGGTGTGACGTTTGTCGATCAGCAGGGCCATGTCCTGCTTGAGCAGCCGCTTGAGTTCGTGGATGAACCAGTCGGCGTCGGAGCCGAGCTCCAGGTAGCCAATGAGCACGCCGTCCACGAACCACGGCTGGACATGGCGCAAGGTGAAGGTGGACAAGGCCCCCAACTCCATGCCGCCCACGGGCTTGCCGGTGGACATGGCGTCGAGCAGGGTGCGACGCTCAATGAGGTCACCGCGGTGACCGGGGTCATGCGCACGCAGCAACACCTGGCGTTGCGGATCAATGAAGTAGCCGTGTGAGACGCCGTGACTTTGGCGCAGGGAGGCGAAGCGCTCCCGGATCAGGGCCTGCAGGCGTGGGACATCGGCCTCACGCATGGCCTGGGCGATGAGGGGATCACTGGTCAGGTTGGTGGACAACAGGCGCAATTGACCCAGTTGCTGCTCACGCAGGTGCTGCCACATGGCGACCGCATGCTGAGCAAAGGCCTCGGTCCGGCGGACCTCGACGCTGTGCAGGTAGCGCGAGACACCAAACAGGAAGAGCGCCACGACGGCCAGGAGCGCGAGCGCAGCGGGCCGCAGAACCTGCAGGATCAAGCGGACGGGCTGGGTGCTGGCGGCGGCCGCCATGCGATCGGTGGGCAGCGTGCGTGCAGGCTGAGGCCAGCGCCAGGCCGTGCCGCTCATGCCCCTCTCCGCTTGACGCGCACGTCCCAACAACCCAGCCATCCGTCCTGCAAGATCCACCCCGTCAACATCGTTCACCGCGCCGCGGAGACCCCCCGGACGAGGGGGTGGATCCTACCGTGCATCCAGTTGCCAGACTTGATCTGGCACAAGAATTCAGCCGCTGGCGGCCTGACGGAAGGCCATCACAGCCTGGTTGCGCAGGGTTCGCAACAGCGACAGCTCCTTGTCGCTGATCTGCAGGCTGTCCACCTGCCCCTTGTCGGCATAGATCAGGCCCAGCACCATGTCGGGCTGACCGGCTCGTTTCATGACCAGTGGCAGCAACAGGAAGGTCGGAGCCTGGACCCGGTCGCGGAACCAGGTGGGCAGCCGGTTGACGATGTTGGGCGCGCTGGCATCTGCGATCAGGGTGTCCACCTGCTTGAGGCAAACGGCCGAGAACAAATCGGGGGTGTCACCCGGGCGGAGGACCAGCGGCACTTTGAACAAGGCGCTGACCGCGTCCGCCCCCTCCCCCAACCCCAGACGGCCGGTGAGCTGGCCCGTGCGGGCATCGCGCAGGCAGAAGATCACACGACGGCAGTGAAGTGCCCGCAACATGGTCTCCAGGATCATCTGCAAGACATCGTTGAGACGGAAAGACTCGACCAGGGAGTTGGTGATGTCCTGGATGCCGTTGGAAAGGATGCTGGCCGTGTCGACGGCGGGGGGCGGCAGCTCGGGTGCGAGGGTGCCGCTGTCGTCGCCCAGCCCCAGGGCATCGGGGCTGGGGCCCTCGCCCTGACCACTGTTGGGGGCATCGACGTAATAGGTGTCGAGCAGGCGCTCACCGGGAGAGCGTGCTGGCACATTCAGGTTGAGCGCCTGGGTCAACTCGGTGAGCCGCTTGCGGGCTCGCCCGGCAGCCTGGCTGACCTCGCCGGAGGTGACATCCAGGGCGGCCCCGTAGGTGCGTGCGATGTCGTTGAGGGCATCGCCCAGCTGGACCGGCTCGGTATCGAGCATGGTCTGCGCCATCTGGTTGGCCATGCTGGCCAGCCACCACAGGCGCTCGGGGCGGGCCGCCAGCGAACGGGTGGGGACGCGCCCTTCGGGCGAGCGCATGCAGGCCAGCAAACCGTCGGGCAGCCCCCAGCTCTTGCCGACGTGCCCGGCCAGCTGCTCGTGGTTGACGCCCAGGACCTTGTGGGAGGCCTGTGCGTCGGTCAGGCGCTCGCCCGACTCGGCTTCGCCAGAGGTCAGGACGCGGATCTGCTCGGCGTCTTCAGGCAGGTAAAACGCCACCAGCAGGCGACCGAGGTTGCGAAACAGGGCGCCCAGAAAGGCCTCTTCGGCCTCGCGAGGCTGGTGCGACAACTCGCTGGCGAGCGTGCCTGCCATGACGGTGCGCAAGAACTCGACCTTGAGTTGCTGCGCATGGACCTTGTCCTCCATGTGCTCGAGCAACATGAGGGACAGTGCCAGGTTGCGCACACCGGCCAGGCCGATCAGGCTGACAGCGCGCGAAATGGTGCTGATGGGATCGGTGCCGGCACGGCGGTAATGGGCCGTGTTGACCACACGCAAGAGCTTTTGCGTGAGCGCCACGTCTTTGAGGATTTCATCGCACAGCGTGTGCAGGCTCTCGCTCTCGGAGCCGGACAAAGCCTGGATGCGTGTGATCGAAGTGCCCAGGGCGGGAAAGTCGCTCTTGAAGCGCATGCGACGCAAGAGGTACTCCAGCGTGAGATGGGCTTCTTCTTCGGTGGATACGGGTGGGGTGGGCGAACTGACCGGCATGGTGGGAGTGTCCTCGATCCCCAATTAGACCTCAAGGTCTCCGTCATCAGCCCATCATCCGCATGTCATGGGGATTTCACGGGGCCTGCGCACCATCGACAGATCGTTACAGAAACTGTCATCACGCTGCCTCATGAAACCCCACACCTCGCTTTTGTTGGCCCTGTCCGTCGCCGCCCTCACCGCCTGCGGAGGTGGTTCGGATGCGCCCACCTTCCCTCCTGTGGACGTGACCGTGGCCCACGTCAATGACACGCACTCGCAGTTGGCCCCGTTTGCAGACACCACCTTGAAGATCGACGGCGTGGACACCCAGGTGGAACTCGGCGGCTTTGCCCGGTTGACCAGTGCCTTCCACAGCTACGCCAACCGCAGCGATGTCATCAAGCTGCACGCCGGCGATGCCATCACCGGCACGCTCTACTACACGCTGTTCAAGGGACAGGCTGACGCGGACTTGATGAACACCGTCTGCTTTGACGCCATGACGCTGGGCAACCACGAGTTCGACGATGGCGATGCAGGCCTGAAGGTGTTTCTGGATCACCTGCGCGCCGGAAGCTGTCAGACGCCGATCGTGGCGGCCAATGTGACACCTCAGGTGGGCACGCCTTTGGCCAGCCAGCGCAGCAACGACTACATCCAACCCTACACCCTGAGGACCATTCAAGGTGTGCGTGTGGCCGTGATCGGTCTGACGATACAGGGCAAGACCACCCAGTCCTCACGGCCGCTGGCCACCACGGTGTTCGAAAACGAGGCGACGGCCGCCCAACGCACCATCGACACGCTCAAGGCACAGGGCGTGCGCCACTTCGTGGTGCTGAGTCACATGGGCTATGAAGCCGACAAGGCCCTGGCCACGCAACTGACCGATGTGGATGCGATCGTGGGCGGTGACTCGCACTCCCTGCTGGGGGATTTCCAGGCCTTCGGCCTGAGCAGCTCGGGCGCCTACCCGACCCAGGTCACCAACAAGGATGGCAAGCCGGTGTGTGTGGCCCAGGCCTGGGAGTACGCCAAGGCCATCGGCGAGTTGAGGCTGCGCTTCAACGACAAGGGAGAGATCAGCGCGTGCAGCGGCCAGGCCTCCTTGCTGGTGGGGGCCAACTTCAAGCGTGGCGGCAGCGCGGTCGATGAGACCACGCAAGCCGCCATCCTGAGCAGCCTGCAACGCAGCCCGGCGGTGCGCGTGATCAACCCGGACACGGCGGCCAGCACGCTCTTGAAGACCTATGCCGACCAGGTGGCCGTGAAGAAGGCCGAAACCATCGGCACCGCCTCGCAGGCCCTGTGCCTCGTCCGTGTACCCGGCACCACCCGCTCGGCCGGGGTGGCCGGTTGCGAAAGCTCCGCCCAGTTTGCACGCGGCAGCGACATCACACAGATCGTCGCAGAGGCCTTCCTGGCGGGCAGCCTGGCCGCGGATGTGGCGGTTCAAAATGCCGGTGGTGTGCGCATTGCCGTGGCGGCAGGCACGCTGAGCATGGACACGGCCTTCACCCTGCTGCCCTTCACCAATGTGCTGGTGGAGATGAAGGTCACCGGTCAACAGCTGAAGGACGTTCTGGAGGATGCCGCATCGGGCCACCTGGATGGCGGGCTGTCGGACGGCGGGCATCCCTATGCGGCAGGCCTGCGATGGGATCTCGACATGAGCCAGGCCAAGGGTGCACGTTTCAGCAACCTGGAGGTGCGTGATCGCCAGACGGGTACCTGGTCGAACCTGAGCCTGGTCAAGGTCTACACCGTAGCCACGAATGACTTCATCGCCAGCGGCAAGGATGGCTACACCTCCTTTGGTCCGATCTATGCGAGCGGCAACTACGTGAACAACTACCTGCTGTACACCCAGACCTTCGTGGACTATGTGCAGGCGCAAACCGCTCTGGGACAAAGCATCAGCCGCCCCGCCCGCGGCGATTACGCGCACAAGACCGTGATCACCAAGGCAGGTGTGACGCTGGCCGCCGACTGACCCCCACCGCCCGCTCAGGCCCGCCCGGCGCGGGCCGGGGTGTGTCGTGGCAGGGCGCCCTCCGCCGTCATGCCACCGTCATGCCCATCGGGCAATCTTGCTCCCTTCCATTTGCCTGTGTGCAGCCATGTCTCACTCTGCTTCACGTCGTGATTTCGTCATCAAACTGGCCGCGCTTTCTGCGGCAGGCACGTCAGGGCTGACGCTGTCAGCCTGCGGTGGGGGCGACGATGCGCCGCCCGCTTTTCAATATGGTGTGGCCAGCGGCGACCCTCTGTCTGACCGGGTGATTTTGTGGACGCATGCCCGCTACCCGGACCGCAGCGAGGCGGTGCCCCTGGTCTGGGAGGTGTCCACGGACAATGCCTTCCAGCAGATCGTGAGCCAGGGGCAAACCCAGGCCAGCGCCGACCATGACTTCACGGTGAAGGTGGATGCGACGGGTTTGGTGGCCAACCGCGAATACTTCTACCGCTTCCGTGTGGGACGCCATGTGTCACCGGTAGGCCGCACACGCACCTTGCCCACCGGCAGTGTCAGCGAGGTCAAACTGGCGGTGTTCTCGTGCGCCAATTACCCGGCAGGTTTTTTCAACGTGTATGCCGAGGCGGCCCGCTCGGATGCACAGTTTGCGGTGCATCTGGGTGATTACATCTACGAGTACGGCGCCACGAACGCCGACGGCAGCCCGGCTTATGCCTCGGCCAATGCCGCGGCCCTGGGCCGTGTGTCGCAACCCGCGCAAGAGCTGACGCTGCTGAGCCATTACCGCCTGCGCCACGCCCAGTACAAGTCGGATCCGGACAGCAAGGCCCTGCATGCCCGGATGCCGATGATCGCCGTCTGGGACGATCATGAGATTGCCAACGATGCCTACAAGGACGGGGCGGACAACCACGATCCGCAGACCGAGGGCAGCTTCGCTGACCGCAAGCAGGCCGCCTTGCAGGCCTACCACGAGTGGATGCCGATCCGCACGGGCAGTGACCCCGCCGTCATCTACCGCAGCTTCGACTTTGGTCAGTTGCTGAGCCTGCACATGCTGGACACCCGTCTGATCGGCCGTGACCAGCAGGTGGGCTTTGGCGACTTGCTCAATCCGGCCACGGCGAGCACAGCCCAGGCCACCCTGGCCTCGCCGACCCGCCAGTTGCTGGGCAGCACCCAACTGGGCTGGCTGCAAGGCCAGATGGCCCAGTCCGGTGCCACATGGCAGGTGCTGGGCCAGCAGGTGTTGATGGGGAACATGGCCTTCCCCATCTCGGTATTGAGCACCCTGGAAGGGGGCGATGTGACCGCGGCCGCGCAAGCCGTGACCGACTACCTGACCGCCAAGGCCACCCCCGAGGGTGCGCGCACGGAGACCCAACAGGCCCTGATGAGTCAGCCCAAGCTGGGCTACAACCTGGATGCCTGGGATGGCTATCCCGCGGCACGTGAAACCGTGCTGATGACGGCCTATCAGCTGCAAAAGCCGATCATCACCCTGGCGGGTGACACGCACAATGCCTGGCATTCGGATCTGAAACTGGCGGGCTATGTCAACAGCGCCTTGGCGGGCACACAGGTGGGCGCCGAGTTCGCCACGGCCAGCGTCAGTTCACCGGGTCTGGAAGAGTACCTGTCGGCGATTCCGTCCGTGCAGGTCAAGGCCATCTTCGAGAACGTGGTGGACGATCTGAAGTGGATGGACCCATCGCGCCGAGGCTTCCTGAAGATGACCTTCACGCCCACCTCGGTGATCGGCGACTGGGTCTTCGTCAACACCATCTCTGCACGTCAATACACAGTTGCCGAGACCGTGCGGCACGTGTATCCCGCTCAACCGGTCTGACGGCCGTCTCTCGCCTGCGTCGCCTGGCCTTCAGCGTGGCCGTTGCAGGTAGGCCAGCACCTCGGCAGCCGCGCCAGCAAAGGCGATGCGGTCGGCTTTCTGTTGCCGTTGGTAGGCATACATCGGATCGTAGTAGCCACCCAGGAGTGCCGTGATCCATTCGCGGTGCAGGGTCAGGTCACCCGCTCCCGGCGCCTCCAGAGCCGCCTGCATGAGGGTGTGCAGACTCTGGTAACGCTCGCCTCCCAGGCGCTGCGCAATCTTCGCCAGGCTGCCCAGCAAATGTGCGCGGTAAGACGCGTCCCCCAGGGACACGCCAAACACGGCGACGAAGTCGGCATGCTGCGCCACCACATAGTCGCGCAGGATGCGGTCGACGCGCTCGGCAAAGGGCACCTCCAGCCACACCATCGGTGCCTGGGCCATGGCCTGTCTCAACACCAGAGGCAGGGCACAGCGTCCGATGTGGGTGCCCTCATCTTCGAGGACGAGGCTGGCATGGCCACGCGCGCGCTGCTTGAGCAAGTCGATGACCAGACGGTTCTCGAAGTCGATCTGGGCAGGCTGTCCGGTCGGTCGACTGCCGAAACCTGAACCACGGTGGTTGGCATGCCCCTCCAGGTCCAGACTGTGCGGCACCCGGTGCAACAGCTCGGTCTTGCCCGAGCCCGTGAGCCCACCCAGCACCACGAATCGGGTCTGGGCCACATCGTGCTGCAAGGACTCGATGAGGAAGGTGCGTAGGGCCTTGTAGCCGCCGATCACCCGCGGGTAGGTGATGCCTGCCTCGGTCGCCAGCCATTGCTGGACGATCTGTGAGCGCAGGCCTCCGCGGAAGCAATACAGCAGCCCCTCGGGGTGCGCGCGCGCAAAGTGCGCCCAAGCCGCGATGCGCTGGGCCTTGATGTCACCCGACACCAGGCGGTGTCCCAGCTCGATGGCCGCCTGCTGCCCCTGCTGCTTGTAGCAGGTGCCGACGGCCTGTCGCTCGGCATCGTTCATCAAGGGCAGGTTGACCACGCCGGGGAAGGCGCCTTTGGTGAACTCGATCGGGGCGCGCACGTCCATCATCGGGACGTCCTGAAGGAAGAGAGCGCGGTAATCCGCCGTGTTCTCTCGCATCAGCGCACCTCGACCGAGAAACGCTGTCGCTCGGTGAGCTGGCCAATGGGCGCGAGCTTCAGGCCGAGCTCAGCCGCCACAGACAGGAACTCGTCTTCGCCCTCGGGCGCGACCGCCACGAGCAGTCCGCCGCTGGTCTGCGGGTCACACAGCAGTTGCTTTTGTGCCTCGGTGATGGGGGCCACCTTGTCGCCATAGCTGTCAAAGTTGCGACCGGTGCCACCGGGAACGCAGCCTTCGGCCAGATAGTGTTCGACGCCCGGCAGACGGGGCACGGCCGCGTTGTCCACCCAGGCACTCAGTCCGCTGCCGTCGGCCATCTCGACCAGGTGGCCGAGCAGGCCGAAGCCCGTCACATCGGTCATGGCTTTCACGCCAGCGAGCTTGCCAAAGCGGCTGCCAGCGCGGTTGAGCGTGCACATCCAGTCACGGGCCAACCCCACGTCTTGCGAGCGGAGCTTGGCCTTTTTCTCGGCGGTGGTCAGGATGCCGATGCCCAGCGGCTTGGTCAGGTAAAGCCTGCAGCCGGCTGTGGCGGTGTCGTTGCGCTTGAGGTGACGCTTGTCCACCACCCCGGTCACGGCCAACCCGAAGATGGGCTCAGGCGCGTCAATGGAGTGTCCACCTGCCAGCGGGATGCCAGCTTCGTCGCAGATGGAGCGGCCACCGCGCACGACGTCGCGTGCGACTTCCGGGGGCAGCACATTGACGGGCCAACCCAGGATGGCGATCGCCAGCAGGGGGTCGCCGCCCATGGCATAGATGTCGCTGATGGCGTTGGTGGCGGCAATGCGACCAAAGTCAAAGGGGTCGTCGACGATGGGCATGAAGAAGTCGGTCGTGGACACCACACCGCGTTCCGCGTCGAGCGCATAAACCGCCGCGTCATCGCGCGAGGCGTTGCCCACCCACAGCTTGGGGTCAAGATGCTGGGCACCGCTACCAGCGAGGATCACATCCAGCACCTTGGGGCTGATCTTGCAGCCGCAACCGGCGCCGTGGCTGTATTGGGTCAGACGAATGGGCTCGGGCATCGGGGGCTTTCAGAGAAGGACAGATAGACGGTCTTCTACTTTAGCAACCGGCACTGCGAATAAATTGAAGATAACGCGTACTCGTGAACCATGGAAGGCTGACCTGCTCGCGGTCAGCGCTTTGCGTCGACGGTGATGAGGCGGCTTGATCGCCCCGGGACGCTTCACTAATTTTGGTCTACCAGAAGCAAAGAGGCCACCTGAAAGGTGGCCTAAGTGATTGAGCTGTTTGGCGCGCCCGGCTGGGATCGAACCAGCAACCCCTGCCTTCGGAGGGCGGGAAACAGTGTTTTCAATGGTTTCATGTTGTCCACCATCCCTCTGAAACCACCATGAATACGTGCATGTTTGTCCGGCCTTGTTCTAAGATGCTTGTCCGTACCTAGTCCGTACAGATTCAAGCAGGGGCAACAAGTGGCACACGACCTGAGCAAGAAGACCGAACGCAGCAAACTCACCCCACGGCGTGAACCCTATTGGGTGCGCCTGGAAATTGGCCTGTACCTGGGCTATCGGGTCATGAGCGACAACGTGGGCACCTGGATTGCCCGACGCCAAGAAGGCAGCAAGAAGACCTACCAAGCTCTAGGCCATCACGACCGGTACGACGACGCCAAGAAGGCCGCACTCGCATGGGCGGGACGGGTTGACGCTGGCGTGACCGACAAGGCCCCCACGGTGCAGACCGCTTGTGAGCACTACGTCCAACACCAACGAACGGAGAAAGGTGACAAGGCGGCAAATGATGCCGAGGGTCGCTTCAAGCGGCTGGTGTACGGAACCGCCTTCGGCAAGATCACGCTGGACAAGCTGAACACCATCAAGGTGCGGGCATGGCGTGATGCGCAGATTCCAAAGGGCGACGACTTCGACGACGACACCGTGCGACGCGCCAAGGATTCGACAAATCGAAACCTTGCCACGCTCAAGGCCGCACTGAACCTTGCGCACCGTGACCGCCTTACAGCCTCAGACGACGCATGGAAGACCGTGACCGCGTTTGAAAAAGTGGGCAAGCGGCGCACCATCTTCTTGAACACCGACCAGCGGCGTGCGCTGGTGGCGCATTGTGGTGATGGCCTGCGCGAACTGGTGACCGCCCTACTCCTGACCGGCATTCGTCCCGGCGAGCTTGCCGGGTGCGACGTGGCCGACTTCGACAAGATCACCGGGACGCTGACCATCCGTATCAGCAAGACCGAGGCGCGCACCGTGCCCCTGTCCACAGCGGCAATCGAGCACTTCAAGGCGGCGACCAAAGACCGGATTGGAGCCGCACCATTGATCCCTGACGGCTTCGGCAAGCGGTGGAACAAGGACGCATGGAAAAAGCCTTTCAAGGCCGCTGTGGTGGCCGCTGGCCTGCCTGACAAGACGGTGATGTACACCCTGCGTCACTGCGCCATCACGGAACTGATCGCGGGCGGCATGGATTCCCACCTTGTCGCCAAGATCGCGGGTACGTCCACGGCGATGATCGACGCGAACTATGGTCACCTGCGCGTCGATAAGACCCGTGCGCTGATGGACAAGACGGCGATGCTCTGACCGCCAGTTGCTGCGTCAAGACCCGCAAGCGGCAAGACAAGGACGGCAAGGACAACTACATCACCGAAATCAACCCCGATCACCTGAAGAACATCCTGCGCGCCACGACTACTTCAACGACAACATGTCCGAGGGCATCCCTTTTTGCACAACGTCAGCACATGGAGGTCAACAGCGAGGACATCCAGCCCAAGGTGAACAAGCGCAAAAGCGACGCGTGCCTAGGTGATCGAGCACGATAACGACAACGTTTACAACGTGCTGCGCCACTTCTGTACGCCCGCACAGCCCAGGAGGGCCTGACGTATCTGTAGGAGGGCAAGCCTCTCAGGACACCCCACAAAGGGCGCTCCCGAAATGGGGCACTACAAAGAGTGCACTTCTTCTAGTGTCTAGCCAAAGGTAAAACTTTGTTCATAATCTGCCGCACTGGCTCGACGATGTGCCAGAAAGCGCAAAGCCTCAAGACCGGCTGCAACCGAGTCAAGAGGCTTTGCAGGTAGTCAAAGACCACCCAGTGTTCAAACTTTGCGGGCTGAACTCTGAAAATATACGCCATAACTCGGTTATCCGATGTTGTCCGTGTGTGTTTGTGGGGGCTTTGACTGGAATTGACCTGAAGGATCACCAGTTGAAAAGCGCAACCGTATCAAGCACCCCCAGCAACCGCCAGCCGCTCCATGTGGCGCAACTCAACGCGGCACTGCTGAACGTCAAGACCGTGATGGACACGACGGGCATGTCCCGCTCAACGATCCACGCCAAGGTCAAAGACGGCACATTCCCCGCCCCCATCAAGCTGTCTGCCCGGTGCGTGCGCTGGCACAGCGAAGCAATCCGGCAATGGATTGATGCCCTGGCGACAGCCAAGTAATCGGAGGTTCACCCATGAAAAAGCACGCCATTGCGGCGGGCCTGGGTGCGCCTGTGCGCCTACGATCTGCTGACCTGTCACATCCTGATGCTGGCGCTGCCAGCGTGACCCAAAACGAAGCCGCCGGGCACCACATCGGCACCACGGCGGCTATCGGGACTCAGCACCCCGATTTTGCCAGCCTGGAGCAATCAGCGCCAGCGTTCACACATCGGCTCAAGGCCAAGCTGATTCACTGCGCTGCATGGCTGGCGCTGGTGTTCAAGGGGGTGGCATGAGCACCCCCACCGACAAAGAGTTTGCGACGGTGCGGGCCGCGTTCGCACTGAAAGGGCACAAGCTGTTCCGAAGCGAGGTCACACCAGACGGCGCGCATGACTTCATCGTGATCTGCTGGAGCTGGACACGCTACTGCAAGGACTGGCGCGAAGTGCTGGCGCTGCTGAACAAGATCGGGGGCCGGGCATGAGCGACCCTATCGACCAATTCAAGGACGCGATTGCAGCGGCTGGCCTGATCCCGCCTGACGTGATCCATGCAGACGGCAAGCTGCACCGATTCAGCGCCAGCGGCAAACGTGGCGACGATACCGGCTGGTGTGTCCTGCACCTGGACGGCGTGCCCGCTGGGGTGTTTGGTTGCTGGCGTTTGGGCATCACTGAGACATGGTGCGGCAAGCCTGACGCCGAGTTGACCCAGGCCGAACGCGAAGCCCACCGGCAGCGCATCAAGGCCATGCAGGCGCAGCGCGAAGCCGACCAAGCCGAACGGCATCAAGCGGCAGCGACCGAAGCGGCGAAACGCTGGCAGGAGGCGAAGCCCTGCACCCAGCACCCCTACCTGACCACCAAGGGCGTGCAAGCGCATGGCGTGCGGATTGACGCGGCGGGCGGGCTGATCGTGCCCATGCGCGACACAGCGGGCACCCTGCACAGCTTGCAGACGATCACGTCAGACGGTGAGAAGCGGTTTCTGTCCGGCGGCAGGGTGAAGGGTTGCTATCTCGCCATCGGCAAACCCAAGGGCGGCAGGCTGATCGTGTGCGAGGGGTACGCGACCGGCGCAAGCATTCATGAAGCGACCGGCGAAGCGGTGGCCGTGGCCTTCAACGCGGGCAACCTGGGATCGGTGGCACTGGCGCTGCGCACCAAGTATCCGACTCTGAAGATCACGGTGGCCGCTGATGACGACTACCTGACCGAAGGCAACCCCGGCATGACGAAGGCCACGGCAACGGCGCAAGCTGTGGGCGGCTGTGTGGCCGTGCCTGACTTCGGAGCTACCCGACCAGACCGGGCGACTGACTTCAACGACCTGCACCAAGTGGCGGGCCTGGACGCGGTGCGGCGTTGCATCGAGGCGGCGCATTCAGCGCCAGCGACGGGCAGCGGATGGCCTGAGCCTATGCCCTTGCCTGACGCCTTGCCACCTGTGCAAGCCTTCGATGCTGACCTGATGCCCGAGGCTTTGCGGGCCTGGGTGATGGACATTGCCCACCGGATGCAGTGCCCCCCTGACTTCCCGGCGGTGGCCGCGCTGGTGGCGGCATCAAGCCTGATCGGTGCGCGTGCCGTGGTGCAACCCAAAGCCCGCGACGATTGGCAGGTAGTCCCGAACCTGTGGGGCATGACCGTGGGCAGACCGGGCGTGAAGAAAAGCCCGGCCCTGTCCGAAGCCCTGCGACCGCTCAACCGATTGCAGCAAGCCGAGTTTGACCAATGGCAGGTGGCGCATGAAGCCTGGGCGCTGGATTGCAAGGTGGCCGAACTGGCAGGGATCGACAACGAGAAGAAAGCCAAGGGACTTGCAGCAAAAGACCCGGCGGCAGCGCGTGCCCTGCTGACACCTGCTGACACACCAGACGAACCCATTGCGCGGCGCTTCACCGTCAACGACGCCACGGTGGAGAAGTTGGGCGAACTGATGCAGCAAAACCCCTGGGGCACCCTGTCATATCGGGATGAGCTGTATGGGCTGCTGACCGGCCTGGACAAGCAAGGGCAAGAGGGATCACGCGCTTTCTACCTTCAAGCCTATGACGGCAATCAGGGGTACACCTTCGACCGCATCGGGCGCGGGACGGTACACATCCCCCGTGTGTGTCTGGCAATGATCGGCGGCATTCAACCTGGACGCATTCAGGAGTACGTGCGCGGTGCGGTGGCGGGCGGCAGTGCTGACGATGGCCTGTTGCAGCGGTTTGGCCTGACGGTGTGGCCTGACACCGATGGCGAGTTTGTCCACGTTGACCAATGGCCCGACACGCCAGCCAAGCAAGCCGCCTGGGCAGTGTTTGAGCGTTTGGCCGCACTGGAGCCAGCCAGCGAAACAGAGCCGCATGTCTGGCGCTTTGATGCTGCTGCGCAAGCCTTGTTTGTGGAATGGCTGGTGCCCTTTGAAACCGAGATTCGGGGCGAAGACCTGCACCCGGCAATGGTGTCCCACCTGTCCAAGTACCGCAAGCTGATCCCGGCGCTGGCGCTGGTGTTCGCACTGATCGACACACCAGACAGCGGGTTTGTGATCGGTGAGAACGAACTGATCCGGGCGCTGGCCTGGGGCGACTACCTGCGCACCCATGCCGAACGGCTTTACGCGGCAGCGGTGATTCCCGAGACAGCGGCGGCGGCATCGCTGCTGGCAAAGATCAAGGCGGGCAAGCTGACCGACCGTGACGGCGTGCTGATGGAAGCATTCACCCCCCGCGTGGTGGCGCAGAAGGGATGGGCCGGACTGGCGACACCGGACGCGGTGCGCAAAGCTGCTGATGTGTTGACCGACTTTGATTGGCTCAAGCTGGACGCGGGGCAGATGAGTGCTGCGGCAGGACGACCAAGCGACCGCTACGCCATCAACCCGGCGGCACTGACCGGGAGGGCGACGGCATGACATGGCTGGCACGACTGAAGAAAACAGCGATGCCCCCTGAACCCGACCCTACAAAACCTACGAAACCCCTTTTTGTAGGTTTTGTAGGTACCCCGGCGGGGCTTTCTCAAAAATCAGGGGGCGATGCGACAGCGGCAAACGATCCGTCCCAGGCTCAAGACTTCGACCGTGAAGCGTTCGAGGAACGGGCCGCGATCATCGAGTTTGACGGGGGGCTGTCACGCATCGAGGCCGAACGGCTGGCGCTGTCCACCAGTAAAACAAACCTGAAAAAACCTGAAGCCATCGACCCCGACCGGCATTCATGGCCGCACACCACGGCGATGAACACAGCCGAGATTGACACCCTCAACGCGAGGGTTCAACTGTTCACCCGGCATGGCCTGGATCAGACCGAGGCTGAAGGGGTGGCCGATGGGCTGGCGATCCGTGACCGTGACAGCGACGACCGGCGGCTGTGCCTGGAATGCCTGCACCTGAGAAACGGCGGCAGATCGTGGGCCTGCAACAGATGGCAGGCCGCTGGCCTAGCTGGCGCTGGCATCGCTGCTGACATGGTGATGCTGCTTCAACGGTGTGACGGGTTCAAGCCCACCTGAGCGCACAAAAGGTACTCCCGAGGGATAGCCCACCACGGGGTCGTGGAGCCGCCGGGATCGGCAGTTTTTCGACCCCTATGGGTACGTGTTTATTACTTCCCCTCAAGACCCCACCCAGGCGACGGCAGCGGTAGTTCTCGGAACAGTACGCGCCTGCGCGCGCGTGCGACCCCCTCGGACATGATCCAACTCGGGATCATCCTGAACGTTCCGCGCGCGCGCGAGGCGACCGCCAAAAACAAAGGCCAGAAAAGGCCGGTGCGCCTTCCCGGCGTGCGCGATGCTCCCGAAAGCTCGGGAGTGTGAACACCTGTGAATCAGCGTGAACACCTGAGCCGGGCCAACGATCCCTGACGGACATGCACCGGGGGCGGCTCTGAAGTCGTCAACCCTCGAGACAAGGAAACCGCGCTACCCCGCACGCGGAGAAAAAATCCCCCCTGGGCGATCAATCAGCAAATCAAATTGAGGCGGCACCGGGCCGGGGCGGCTACAGCATGACGCCCTGATGCGACACGGAAAAAGCCGACGCGACACGACCATCCCCAGGGAGCACTATCCGTACAAAGTCCGTACAGGAAAGAAAAAAGCACCTAGCCGCGAAGCTAAGTGCCTGATCTATATGGCGCGCCCGGCTGGGATCGAACCAGCAACCCCTGCCTTCGGAGGGCAGTACTCTATCCATTGAGCTACGGGCGCAGCAGTGCGGATTCTAGCAGGGGTCTGCGGGCATGCGTTTCATAGAAGCCGGTGCTCGACCTATAATGTCCCTTTCAGATGACCGGTCTTGCCGGTCGGATGCCGTCACCCACCAACCAGCGCCTCCTGAACACCCCATGAGCCAAGCGCCCCAAACCCAAGAGTCCGGTCATCAAGGCCCGATCAGCACCCCCCAGCAACTGATGGTTGCCGTGGCGGCCGCTTTCATCATCCCGGTGGCCATCATCGTGCTGCTGGTCATGTATGTCTCGTCGCACAGCCAGAAGGCTGCCGGCTCCGACGCTTTGAGCGCCCAGGCCACCGCCGACCGCATCATGCCCGTGGGCACCGTGCAGATCAAACTGGCTTCGGCCAACGCCGGCCCACGCTCGGGTGAAGAAGCCTACAAGGCGCAGTGCGCGGCCTGCCACGACGCTGGCATGCTGGGCGCGCCCAAGTTTGGTGATGCCGGCGCCTGGGGCAGTCGCATCGGTCAAGGCCTGACCACCCTGGCCACCCACGCCATCAAGGGTTTCAACGCCATGCCCGCACAAGGCGGCGGCGACATGAGCGACCTCGAAATCACACGTGCCGCCGCCTTCATGGCCAACGCCGGCGGTGCCAAGTTCGAAGAGCCTGCAGCGCCTGCTGCCGCGGCCTCTGCCCCCTGAGCGTCCACGCTCCAGAGAAAGCCGGCTCTTGGAGCCGGCTTTTTTCATGGTGCGTTCTCAAACGCACCCGCCAGTCCATCAAACAGGCGCAGGCTCGCGCACAAAGCCAAACCGGGCCGGCATCTCGGCGAACGCGATCTCCTGCGGCTCACCCCAGACGCCCTCCGCCACGGCATCGGCCGCCGTGGCCATGTCCATGGAACGCACCACGCCCAGCCCGGCCTCGGTCAGCAGGTACAGGCGGCCGTGCTCGTCCAACCAGCACGATTGCACTGCGCCCACGTCCTGGCCGGTGTGAGCCTGCACTTCAAAGCCATTGCCGTGCGGGTCGGGCTCACTGTCTGACAAACGCCGCACGCCCAGCACCAAGGGGGCCAGCTCCAGCTGCAGGTACACGCGCTGCGGGCCGTTCTGGAAGAACCAGGCCCCGCGCTCGTCGGCCAGATAGTTGCGGTGAATGAAGGCCTTGAACTTCTCGTGCTCGATCAGGCTGCCCTTGATCTGCGGAAAGGGTCCGGCCGCCTGGGTGGGCGCGTCGCGCAGATACCAGTCGCCGCGGGCATCCAGCGCCAGCCAGCCGTAGCAGTTCGGCACATTGGGCCACTTGAGCATGGCGGCTTTGACGATCTCGTCCATGACAGTCCTCACAAATGTTGGGCCAGCCAGCGGCCCACAGCCCGCGGTAGGTCGGCCACATGGCCCGGGAAGCGGCCTTGCGGAAAGCCCACATGCCCGCCTTCGGCCGGCTGCCATAGCGTCACGGCCGGCCCCACCTCGTCCGTACGGGGCAAGCTCTCGGCCGGCACGAAAGGGTCATTGCGGGCGTTGAGCACCAGGGCCGGCACATGGCGCATCGCACGCAGGCCCGGCTTGGCCGAGGCACGCCGCCAGTAGTCCTCGGTGCTGGCAAAGCCGTGCACCGGGGCCGTGTAGGCATTGTCGTACTCATACAGATCCCGCGCCGCCAGCAGGGCATCGAGCTTCACCACGCCCGGGTGCGCCCGCGCCTTCAGCAAGGCCTTGGGCTTGAGCGTGCGCATGAACATGCGGGTGTAGACATGGCGGTTGAAGCCCTGCCCCAGCGCCTGACCGGCTGCCGTCAGGTCCACGGGCGACGAGATCGCCACCACGGCCTTCACCAAGGTCTCGGCCTGACTGCCCGCCTCTTGCGCCCAGCGCAGCAGGGCGTTGCCCCCCAAGGAAACGCCCACGGCCAACATGGGCCCGGTGTGACGCAAGGCCAGGCGGCGCAAGATCCAGTCCAGCTCCTCATGGTCGCCCGAGTGGTAGGCCCGCAGCGTGCGGTTCATTTCACCGGAGCAACCCCGAAAATGCGGCACCACATAGTCCCAGCCCTGGGCCTGTGCCCAGTGGGCAAAGGCACGGGCGTAATGACTTTGCGACGAGCCCTCCAGACCGTGGAACAGCACCAGCAAGGGCCGCCGCACGGGCGCGCCGGCGGGCGCTGCCAGCCCGTCCACATCGATGAAGTCCCCGTCGGGCGTGTCCCAGCGCTCGCGCTGGTAGCGCACCGCCTCGGCCACCTGATCGGCACGCGGGTGGCTGTAGAGCGCCGGCCAGATGGTCTGGACATTGCCACCCAACGCCCCAGCGCCCTTCAGCCAGCGTGGTGCCTGGTAGTGCAGCATGACCGACTCAGTGCAGGATCGAGCGCGGCTCGGAGATGTCCGGCAGGTCCTGCGGCATGCCAGCGCTCGCGTGGTGAGCCACCATGCGCCAGCCCTGCGGCGTGCGCAGGTAGACATTGGTGGCAATCACAAACGCGGTCTGCAGGCCTTCGGACGTCACAGCCTGCACCTTCTCGGTCACATGGTGCACGGCGCACACGGCCGTCTCCATGCGGCGCACGTGCTCGATGGTGATGTGCACCGGCCCGGTCGCCAGCGTGGCCGCAAAGGCCGCCCGCACCGCCACCGTGCCCACCGTGCGCGGACCGCCGGGCGACACACAGGCAATCTCTTCGTCGTCGGCCCAGCAGGCCATCACCTTGTCCACGTCACCGTGGCGCATGGCGTCGTAGAACGAGGCCTCGGTCTCGTCGGCCGTGGTCATCAGAGCCTGGGCCGCCTTGATGGCGCGCGGGTCTTTCATGGCAAGCGTCCTTACTTGAACACCACGGTCTTGTGACCGTTCATCAGCACACGGTGCTCGGCGTGCCACTTCACGGCCCGCGCCAGCACCACACACTCCACATCCCGCCCCACGGCGGTGAAATCTTCCGGGGTCAGGGTGTGATCCACCCGTTCCACGTCCTGCTCGATGATCGGGCCTTCGTCCAGGTCGGCGGTCACGTAGTGGGCCGTCGCACCGATCAGCTTCACGCCGCGGTCATGCGCCTGATAGTAAGGCTTGGCGCCCTTGAAGCTGGGCAAAAAGCTGTGGTGGATGTTGATGGCGCGCCCCTTGAGGAACTGGCAGAACTCGGCGCTGAGGATCTGCATGTAGCGCGCCAGCACGACCAGGTCCACGCCTTCTTGCGCCACCAACGCCTCCACCTGCTGCTCCTGCGCGCGCTTGACCTCGGGGCTGGACCCCGTGGGCAGCGGCAGGTGGTGGAAAGGGATGCCATAGCTGGCGGCCAGCTCGGCGTAGTCCGGGTGGTTGGAGACGATCGCCGGGATGTCGATGGGCAACCAGCCAGAGCGCCAGCGGAACAGCAGGTCGTTGAGGCAGTGTCCATGCTTGCTGACCATGATCAGCACGCGCGGCTTGCGCGCCAGCGCGCGGATGGACGCCGTCATCTGGAACTGCTCGCGCACATGCGAGAACAGACGCTCCAGCGTGCCGGCATCGGCCAGGTGGTCGGGCGCGGCAAAGTGCACGCGCATGAAGAACAGACCGGTGCTGTCCTCGCTTTGCACATCGCCAAACTGCTGTGAGTCGATGATGTTGCAGCCGGCCTGATACAGCAGGCCCGACACCGCGTGAACGATGCCGGTGGTGTCCCGGCAGGACAGGGTCAGAACGAATTCGTGCGTGGTCTTCATGATGGAGAACGATTGTAGGCGGGGCGCATGACGATTGCGGGTCCCACACCCGATGCACACACCGTGCGATCAACGCGCATACAGGCGCTCGATCTCGGCAGCAAAGCGGGTCATCAGGTTGTTGCGTTTGAGCTTGAGCGTGGGCGTCATCATGGTGTTCTCGACGGTCCAGGGCTCCAGCGTCAGCCAGACCTTGCGGGGCACCGCGTAATGCGGAAAGCTGGAAGCCGCCTGCTGGATGCGCGTCAGCGCCGCCTTCACCGCAGCAGGGGCTTGCAGGCTGGCAGGGTCCTTGGGGTCCAACTGCAGACTTTGCGCCAGTTGCGCCCACACCTGCGGGTTCATCACCACCACCGCGGCGATGAAGGGGCGCTGCTCGCCCAGCACGAAGGCCTGCTCGAACAGCGGGTCACCCGTGAGCGCCTGTTCCAGATCGCCAGGCGGCACCTTCTCACCGGTCGAGGTGACGATGATCTCCTTGATGCGACCCAGGATGCGGATGCGGCCGTCCTCGATGGCAGCCTGGTCGCCCGTGCCCAGCCAGCCCTCGGGCGACAGAACCTTGGCGGTGTCCTCGGGGCGGTTCAGGTAGCCCTTCATCACGCTGGGGCCGCGCACCTGCAGTTCACGGTTCTCACCGATGCGCACTTCCACGCCGGGCAAGGCACGTCCCACGGAGGACGGATCGTTGTCGGTCGGCAGGTTGCACGCCACCACGGGCGAGGTTTCGGTCATGCCGTAGCCTTGCACCAGCGGCATGCCCACGCCCAGAAAGCAGCGCGCCACTGCCGGGGACAAGGGCGCACCGCCGCTGACGGCCACGCGCAGGCGTCCACCAAACTGCGCCAGCAAGGGCTGGGCGGCCAGCTTGTCCAGCAGCGACCACACCAGCCCGTCGAACACCGACCAGGGTGAGGCTGGCACCGGCAGACCCTGCTGGCGGCAGAAGCGCCGCCAGCCCACGGCCTCGGTCCAGGCAAACAGGCGGGCTTTCAGCGGTGAGGTGGCCAGCACCTCCTGCAGGCGCGCCTGCACCCTCTCATAGATGCGGGGCACCGACACCAGCACGGTGGGTCGCACATTGCGCAGGTCTTCGCTCAGCTGTGCCACCGAGCGCGCGTACACCACGCAGGCCCCGGCGGCCATCGGCAGGTAGTAGCCCGCCGTGCGCTCGAAGGTGTGCGACAGCGGCAGGAAGGACAGGAACACGTCATCGGGACGCGGCTGGATCACCGACATCACCGCCTTGACGTTGCTCATCACATTGCGGTGCGTCAGCATCACGCCCTTGGGCTTGCCGGTGGTGCCCGAGGTGTAAACAATGGCGGCCAGGTCATCGGCTTTGGGGGCCACCACACCGTGCATGGGCGCCGCCGTCTGCCCCGCTGCCAGCCAGTCGTGCAGGCTCAACAGCTGCGGGCCGGACGCGACAGGCGCATCCGGCACGGCGTTGTCGCACACCACCACCGCACGCAGCGCCGGCAGGTCAGCACCGACGCCGGCAATTGCCTGCCACTGGCTCACGCTCTGCACCACCAGCAGCGACACGGCACTGTCCGACAGGATGTAGGCAATGCTGGCCGGATTGTCGATGGCGTGCAGGGGCACGGGCGCCCCGCCCTGCACCAAGGTAGCCAGGTCGATGCTGACGGCATCCAGGCCATTGGGCAGCAGGATGGACACGCGTGCGCCTTGTGGCAGGTCCATCGCCTGCAGCGCGGCCGACCACTGACTCACCCGCTGCGCCACCTGTGCCCAGTCCAGGCTCACCCAGGCCTGGGCAGTGACGTCGAAATGGCGGTAGGCCACGGTCTGTGGTGTACGGCTCACCCGCCAAGCCAGCAGCTCAGGCAGGGTTTGTAGGGCATAGAGATCGGAGAGCACCTCGGACATGGTCTCGGTTCCTGGCAGATCAGAAAAGACAAAGCCCGGGCGAACCCGGGCTTGCTGTGTCGCGCGCGGCGGCAGGCACCTCAGTGGGCGTGCACGTGCTCGCCGTCTTTCAGCTTGTAGACGGTGCCGCAATACGGGCACTTGCCTTCGCCGGTGGCCACCACGTCAATGTAGACGCGAGGGTGGTTGCTCCACAAGGCTTGCTTGGGGTTGGGGCAAAACACCACGCCCGGCCCTTGCAGGTCGGCCGCGCCCACTTCCACGACGGCTTTGGGAGACTGTGTGTTCGTGCTCATGTTCAGCGTCCTTGGCAATCAGACCAGGGTCAGCCAGTCGGCGTACTTGGCATTGCGGCCATAGACCACGTCGAAATAGGCAGACTGGATCTTCTCGGTGATGGGGCCACGGGTGCCCGAACCAATCTCCACGCGATCGAGTTCGCGGATCGGGGTCACTTCAGCGGCGGTGCCGGTGAAGAAGGCCTCGTCGGCGATGTAGATCTCGTCTCGGGTGATGCGCTTTTCCTTGAGCTCCAGGCCCAGGTCCTTGCAGATCGCGGTCACGGTCTTGCGGGTGATGCCGTTCAAGGCGCCAGCCGACAGGTCGGGGGTGTAGACCACGCCGTCCTTGATCACGAACACGTTCTCGCCCGAACCTTCGGAGACGAAACCGGCGGTGTCCAGCAGCAGGGCTTCGTCGTAGCCGTCTTCGGTGGCTTCGAGGTTGGCCAGGATGGAGTTGGTGTAGTTGCTCACCGACTTGGCCTGCGTCATCGTGATGTTGACGTGGTGGCGGGTGAAGCTGGAGGTCTTGACGCGGATGCCGCGGTTGATGCCGTCTTCGCCCAGGTAGGCGCCCCAGGGCCAGGCGGCGACCATGACGTGCACCTTGGCACCCTTGGGGCTCACGCCCATCTTTTCAGAGCCCAGCCAGATCAGCGGACGCAGATAGCCGCTTTCCAGGTTGTTGGCCTTGATGATGTCGATCTGGGCCTGCATCACCTCGTCGAGGGTGAAGGGCATGGGCATGCGCAAGATCTTGGCGCTGTTGAACAGGCGCTCGGTGTGCTCACGCAGACGGAAGATCGCGGTGCCCTTGTCGGTCTTGTAGGCGCGCACGCCTTCGAAAGCGCCGCAGCCATAGTGCAGCGTGTGGGTCAGCACGTGGATCTTGGCATCGCGCCACTCCACCATCTTGCCGTCCATCCAGATCTTGCCGTCGCGATCGTCCATCGACATGGGGGGAATCCTTCTCAAAGGTGTCGCCACCCGTGTGGCGCTCATCGAACTTTTGATTGTAGCGCCCAGCGGCCCTCAGGCCGAGGCCACCGGGGCCGCTGCAGCCGCCTTCACCAGGCGTTCGCTGCCCCGCTGGCGGAAGTCGGGCACGCGGTGGCGGGTGTGGCGCGCGATCATCAGCTCTTCGTTGGTCGGGATCACCCAGACACTGACCGGACTGTCGGACTGGCTGATGCGGTGCGGCTGATCGCGCTCGGCAGGCCCGGCGGCGTTGGCCGCCTCGTCCAGCTTCACGCCCAACCAGGCGGCGTCGTGGCAGATGCGGGCCCGGATGGCCGCCGCATGCTCGCCAATCCCGGCCGTGAAAACCAGGCTGTCCACCCCGCCCAGAGCGGCCGCGAGTGAGCCCAGCTCGCGCCGGATGCGGTAGACGTACAGGTCGATGGCCTCGCGGGCGGCCGGATGCTCGCTGGCCAGCAAGGTACGCATGTCCGACGACAGGCCCGAGACGCCCAGCAGGCCTGACTGTTTGTAGAGCAGCGCCTCGATCTGGCGGGCGTCCATGCCGCGCTCGTCCATCAGCCACAGCAGCACACCCGGGTCGATGTTGCCGCAGCGGGTGCCCATGGGCAAACCGTCCAGCGCCGTGAAACCCATGGTGCTGGCCACGCTGTGCCCGTGCTGCAAGGCACACATGCTGGCGCCATTGCCCAGGTGCATCACCACCGTACGGCCTTTGGCGGCATGGCGGTCCACCTGCGGCAGGCGCGACGCAATGTATTCGTACGACAGGCCATGGAAACCGTAGCGCTGAACGCCCGCATGGTGAAACTCGCGGGGCAAGGCAAAGCGCTGCGAAACCTCGGGCCCGGTGGTGTGGAAGGCCGTGTCAAAACAAGCGACCTGCGGCACGCGGGGCGCCAGCTTCATCAAGGCGCGCACGGGGGCCAGGTTGTGCGGCTGATGCAGCGGCGCCAGCGGCACCAGCTCGGCCAGTTGCTCGACCACCGTCGGTGTCAACACCACCGGCTCCCGAAAGGCCACGCCCCCGTGCACGATGCGGTGCCCCACCGCCACCACCTCGATGCGGTGCAGGAACTGCGGCATGATCTTGAGCAGGTGCGCCAAGGCTGCCTCGTGGTCGAAGCCTTCCTCGCCCGACCAGCGCTGATCGAGCAACACCTCCCCACGCACATTGGCCACTTTCAAGCGCGGCGCGGTGCCCAGGCCCTCGATCTGGCCGTGAAACAGGGGCCGGAAGATCCGCGCCGTGAACACCGAGAACTTCAGGCTCGACGAGCCCGCGTTGAGCACGGCAATGGCGTCAGTGGTCATCGTCAGCGGCCTTCCATCATGCTTTCACGGCCGCAGCCAGCGCCTGCGCACGCGCGTGCGCCAGCAGCTTGAGCACCGCGGTGGAAGCCAGACGCATGCGCACCGAGTCGGCGCGGCTGGTCAGCACGATGGGCACCCTGGTGCCCAGCACGATGCCGGCGCTGTCAGCGCCAGCCAGGTACTGCAACTGCTTGGCCAGCATGTTGCCGGCCTCGATGTCGGGCACGACCAGGATGTCGGCCTGCCCCGCCACCGGCGAGACGATGTGCTTGGTGCGGGCCGCCTCCAGGTTCACGGCATTGTCGAAGGCCAGCGGCCCGTCGATCAAACCGCCGGTGATCTGCCCGCGGTCGGCCATCTTGCACAGCATGGCCGCGTCCACCGTGGCCTGCATGTCGGGGTTGACGGTTTCCACCGCCGCCAGGATGGCCACCTTGGGCTCGGGCACCCCCAGCACATGCGCCAACTCGATCGCGTTCTGCACGATGTCGGCTTTTTCGCGCACCGTGGGCGCGATGTTGACCGCCGCATCGGTGACCAGCAGCATCCGCGGGTAGGCCGGCACGTCCATCACGAAGACGTGGCTGACGCGGCGCGCGGTGCGCAGCCCAGTGGCCGAGGCCACCACCGCCCCCATCAATTCATCGGTGTGCAGGCTGCCCTTCATCAGCGCCTGCACCTCACCCGCGCGGGCCAGCGCCACGGCGGCATCGGCCGCGGCATGGCTGTGCTCGGTGTCCACGATGCGCCAGGGCGACAGGTCCCAGCCACCTTCCTTGGCCACGGCCCGGATCTTGGCCTGCGGGCCCACCAGCACCGGCTCGATCAGGCCGCGCTGGGCCGCCGCGATCGCGCCACCCAGCGAATCCGCGTCGCAGGGGTGGACCACCGCACAACGCACGGCTGGCAGGCCCTCGCAGGCACGGAACAGGCGACCGAACACATTATTGGGATGCTGGGCGTCTGCGCTGGGAGGACATGACGCCGTAGCGGGCGCAACGGGAGGCTGAGAAAGGTTGGTCATCACAAAGGCTGTTGGATCAGAGGCTGAGGGCCACAGAAGCATCAGATCTTCCAGGGTCAAGATGACAAGCATAGGACGGAAAACCGCAGAAACCCTGATGACCTACGGTCTTGCACCCCCCATTTGCATTTTAAGACGACCGGTCATATTATTCAGTCATGGCCCGCACCGCTGACAAAACCGACATCCCTCGCCGCCTCACCGCAGCCGGCTACGAACTGTTCACGCGCTGCGGCTATCACGCCACCGGCATCCAGCAGATCACCGACCAGGCAGGCGTGCCCAAAGGCTCGTTCTACAACCACTTCGAGAGCAAGGAAGCCTTCGCCGCGGCCATCATTGCGCACTACGCGCGCTGGGTGGACGAGGCTTGGGAGCGCTGCCTGAGCGATGCGCCCCCCGACGCCCACGATGCGGTGCGCCACGTTTTCACGCGCTTCATCGCGCACCACGAACAGCAAGGCTGCCAGGGCTGCCTGGTGGGCAACTTCGCCGCCGAAGTGGCCGAGACCAGCGCCTTGTGCTGCACCGTGCTGAACACATCGTTGTCCGGCTGGCGCACACGCCTGGCCGAGTTGCTGCGCCGCGCCCAGACCGAAGGCAGCGTGCGCACCGACGTCGATGCCGACACCCTCGCCACCTTCTTCTGGGACGCCTGGGAAGGGGCCCTGCTGCGCATGAAGATCGAACACCACACCCAAGCCCTCAAGGACACGGTCGCGCTGATGCTCGACCACCTCTTGCGTCCTTGATTTTTTTCTTCCACGGAGACCTTTGCATGAGCGACCTGTTCCAGCCCTTCCAATTGGGCCCCATCACCCTGGCCAACCGCGTGGTCATGGCCCCCCTGACCCGCAGCCGCGCCGAAGCCGGCAACGTGCCCGGCCCGCTGATGGTCGAGTACTACGCACAACGGGCCGGCATGGGCCTGATCATTGCCGAGGCCACCCAGGTGTCAGCCACGGCACAGGGCTATCCCAGCACGCCCGGCCTGCACACCGCCGAGCAGGTGGCTGGCTGGCGCAAGGTGACCGATGCGGTGCACGCCAAGGGCGGCAAGATCTATGTGCAACTGTGGCACGTGGGCCGCATGTCGCACACGGCCTACCAGCCCGACGGCCAGGCCCCAGTGGCCCCCTCAGCGATTGCCCCCAAAGCCAAGACCTTCGTGGCTGGTCAAGGCATGGTGGATTGCTCGGTGCCGCGCGCTCTGGAAACCGCAGAGATCCCTGGCGTGGTCAATGACTTCCGCACAGCGGCCCGTAACGCCATCGAGGCGGGCTTTGACGGCGTGGAAATCCACGGGGCTCACGGCTACCTGCTGGACGCCTTCCTGCGTGATGGCTCCAACAAGCGCACCGACCAGTACGGCGGCAGCATCGAGAACCGCGCACGCCTGCTGCTGGAAGTGATGGCCGCCGTCACCGCCGAAATCGGCGCCGACCGCGTGGGCATCCGCTTGTCGCCCGTTTCCCCGGTGAACGACTCCAGCGAGAGCAACCCGCAGCCGCTGTTCGAGCACGTGGTGCGCGAACTGGAGAAGCTGCACCCGGTCTACATCCATGTGGTGGAGGGTCACACCGGTGGTCCGCGCGACAACGCACCGTTCGACTACGACGCCCTGCGCAAGCTCTACAGCGGCGTCTGGATGGTCAACAACGGCTACGACAAGGCCATGGCCGAAGCCGCGGTGTCGAACCACCATGGCGATCTGGTGTCCTTCGGTCGCGCCGCGATCAGCAACCCGGACCTGGCTCGTCGCCTCCAGGAAAACGCACCCCTCAACGAACTGTTCTCGGATGTGGGCCTGTACGGCGGCACCGGCGCGCATGGTTACACCGACTATCCGTCGCTGCCAGCCTGAGGCGGAGCCCCGAGAAGTGCCCCGCGTGTCGGGGCTGTCGAACCGGTCTGCGCCCAGCCATCAAGGCGCGCGCAGCGGTGTGGCGCCCTGGGTCGGCATGAATCGGTTGAGCACCAGCTTCAAGGTGTAAAACACGATCACCGAGCCCAGGAAATCGCCCGTGGCCATCACAAGAAAGCCGGACCACTCGTGGGTGTCAGGGTCCCGCAGATGGAACCACAGGTGATGGAGCAAGGGGCTGGCAATCGAATATGCGACGATGCACGCCAGCAACTTGCCCGGCGTGAGGTTGGTCAGACTCCCCTGCAGACCAAAAAACCGCCGCGCCACCACATAGACCATGTAGGGCGCCACGGTCGCGATGATGCCGCCCATGAAAGAGCGCGTGAAATCATCGGGAAAGAAGGGGTCTCCTCGTTTTCAGTGCAATAAGTGACGGTACGAAAAGCTAGCACTGGCGCGGAGGTGGTGTTGGTAGATCGTTGATTTCATTGACTTTCCTGTTCACTTTCAAATCTGCGATTCGTGGCGTCAAACCGTGGTCGGTTTCATCCATTGGTGCCAGTTATCGATGCATTTGGCCGCGAAGGCAGGATTTGGTCAGCATAGCGGTCAACCGGGAAGCGAAACACACCCCGCAAGTTGATGCTCTCCAGCCTGGTGGGCGCAATCTTCCCGATCAGTTCCGGTGGAATGACCTGGCGGCGGTTCGACCAGCGATCCAGGACCGCCTGCATCTGTGAGGTATTCCACGCCATCACGATGTTGGCCATCAGGCTCAACGCATCGGCCACAGCCTGCATTTCATCGACACGTTTGGCCTGCGCCGGGCTGATCCGGCCGGTATAAATGGCGCGCTTGAGGGCGTTAACAGCCTCGCCCCGATTGAGCACCCGGCGCAACTCGTTCCTGAAAGCGTCCTTGACAAAGTAGTCAGCCAAAAACGCCGTACGCAGCAACCGCCCCAATTGCACGCCAGCCTCATAGATTGGATCGCCCTGGGCGGCAGAACCGAACCGCGCAAGAGCTGCCACCGCACTGGCATGTCCGCTCATGACCGAGGCTGCCAGGTGCACCAGACTATCCCAATGCTTTTCGATCAAAGCGACGTCGACATTGGCTTCGCACACCGCAGCGATTTCTGCGGGCACTTTGGTGCCGCGTGGCACAAAGAGGTGGCGCTGTTTGAGTTCCTTCAACCGCGGGCAAAGATCAAAACCAAGCAAACGGGCATGTGACATGGCAAAGTCGGTGTAGCCATGGGTATCCACAGCAAGCTGGCTGGTCTCCAGCTTTTCTTGGCGGATGACACCTTCAATGGCCACGCCCGCCTGGCGCTCATTGAGCACAAAGGGCTGCGCATGGAAGATGCCCCACCGGTCTTTTACATGGGAGTAGATTCCAATGGAAGGTGTGTTGCGCCGAGGATCAAGCCGGGCTTGCCACACCCGTTTGGTGGTCTCCATGCTCATCATGTCAGAAGATGCCAAATCGGACCGCCCCCAGGTGGCGGCAATCGGGTGTCGCTGCATGAATTCCAGCACAGCCTGGCAGGCCTGGCTCAGACGCCGTTCGTCCCGCGCCCAGCGCATGGCCTGGCGAATGCTGGTGGCAGACAATTGCGGAATCATGCGCGCGCATTCGACCGCAGTCAGACTGGTGCCGTGGGCCATGATGCCGGCATAGACCATCAGCAGCTCGTCGGTAGAGCGCGGCTCACGTCCGAGCATGATCCAGCTAAAGCGCACCTGGGCGTCAACGGCCAGAATCACTTCCGGCAATTGAACCTCACCGATGCGGTGATCCAAAGCCGCGCGCAGCTTGGTCACTTCTGGGTCTTCGTCCTCTGCGGGCAATGGCGACAAATGGAGTTCATCATCCACGCGCAGTACGCCACTGCGGGCTGCAGCGGCCACCGCATCGACACCGGCAGTTACTCTGGCCAGCAAAGGCTTCAAGAAAGTGGCAGCCTTGCTGGGTAACGATAGACGGGCATAGTGTTTCTTGGACTCTGCCTGCCAACGCTCGTCCGTGAAGAACAAGCGCGCACGACCCCGAAAGCTCAGGCTGTGCTCAATCCAGACCGAGCCATTGCGCACCGCGCGGCGCAGGGCAAACAGGGTGGCCACCTCCAACGCCTGAAACGCCCGTTCCCGGTCTGGGCTGGAGATCGAAACCTGCCAGATCATTCCCAGACTTGGTGCCACCACTTCAACTGGCAGCTTTCTGGATCCTTTGAGATATAAAGCTTGCAGCTTGGCAAGGTACTCGATGGCAGGATGCTCGCCGGTGGCCTGCCAGGGCAGCTTTGCAATGGCGACGAGCAACGACCGCACGGGGCGAATTCCATCAATCAATCCCTCGCGGACCAGGGAGGCCCTGCTCGGTGGTTTGCGTTTCTGGGTTTCGGTGATCAAGGCTTCAAGACGGGCACGCAACTCAGCATCTGGCACCGCACCTTGCGCGCTCAAGGCAACAAGTTCGCCGAGCAGCGTTTTGTACATTGCGGCCCAATTGACGGTAGCGGGGACATCGGCGGCAGCCTGACGCCACAGATCGGCGATCCGGCGCTGCACCATAAGGATCAACTGGTCTGTGGTGGTGAACAGGCAATACCGAAGAAAGCATGCGACCTCCACGGTGCGCGCTGGCTCTTTGATCTTGGCTCCGGCTGAGGGCGGCCTGGAGACAAGTCGGCGCGCGTAGCGGCGCAAGATGAGATCGGGGATGTCTGCCAGGTGCTTATGAACGTCCAGCGTGTAAAGCAGGTCGATGCGCTCCAGTACCTCGCTGATTTGGCGGGTTGAGTGTTTCGCCGGTGCAGCCCATAGCCAACTCTGCTGGGTTTGTCCATCTGGGCGCAGCTCTGAAACTGAGGCTCGCCAGCGATCAAGTGTTGCTGGATCAACGCTGGCGGCGATGGCGGTGCCTGTTTCAACTTCAAGCTGGGCAAGTGCCGCCGCAATCAGTGTCCGAATTGCCCGCTCGTG
>NZ_JBBEYB010000016.1:0-72500 GCF_037482285.1 Aquabacterium sp. G14
CCTGATTAGAAACCTGCCTCAGCGAGGCTCACCCCATGAGCTTGTGACTCACTAATCTGTGGTCTTCTTACAGTGGGGTGAGCACCATGGCCTTCAACCAGATTCAGTTCCAGCACGGCATGTCGATTCCGGAATTCCTTCGTAGCTTTGGCACCGAGGCACAGTGCGCCGAAGCGATCAAGGCCGCGCGCTGGCCTGAGGGATTTCGCTGTCCGCGCTGCTCCAGCAGTGATCACTATGTGGTCGGCCACGGTGTCCGTAAGCTCTTCCAGTGCAATGGCTGTCGGCATCAGACCTCCCTGACCGCAGGCAGTCTCATGGCACACACCAAACTGCCCCTGACGACCTGGTTCTTGGCCATCTACCTCATCAGTCAGGCCAAAACCGGCCTGTCTGCCCTGGCGCTCAAGCGTCAGCTTGGCGTGAGCTATCCCACTGCCTGGCTGTTGCATCAGAAGATCAACCGGGCCATGGCCTCGCAAGACGCCACCCACCAACTCAGCGGCACGGTGCAACTCGATGACGCTTACCTCGGAGGCGAGCGCACAGGCGGCAAAGTCGGTCGGGGCTCCGAGAACAAGGTCCCCTTTGTCGCGGCTGTCTCGGTCAATGATCACGGGCATCCGATGTTCATCAAGCTCAATGTGGTCAGAGGGTTCACCTCTGAAGCGATCAGCAAGTGGGCCAAGTCCAATCTGGCACCGGGCACCAGCGTGCACAGCGATGGTTTGGCCTGCTTCAGTGCGGTGGCCGATGCCGGTTGCCTTCACCTCCCGATGGTGGTCGGCTCCCTCAAGCCGCGCGACCTGCCCAGCTTCAAGTGGGTCAACACCGTGCTGGGCAATCTCAAGACCACGTTGGCCGGAGCCTTCCATGCCCTGAACTACCGCAAGTACGCCGAGCACTACCTTGCTGGCTTCGCCTACAGGTTCAACCGCCGCTTCGATCTGCGTGGTCTGGTCGCAAGTCTCATCGTCGACGTCGTGAGAGCAAAGCCCATCAAGGAAAAGACGGTCAGGTCGCATGCTGAGGCACGTTTCTAATCAGGCAAGTGTATTGACCAAGTAATCTTGCTCAAGCATCACCGTAGAAGGCAATGGCCGCCCCCTGATGGAAGATGCATGGCACCTCGAGCCAAATGCCACCGGGACCTGCCACGAACGCGACACAACCACATAGCACTTGCCCCGACACCCATGGACATCCGCAACGGCGACTACGCTTCAGCACTCGACAAGCTCACGGTGCACCCCGGCCCCGCGGCAAGCCCGTCGCCAGAGCGCATCAGCGCACAACACGCGACCCCCACTCACCCTGAGCCCCACGACACGCTCGCCCAAGAATACGACCTCGGGCCGCTTCACCCACGGGCTTCTCGCCTACACCCACCCGCCCAAGAGACTCACCTCGCCTCATTGACGGCCCCTCGCAGCCGCTGGCAACGTGCTGCGGCGGCACTGGGCATTTTCGTGCTCGGCAACCTTATCGGCATGTTGTACATGGCGCGGGCGCAACCCGACCATCCCAGCGGCATCTTCACGGCCATCACCCTGCTCACTTGGCTAGGGCCATTGATTGCTTGGTTCATGCTGCGTCACCGCAAACTCGGGCAACGTCAGATCCACGGCTACCCACCTCAGACCCTGGCGGTCATGTCAGCAGGAATGGCGGAGCCATGGATTGAACTCGTCATCCCTGACGATGAACTCACGATCAACGAGGACCTTCGTGTCTACTTCGATAGCGTGTATGTAAGAGCCAAATCTGCACAGCCCGCCCCCGCCTCTCACGCACGTGGCGCCATCAGCCTCCTTCAGCGAGCGGTCGCCACAGAGCTCGGCCTCGCGTCAGATCAGGTGCTGGAGATGAAGGAAGAGACCACGTACTCCGCAGACATCGACCCAGAAATCGGTGCGCACATTGCCCACTTATCGCTCGCCATCAAGCGCGGACAAACACGGGACACCGACGAGTTATGTGAAGGCATCGTTCGGGCCGTCAACACCCTGCGAACCCGATACGATCTGATTTTGGGTGATTGAGGACCGCACACATGCCAGAGACACGGCCTCGTCTGCGAGATCTAGGCTTCACCAAGGCGACCCGAGCGAGCCGCGCACCCTCGGCACCCACACCCTGGTGATTGCCGACCACAACGGTGCTTTCCAGCCCAACGCGCAGCCCCGCATCCGCTACACCCAGCCCGGCGCCGTGCTCAAGGAAGACAGCATCACCCGCTGGCATGGCCACCGCCAGGTCGCGAGCAGCAGCGTGCACAGCGCCAGCTGGGACTACCGCACCGTGAGCAGCCACGCCGCCAGCGCGGAAGCAGACGCCGACCACGCGCAGCCCATGCACTTGGCACATGTGGACCAACCCGGCACCTACGCCTACGAAACCCCGGTCCAAGCCGAACGTCGCGTGCTGATCTGGCAGCAAAGCCTGCAGGCCGAGCGCAAGCGCTTTGAAGGGGCGGCCACCGTGCGCACCCTGCAGCCGGGTGGTCACAACTTCTCCATAAACAAGACTACATGCCTTTGATCACCGAAACTTGGCGTCATGCCACGCTCATTGTTCTGACACTCGGAGCCATCCTGTGCACGCCTGCATACGCTGATGCCACACGTTCCCCACACCCCGCACAACCCCCAACGTGCCGCGTGATGAACTGGGATGAGGGCAAGCCGGTGCCGGCTCCCGCCACGCGCCAGGGCTCCACCTGGACGTACATCGCCGGCCAAGGCATCGCCCCCACTCATTTGACGCTCACCCGAACAACCAAGGACGAGAACGTCTATGCGATCGATGGCGGCGGAGAGCACGTCGAGGTGGCCTCCACGTACGCAGCGCCCAACCCCATCCGCAAGGGGCAAATGACCCTGATTCGCTTTCCAGTCAAGGTGGGCGACAGCTGGGAAGACACATTTGAGGAAGAGGGGGAGTTCCGCTCACGCTACGAACACTATCGGTATGACTACGAGGAGAATGCCCACAGCAAGGTGCTCGGGATCGAGACCATTGACGTGGCGGCGGGTCGCTTCCGGGTACTGCACATCGTGCGAGAAGCAGGCTGGGTCAAGTCCAATCCCCGGGCGCTGACACCGGGCCCCATTGAGCGCAAGGGCGATGCCAAGGACGCACGCGTGGTCGGTTGGACCATCACTCACTTTTGGTACGCCCCCACGCTCGGACGGGCGGTCATGAAAGCCAGCATGCGCGTTGGCGACCCGCTCTACATCCCCGATAGCGCGTCGATGCTGAATATGACCCGTACCGCCATCGTCGAGTTGCAATCCTACGAAGGGGGCGGCAAGCGTTGTGCGGACAAACCCATTTGGCAGGCCAGAACACCTGACAGCTACATGCCGATCGGCTACCCTCTGACCTTCAACGACACATGGGAATGGGCGCTTCAGATGCACGAACACCGTGCCCGCCGTCCCGAGTGATTGGCCCCATCGGCCCCCACCAGGGGCTTCCAACACGACGGCGACACTGTCGTCGTCACAAGCACACGCATGCACACGCCACATTTGCCACGTCGCCAATTCCTGACCGCCAGTGTCGCGTCGGCGGCAGCCTTCGGACTCCTCGCCACGGGATGTCAGTCACAGCCACGCCTGCGCGATCTGCGCTTCAGCACGCTGTCCGAGGCACAGCACGAGCTGGATCGGCTGGCCGCGTTAGCCGAGCGAACACAAACCGCAGCCTGGACCTGGTCAGCCACCCTCACCCACTGTGCGCAAAGCATTCACTTTGCCCTGACGGGGTTTCCGCAAGCCAAGTCCCCGCTGTTCCAGCGCACGGTGGGCGCGGCAGCGTTTCAGCTCTTCGCGTGGCAAGGGCGCATGCAACATGACCTGAGCGAACCTATCCCGGGCGCGCCAGCCCTGGAGCCTGCCATTGACCCACACGCCGCGTTGACGCATCTGCACGGTGTCATCACCGCTTTTCACCGGCACACTGGTCCGCTGCATCCGCACTTCGCCTACGGTGCGCTGAGCAAGACCGAGTATGAGTTGGCCAACGCCATGCACTTGGCCAATCACTTCTCCGCCTTCGACATTCAGCCTATCGGCTGAGGTGCAGGCCAGTCGTGTACCCGCTCAAACTCGCCAGCAACGCTGCAAGAACTCCGCCTGACGCGCCAAGGCCTGATCCGCGCTGCTCATCAAACCCGCGTGCGCCTGGAACACATGCCAGCGCTTGAGGTAAATCTCCAGCTCACTGTGTGAGCCAGCCCGTGTGGCTGCGTCGTTGTACCAGACGGCATTGTCAAAGAGCACCTCGTCATCGCCCACCTGCACCAGGGCTGGTGGCAGGCCACGCAGATCCTGCTGCATCGGATCGGCCAGGGGGTGCTCATGGGGGACACGCAAGGCACGCTCCACATCCAGCGCCCAGCCCTGGCGAATCATGGGATCGCGTGATTCGCGCTCGTAGGCCGTGGTGTTGGGCAAAGGTTGCAGGCTGAAGGCCGGCGACATCATCACCATGGAGGCAGGCAGGGGCAATCCGGCCGCACGCAAGGCCACGGTCACCATCAACGTGAGGTGTCCGCCAGCCGAGTCGCCGGCAATGGCCAGTCGCTCTGCCGGATAGCCCTCGGCCAACAACTGCTTGTAGGCCAACACCCCATCTTCGATCTGAGCGGGGAACGGATGCTCCGGCGCCAAACGGTAATGCGGCACCAACACCTCGGCCCCGGTCAATGCACACAAACGCCGCGTGATGCTGCGATGCGTGCGTGGGCTCCCGGCCACAAAGGCACCACCGTGCATGTACAGCACCGCATGACGCGGACGTTGCCCCGTCCGGGGACGGATGCGCTCCACCGGGATGTGGGCGATGCGATCGGCCTCCACATGAGCGCGCCCGTCCTGCGGCATCAGACTGGACCCCATCAACAGCGCAGCACGTTGCACCGCAAACGGCCAGGGTGGCCCCAGAAAGGGCTTGAGGCTCATGCGCAGCGCCCCTCGCATCAGCGCGGCCATGAGGGCCTCACGCGCCCCCTCAGGAGGATCGTAATGACGGACCGCGCCCGCTTGGCGGACATCCGAATCTGAGGTCGATGCAACAAGGGTGGCCGTGGTCATGGGGGTCTCCTGAAACAGTGGCGATGCGGGCGCTCAACCGAGCATGCCCTTTTTGGCAAAGTGCGTGGTGAGCGGTTGATACCAGCTGCCGCACAGGCGCACCACCTTGTCGAGGAACTTGGCATCCGGTCCCACCAAGACACGCCGCTGGTTACGCTCCACGGCCTTGATGATCTGCCGGGCTGCGCTCTCAGCCGTGGTGGTGTTGAGCAGTTTGTCAAAGCGAGCCTTGGCTGCCTGGGCGCTGCTGCCAGTGCGGGCCTCGATGCTGTGGTCCATGCGCGCATCGCGGGCAATGTTGGTGCGGATGCCGCCAGGGTGCACACAGGTGGCACTCACGCCGCACTTCTCCAGGTCCAGCTCCTGGCGCAGGGCCTCGGTGAAGCCGCGCACCGCGAACTTGCTGGCGTTGTAGGTGCCCTGGGTGGGCAGCGCCAGCAGCCCAAACAGGCTGGAGGTGTTGATGACATGCCCCTCGCCCGCGCGCTTGATGTGCGGCAGGAAAGCCTGCGTACCCCACACCACGCCCCAGAAGTTGATGCCCATGATCCACTCGAAGTCAGCGGGCTTGACGGTCTCCAGGAAGGCGCCCAAAGCCACCCCGGCGTTGTTGAAGATCAGGTTGACCTTGCCATGGTCGCGCACCACCTGGTCCGCCCACGCATTCATCGCCTCACGGTCGGCCACGTTCAACTTGACCGTCGTGACCTTCACGCCATGCTGACGCACCAGTTGGGCCGTCTCTGCCAGGCCCGCCTCGTTGACATCGCTCAGAGCCAGATGACAGCCGCGCTGTGCCAATTGCACGGCCAGGGTGCGCCCCATGCCCGATGCTGCGCCGGTGATGGCCGCCACTTTGTTTTTGAAATCTTTCATCGGTCTCTGTGGGTCCGGTTGGGGTCGCACTGTCTGGCACCCTGCGCCCCTCAATTGAAGGGCACAGTGACGATCGCGGCACTCACCAAGTTGGCACCGCCCCTCACGTGGGGCAAGATGCGGTGTGTTGAATGCCCCGAGACAACTCGCGACTCATTTGACAACGATCAGTTTCAAAAATACTATTTGACAATGTCTGTTTCCAAAAATCGGGAAAACCCTGCGCCCCCCTCTACTGCGGGGGCTTCGGGACGGCGATACGGCGGCGTGGATCCGCAAGAGCGCCAGCGCCAACGTCACGCCAAACTGATCGAGGCCGGGCTGGTGGTCTTTGGCGACCAGGGCTATCACCACTCCACCGTTCGCGACGTGTGTGGCCAGGCGCAACTGACCTCGCGCTATTTCTACGAATCCTTTGACAGCATGGAGGCGCTCTTTCGCGCCGTGTACATCGCCGTCAACCGCGAACTGATGCAGGCCACCATCCTGGCCTTGGCACAATGCCAGCCCGAGCCAGAGAAGCTCGCCGAAGCCGCCCTGCGAACCTTCCTGACCTTCGTGCGCGACGACCCGCGGCGCGCACGCGTGGCCCTGGTCGATGCCCCGACGGTCGGCGAAGGCATGACCACTGTGACCGATCAGGCCACCCAGGACTTCGCTCACCTGATCACCGGCTTCATGCAGCAGATGTTCCCCCATCTGGATCGCCACGGTCTCGATCACCGCATGCTGGCGAGCGCCCTGGTCGGCGCCAGCACACGCCTGGCCACCCAATGGGTGATCGACCGCTGCAAGGCACCCATGGAAGACCTGCTGCGCAACAACCTGGCCGTGTTCAAGGCCATGATCCAGTACTCTCAGACCCTGTCCACATGTAAAGACGTGTGAAACCCGGCCTGGAAGGTCGGTTCTGGGGGCTGACGGGGCGATGGAGCGAGTCAGTTTTGCGACAATGGTCTTTTGGCCGCCGCAAGCGGCATGACTGCCCGGACCGATTCCCATGACCCAGCTCTCGCCCCGCCTCTCGCGCTTGTCCCTTCGTCCGCTCGCCGCCCTGGCGCTCCTCACCGGTTTCCTCACCTCGACCCAAGCCGCCCCGGTGGCGCCTCCGCCCACGCTGGAGAACAAGGCCTTCATCGTGATGGACTTTGACTCGGGCCGCGTGCTGGCCGAGTCCAATGCCGATGCGCCGCTGCCGCCGGCCTCGATGACCAAGATGATGACCAGCTACATCGTCGAGCAGGCCTTGAAGTCCGGTCGACTCAAGCCCACCGACATGGTGCAGGTGAGCGAATACGCCTGGTGCCGCGGCACCAGCTCGGAGTCCTGCATGTACCTGCCGCTGCATGGTTCGGCCTCGGTGCTCGACATGCTGCGCGGCATCATCGTGCAATCGGGCAACGACGCCTCCAAGGCCGTGGCCGAGCACCTGGCCGGCAACGAGCCCGCGTTCGCGGCCATGATGAACAACGAGGCCAAGCGCCTGGGCATGAAGAACACCCACTTCATGAACGCCACCGGCCTGCCCGACCCGTCACACAAGGCCTCGGCCCGCGACCTGGCCATCCTGGCGCGCGCCATCATCCACGACAGCTCAGAGTACTACAGCATCTACGCCGAGAAGGACTTCACCTACAACGGCATCAAGCAAGGCAACCGCAACGCCCTGCTTTACACCGACCCCACGGTGGACGGCCTGAAGACGGGCCACACCAGCGAGGCCGGCTTCTGCCTGACCGCCTCGGCCAAGCGCAACGGCCAGCGCCTCATCACTGTGGTGATGGGCACCAACAGCATGCAGGCCCGTGCCGACCAGACCCGCGCCCTGTTCAACTGGGCCTTCGCCAGCTATGAAAACATCCGCCCGGTACAGGGCGGCGCCACGGTCCAAAGCGTGCCCGTGCGCTTTGGCAAGGTGGACCAGGTCAACATCGGGCCACTGCAAGATGTCGTGATGACGGTGCCGCGTGGCCAGGCGGCCCAGGTCAAGACCGAAGTGAAGCTGAATCCCGAGATCACGGCCCCGATCGCCAAGGGTGCCGTGCTGGGCAAGATCGTCGTCACCCTGGATGGCCAGCCGCAAGGCGAACAGGCCCTGGTGGCGCTGGAGCCGGTGGAAGAAGCCGGCTTCTTCAAGAAGCTGTGGCAGCGCATCCTGTCTTGGTTTGCCTGACCCCCAGCCCACCCACACACCCAAAACAAAGGGGAGCCACCAGGCTCCCCTTTGTCATGCGTCGGACGGTGGCCGGATCAGACCTGTACCCCCGCCTGAATGGCCTGCTGGTCAGCGTGGTACGAACTGCGCACCATCGCGCCCACGGCCGCGTGGGTGAAGCCCATCTTGCGGGCCTCTTCCTCGAACATCTTGAAGGTATCGGGGTGCACGTAACGGCGTACCGGCAGGTGGTGCCCGGACGGCGCCAGGTACTGCCCGATGGTGATCATGTCGATGTCGTGCGCGCGCATGTCGCGCATCACCTGCAGCACCTCTTCGTCGGTTTCGCCCAGACCCACCATGATGCCGCTCTTGGTTGGGATCTCGGGGAACAGAGCCTTGAACTTCTTGAGTAGGTTCAGGCTGAACTGATAGTCGGAGCCCGGGCGCGCTTCCTTGTACAGGCGCGGCGCGGTTTCCAGGTTGTGGTTCATCACATCGGGCGGTGCGGCCTTGAGGATCTCCAGCGCGCGGTCATCACGCCCGCGGAAATCCGGCACCAGGATCTCGATGCGGGTGGCGGGCGATTGCGCGCGGATCTGCTTGATGCACTCGACGAAGTGACCAGCGCCGCCGTCGCGCAGGTCGTCGCGGTCCACCGAGGTGATCACGACGTACTTGAGCTTGAGCGCCGCGATCGTCTTGGCCAGGTTGGCCGGTTCGTTGACATCCAGCGGGTCAGGCCGGCCGTGGCCCACGTCGCAGAAGGGGCAGCGGCGCGTGCACTTGTCGCCCATGATCATGAACGTGGCCGTGCCATGGCCGAAGCACTCACCGATGTTCGGGCAGGAGGCCTCTTCGCACACGGTATGCAGCTTGTGCTCGCGCAGGATGTTCTTGATTTCGTAGAAGCGCGTGCTGGGCGAGCCGGCCTTGACGCGAATCCAGTCGGGCTTCTTGAGCACCTCGCCCGCCGGCACCACCTTGATGGGGATGCGGGCCGTCTTGGCCTGGGCCTTTTGCTTGGCCGTGGGGTCGTAGGCGACAGGCTGCTCGGCAGCCGGAGTGGCAGAGGTGCGTTCAGTGGTCATGGCGCGATTTCTAGGTGGGCACGGCCGCCGGATAGGCGACCGCGGCTGACACAGGCCGCCGCGGGTAGCACGGCCAGTCCATCACTTTAGCCGATCTGTCCTTTTTCCGGGGCGATCGAGGTCAAAGAGGGCGCAAGCAACACGCCGTCAAGCAGCCAGACGTGCGTCCAGTTGCGCCGCCAGCACCGCCGCGATCTCCCACGGATCCACCTGCACACCCAGCGAGGCCAGGTCCACCGTGGCGAGCCCGGCATAACCACAGGGGTTGATGCGCTGGAACGGACTCAGGTCCATCGCCACATTGAGCGAGACACCGTGGTAGGTGCAATGGCGGCTCACCTTGATGCCCAGCGCCGCCACCTTGCCCAAGCCTCGGAAGGGGTCATCGGGATGCGCCGGCGTGCTCAAGGCCGCGTGGGCAAACGGATCGCTCAGCCGCACATAGATGCCCGGCGCCCCCGCCACACGGTGACCGGTGACCCCGACATGCATCAGCGTGCGGATCACCGCCTCCTCCAGGCGATACACGTATTCCTTGACGAAATAGCCGCGCCGGCGCAGGTCCAGCAGCGGATAGGCCACCACCTGCCCGGGCCCGTGATAGGTCACCTGTCCGCCACGGTTGGTCTGCACCACCGGGATGTGGTCGGGCCCCTCGGGGTTGAACAGCACGTGGTCGGCCTTGCCGGCCAGGCCCTGGGTGAACACCGGCGGGTGCTGACACACCCAGATCTCGTCGGGGGTGTCGTCCGTGCGTTGCTCGGTGAAGGCCTGCATGGCCTGCATCGTGGGCTCGTAGGGCACCAGGCCCAGGTTCTGGATGATGGTCACCCGACCATTATCGCAAGATGGGCCAGGCCCTGCGCGACCAGGCCCTCCCACACGCCGCGCCCCGATCAACGTCGGAACGGGCGCGGTACGGGCTCAGGCGGCCCCCACGCGCTGGAACAGCTGACCAGGCAACCTCGCCACCTGCCCCAACAACTCCAACTCCAGCAAACGTGCGCCCAACTCGGCAGGCCCCCAGCCGGTGCGAGCCGACAGCGCTTCCTGGCTGACCGGGTCAAAGCCCATGGCCTGCAACACCGGATCCGTCGGTGCCTCATCCGCCTCGGCGGCGTCCCAAGACAAGGCACCCTGGGCATCCCCTGGCGTGCCCCGCCCCTCTGACAGCCGCAACTCCTCCAACACATCCTGCGCCGTCTCCACCAGCTTGGCACCTTGGCGGATCAGGGCATGGCAGCCCCGCGACTGCGGCGAATGGATGGAGCCAGGAATGGCCAGCACCTCGCGCCCCATCTCCAGCGCCAGCCGCGCCGTGATGAGCGACCCCGACTGCACCGCAGCCTCGACGACCAAGGTGCCCTGCGTCAACGCCGCCACCAGGCGGTTGCGCTTCGGAAAGTTGGAGGGCAACGGCCCTGTCCCCAGCAGGAACTCGCTGAGCACCAAGCCCTGCTCGGCAATGCGTCGACACAAGGGCCCATGCCCTTTCGGGTAGACCTGATCCAGCCCCGTGCCCACGACCGCGATCGTGCCGCCAACGGCTGCGGCCAACGCCCCCTCGTGCGCCGCAGCGTCCACGCCGCGCGCCAGGCCCGACACCACGGTCACCCCGGCCGCGCTGAGCGCCCGCGCAAAGGCCCGCGCATTGTCAGCCCCCTGCGCCGTGGGATGACGACTGCCCACCACCGCCACGGCCGGTGCATGCAGCAGGCTCAAGCGCCCCTGCGCGAACAGCAGCAAAGGTGGATTGGCGACCTCCAGCAGGCGCGACGGGTAGCGCGCATCGGCCAGGGTCAGCAGATGATGCCCGCCCTCGCCATCCGTCGCAGCCGGGTCCGAATCCAGCCAAGCGAGCGTGGCCGCACATTGCACGTCCAGATCAGGTGGGACCTGCGCCAATGACGCGGCCTCCCGCGCCGACACCAGGCGCGCCCATGCCGCTGGCCCCGCCTCCCACACCGCCTGGGGCGAACCCAGGCTGCGCAGCAAAGTTCGCGCGGTCACCGGACCGACGTGGGGCGTCAGCACCAGGCGCAACCACGCGCGCAGTTCTTCCCTCTCCATGTTTGTCTTTCTGAAAGTGACAGCGCCGGTGCACTGCATGAACCCATGCAATGCCACCCGGCGCTGGGGAGACCCTGTCCATTCGGCAGGTGTCTCGTGCGGACCTCACGGCCCGCGGGAATGGCCCCGATCGGGGCGTGCCATCAAGGCTGTGTGAAACGATCGCCGCGCTTGACCGGATCTTGTGCGGACAGGATCAGCGCATACGACATGCGGTTGAACACGCGGAAGACGAAGAGCAGGCCGTGACGCTCGTCCGGCAGCTTGATGGTTTCCTTGCGGTCCGAAGTGGTGTCGCGGATGACACGACCATCGCGCCACAGCGCCATCACATGACCCCGCTCAATGCCATCCTGGCTGCCCCGGTTGAGCGCCACGATCTGGTTTTGGCCCGCATTGAGCGATTCGCCGTAAATGGATACGATCTGACCGGCCATGGGCTGGCTGGGCGCGTGCGGCACCAGGTTGTCAAAGTCGCGCGGCGGCACGGGTGCCAGGCGGTCGCCCACGCCGGCTTCCTGGCGGATGCTGGTGACCGTGACCGTGGACGGGATGACGGTGGTGTTGCCGTCGGCACCGGTGCCTTCGGTGCCTTCACGCGTGACCGACACCGTGCCCACGTACTGGGCCTCATAGCCCAACACCTCGTTGGTCGAGGGATCGCGCAGGGGCTTGGGCTGGCGGAACAGGCGCCAGTCACGCAAGTCGCCCACGTTGCCCCGCACATAAGCGGTCTCGTTGCGGGACAACAGCACGCGCCCTTCCTGGGTGGCCACCACGCGCGGCGCGTTCAGCAACTCGTCGCTGTTGTCGAAAATGACCGCCTCGTTGAAATACGGCTCGATCAGGTGGAGCGGCACGGTCGCGATCGCGTCATACAGGCCACCTTCGCGCACGCGCGGTGACAACTTGGTATCACCGCCGACGGGTTGCCCCACGCGCAGACGGGCCCGGCCATTGCTCTTGTCCAAATACAGATACTGGCCGGGGAAAATCAGGTGCGGATTGCGGATTTGCTGCAGGTTCATGCCCCACAACTCAGGCCAACGCCACGGCGACTTGAGGAACATCGAGGAAATGTCCCACAGCGTGTCGCCACGCTTGACGGTGTACGAGTCCGGGGCATTGGGCGCCAACTCGGACAGGGGCACGCCAGCCTGAGCCACCTGCTGGGCCGTGGCGCGCTGCTGCTGGCTGATCGGGTAGTTGGGGAAGGCTTGCGCCTGCGTCACACCAAAGCTCAGACCCAGGGCAGTCCAGAGCGCCAGGCTCCAGGCACGGGGGGCGCGCACGGCACGCAACACGCTTGCGGGCCCTTGGTACAGCGATCGCTGGGTCATGAAAACAGTCTCCAATTACCTGCCGAAGGGCATTTTCCGTACACGGATACCCGAGTTTCGGCAAAATCTGGTCAATGATCGCTTGATTCTGCCCGCAAATCCTTCGGCGTCGCAATGAGAATTGCCCGGAGTTACCTGCAGGCCCCCGCGACTGACGCCCTGCGTCGTTGCGATCCATCCACAATTTCTGCTCACGTCCGTTTCTGCCATGGCTCTGCTGCCCATCCTCCAATACCCCGATCCCCGTCTGCACACGGTGGCCAAACCCGTGGCACAGGTGGACGACCGCATCCGCCAACTGGTCGACGACATGCTGGAAACCATGTACGACGCCAAAGGGGTGGGCCTGGCGGCCACCCAGATCAATGTGCACGAGCGCGTGGTCGTGATCGACACCAGCGAAGAGCGCAACGACCCGCTGGTGCTGATCAACCCGGAAATCATCTGGGCCAGCGACGAGATGATCGTGTGGGAAGAAGGCTGCCTGTCCGTGCCCACCATCTATGACAAGGTGGACCGCCATGCCAAGGTGCGCGTGCGCGCCCTCAACCGCGATGGCGAGACCTACGAGTTTGAAGGCGAAGAGCTGCTGGCCGTGTGCGTGCAGCACGAACTCGACCACCTCGCTGGCAAGGTGTTCGTCGAATACCTCTCGCCGCTCAAGCGCAACCGCATCAAGACCAAGCTGGTCAAGCGCCAGCGCGAAGAGCAAGGCGCCTGATGGCCGCGCGCATGAAAGTGGCGTTCGCGGGCACGCCCGAGTTTGCCCGCGAGGCCCTGGCCGCCATCCTGGCCGCCGGGTTCGACGTGCCCCTGGTGCTCACCCAGCCTGACCGCCCGGCCGGCCGCGGCATGAAGCTGCAGGCTTCGCCCGTCAAGCAACTGGCGCAGCAGCATGGCATCGCGGTGAGCCAGCCGCACAGCCTGCGCCTGGACGGCAAGTACCCCGATGAGGCCGCTGCCTCGCGGGACGCTCTGCTCGCCGCCGCCCCTGACGTGATGGTCGTGGCCGCCTACGGCCTGATCCTGCCGCAGTGGACGCTCGACCTGCCACGCCTGGGCTGTCTCAACATCCACGGCTCGCTGCTGCCACGCTGGCGCGGCGCCGCCCCCATCCACCGGGCCATCGAAGCGGGTGACGCGGAAACCGGCATCACCATCATGCAGATGGACGCCGGCTTGGACACCGGCGACATGCTGGTGATCGAGCGCGAGGCCATCCGTCCGGACGACACCACGGCCGTCCTGCACGACCGCCTCGCCAGCCTGGGCGGCCGACTGATCGTCGAAGCGCTGGAGATGGCCGCTTGCGGAGGCCTGACCCGCACACCACAGCCCGAGGCCGGCGTCACCTATGCCCACAAGATCGAAAAGGCCGAGGCCGCGATCGACTGGACGCTGCCCGCGGCCACGATCGAACGCCGCGTACGGGCCTTCGATCCCTTCCCGGGCTGTACCTTCACGCTGAACGGCGACAAGGGCCCGGAGACGATCAAGGTGTGGGGCGCCCAGGCCCTGGCCGAACACGGCACGCCAGGTCAGGTGCTGCACGCGCAAGGCGACCAATTGGTCGTGGCCTGCGGCGAAGGCGCGCTGGCTTTGCACATGCTGCAAAAACCCGGCGGCAAGCGGATCCGGGCACGTGAATTTTTGCAAAGCACCGCGCTGCCGCCCCACCTGGCTTGAACCTCGTGGTTTGATCCACATCTAAGCAGGGTGTGTGGCTGAAAGCCGCGCGCCCTTGAAAACCCGATCGAGACTGGAGACCCGTCACCATGTTCAACATGATGAAAACCGCCATCCTGATGGCGGCGATCACCGCCCTCTTCATGGCCATCGGCAGCATGATCGGCGGCCGCAGCGGCATGATGCTGGCCCTGGTCGTGGCCCTGGGCATGAACTTCTTCAGCTACTGGTTCTCGGACAAGATGGTGCTGAAGATGTACAACGCCCGCGAGGTGGATGAAACCTCCGCGCCGCGCTTCTACGCCATGGTGCGCGAGCTGGCCCAGCGCGCCGAGATCCCGATGCCCAAGGTCTATCTGATCGACGAGCAAGCGCCCAACGCCTTTGCCACCGGCCGCAGCCCGGAGCACGCAGCCGTCGCGGCCACCACCGGCATCGTCAACGTGCTGACCGAGCGCGAACTGCGTGGCGTGATGGCGCACGAACTCGCCCACGTTAAACACCGTGACATCCTGATCAGCACCATCAGCGCCACCATGGCGGGCGCCATCTCGATGCTGGCCAACTTCGCCATGTTCTTCGGTGGCCGTGACGAGGAAGGTCGCCCCACCAACCCGATCGCCGGCATCGCCGTCGCCATTCTGGCCCCGCTGGCCGCCAGCGTGATCCAGATGGCCATCAGCCGCGCCCGCGAGTTCGAAGCCGACCGCGGTGGTGCCGAGATCAGCGGCGACCCGGCCGCCCTGGCCAGCGCCCTCGACAAGATCCACCGCTATGCCCAGGGCATCCCGCTGCACGCGGCCGAGGCCCATCCGGAAACGGCGCAGATGATGATCATGAATCCGCTGTCGGGTGGCGGACTGCGCGGACTGTTCTCGACGCACCCGGCCACCGAGGAGCGGATTGCACGATTGATGGAGATGGCGCGCCGCACGTGACATCTGTCACAAAAACGAGGTCGGTTACCCCTTGTTTCTTGTGTCAATTTGTTTCAAACCTGCATTACTTGTGGTTTCCTCGCTGCTGCACACTGACGCACGACATTCTCTGAATGTAAGCTGATGTGCTAAGCAGGAACCCACCGAATGCGGATCGAGATCACGAGAACCGAACAGGAAGCACGCAGGCTGCACCTCAGCGCCTGGGTTGTGCTCGCTGGCGGCTTGTTGCTCAGTCTGGCCGCCTGGTGGCAAGCCACCGCCCCCGACGGGGCTCCGTTTCAGCCCTCGGCCACCGTGCTGCTCGTGAGCGGGGCGGCAGGCTCGGTGCTCTTGTGGTGGTTGCTACGGCAATGGGCCAGGCGCCACCAGCGCTCGGCGGCCTTGGCAGACACCTTGCACCAGCAGATCGCCGACCGTGAAGCCCGGTTGCGCGCCGTACTCGACCACACCGAGGAAGGCATCCTCACCGTCGCCACGACGGGCGACATCCTCAGCGTGAACGCCGCCATCACCCGCATCTTCGGCTACGAGGCAGCCGAGTTGCAGCACGCCCACCTCAGCAAGCTCTTGCCGGGCGCTGCCCCCAATGGCTCGCGCCAAGACCTCGACACCTTCTTGCACTTGCAGCACATGGGGCTCGACGGCGTGGGGCGCCGCACCGAAGGGCGCCGCGCGAATGGACAACACTTCCCTCTGGGTCTGTCGACCACGGCCATGGACGTCGAAGGGCAGGCCCAGTATCTCTGCCTGCTCCGCGACCTCAGCACCCAGGACGCCACCGAGCGCGCCATCATTGCGGCACAGCGCCAGCTCAATGAAGTCGACGAGATGCGCCGCATCATCGTCCACAACGCGCCGTATGCGGTCTTTGTGCTCAACCGCCAAGGCACATTCCAGACCGTAAACCCTGCGGGCGAGCGGTTGCTGGGCTGCGTCGCGACCGACCTGATCGGCCGCCACAACACCCAGCGGTTTTTCGAGCCCACCCAGGTGGCCGAGCGCGCGCACCTGTTGGCCCTGCGCCTGAACCAACCCGTGACCGATCTGGACGTGGTGGCTCACCTCGCCCAGGAATCACCCGGCCTGCCCACCGAGTGGCGCATGGTGCGCAGCGATGGCACCAGCCTGATGGCCGAGATTCTCGTGACCGAGTTGAGCAATGAATACGGTGCGCGCACCGGCTTTCTGCTCATGGCGCACGACGTGAGCGCCCGCCACGAGGCCGAGCACCAGTTGCAGCACATGGCCTTGCACGACGCATTGACCTCGCTGCCCAACCGCAACATGTTGCAAGAGCAACTCAAGGCCTGCCTGAACATCGCCCAGCGCGAAAAAGGCTGCCTGGCCTTGATGTTCATCGACCTCGACCGCTTCAAGAAAATCAACGACAGCCTAGGCCACCACATTGGTGACAGCGTGCTCATCGAGATCTCGCGCCGCCTGCGGTCTGCCATGCGCACCTCCGACATCGTGGCCCGCCTGGGAGGCGATGAGTTCGTGGTGTTGCTGCCGCGCATCCAGGCCCAAGCCGATGGCGAACTGGTGGCGGCCAAGGTGCACGAAGTGTTCAATGCGCCGGTCAGGATCGGCGAACATGAGCTGCGCGTCACCCCCAGCATCGGTCTGGCCCTGTACCCCGAGCACGGCACCGACCCCGTGACGCTGATGCGCCATGCCGATCTGGCCATGTACCAGGCCAAGAGCGATGGGCGCAACCGCATCCAGATCTACAGCGAGCGCATGGCCTCGCCCTCGGCCGACACCCTGCTGTTGGAGAACGAGCTTTACCACGCCCTCGAGCGTGACGAGTTGCGCCTGCACTACCAGCCGCAGTTCGATTGCGCCACAGGGCGGGTCACCGGGGCGGAAGCGCTGCTGCGCTGGGAACACCAGGGTCGCCTGATCCCGCCTTCAGACTTCATCCCGCTGGCCGAAGAGTCCGGCCTGATCGTCTCGATCGGTGAATGGGTGCTGCGCAAGGCCTGCACCGTCGCGCACCGTTGGCGACAGTCCACGGGCCTTTCTCTGCGCATCGCGGTGAACCTGTCTGCGGTGCAGCTGGACAGGCAAGACATCGCGGACACCGTGTCTCGCGTGTTGAAAGATACCGGTTTGCCGCCCACGGCGCTGGAGCTTGAGATCACCGAAAGCGTGGTGGTCCGTGAGTCCTTGCGCGCGGCCGATGTGCTGCGCCAACTGCGGGCCCTGGGCGTGAGCATCGCCATCGATGACTTTGGGGTGGGCTACTCCAGCTTCGCCTACCTGCGTGAACTGCCGGTGGACCGCTTCAAGCTCGACCGCAGCTTCCTGACGGGCGTGCCGCAGTCTCACGGCGACAGCCGTCTGGTGGCCGCCTTGATCGCCATGGGTCACCGTCTGGAGGTGGGCATCGTGGCCGAGGGGGTGGAAACCCAGGAGCAGGCGCTGTTCCTGCGCGATCATGGGTGCGACGAGGCCCAGGGCTATCACCTGGGTCGCCCTGTGAAAGAAAGCGATTTCGAAGCGCTGCTGAACGGCTTGCACTGAGCGCGGGCGCCTCACGACGCCGTGGGCATCAGGCGACGCACCGGTCGCACCTCAGTTGAGCAGTCGCGTGGGATCCGCGTCGAGCTTGGCCAGCGCCGCACGGGTCGCCCGGGTGGTCAGGGACTCGTCTTCCTGAGGCACCAGCAAACCCGCTTGCAGGAACGCTGCCAGGCGATGCAGCTGGAACAAGATGCCCCGCCCCGCTGGCGTCACGAACAACAGCAACTGCTGCTGCAGCCCCGACCAGGCCAGTTGCACGGACTCTTGCTTGCCGCGATAGTCCAGCTCAAACCAGGACCCGATCTGCAACTCGCGTGCCCAGGCCAGCATGGCCGGGGTGGGCATGGAGCCGCCCTCGGCCACCACTTCCAGCGCATCGCTCTCGTGTCCGGACAGATCCCGCAAGGTGGCCGCGTCCAACTCGACTTTGGACAGGTCGGGCAAGACCTCGCCGAGGGCCTCCAGACGCTCGGTGAGTGCCTGCAGGTGTGTGGCAGAGATGGCAGCCGAACGCGCGGAGAACGCCGCTGCCAAGGCGGTGTTCAGGGCCTTGATGTGCTCGTCCTGCTTGTCCAGCGGCAGGCCCGAACGGGCCATGCCCTCCCGGATCGATTTCAGCAAATTGGGCAGGCGGCGCAGCACCTCCGCCCGCTCTTCGCGCGAGGTCTTGGCGCTGGCCGACCAGATCAGATCGGCGGCGGCACGCTGCAGGGCCTTGGTGGCTTCGCTGGTCGGGCCGTTGACCACGGCGCTGTGCGCCAACACGTCGGCCCAGACATGGAACATGAAATCACGGACGCCATCGTGCACAGGCACGCCGTCCAGCATCTTGCGCAACTCGATGGTGTACTGGATCGCACAGGTTTCACGCTGCTCCACCTGCTGCGCCAGCGACACGCCACGGCGACTGGCCTGATTCTCTTCGCGAAAATAGGTTTCCAGGAAACGCTCGAACTCCGTCAGCACGGTCTGGAACACCCGCCGCCCCGTGTCCGGATAAGCCTCAATCACCTGCACGATACGCCGGATTTCCTTGTGCAGGGCGTCATCGGCCTGCTCGGCACGCTCGCCGGCGAAGCCCATCACACAGGCACCCATGCGGTCGATCAGGATGCGCGCGGGATGGCTGGTGGTGGCAAAGAAATCGGGCTCGGCCACAGCCACGCGCAGCACCGGCATCTGCAGGCGTGCGAACCACACGCGGATGCTCGCCGGCAGGCGCTCTTCGGTCAGGATGGCTTGAAACAGCAAGGCCACGATCTCGATGATGGCGCGCTCGCTGGGCGTGCTCGCGGCCTCCTTGAGGGCCTGCTTGTTGTGCTGAAGCGTCTGCAGCGCCTCAGCTGGGTTGACGGCCACATCCGGGCCCGCTTGGCGGCGCAAAGTCTCGCCCACGGACTGGATGGCCTGCCCCAAGCCGGGTGACAGGGCGGCGCCTTGGACGCTCCGGGCCGCGGTCGGTTCGAATCCGGGCACCTGGCGCGACACCACCTGGGTGAGCTTGTCGAGCACATTCTGGGCTTTCACCGCGCTGCGCCCCATCTCGGGCGTCTGGGTGAGCATGCGCGTTTCTTCGTAAGCGGCCCCCAGCGGCTGCAAGCCGCTGTTGCCTCTGGGAGAGCCCGTGTTGCCCGGAGAGGCGGACGCCACGGGCCCACCCAAGGGCGTCAAGGCGCCAGCCTGAGTGACACCCACATCCTTGGCTCGCCGGATGAAGGGGCGCAAATCGATTTCGGGGCGAACACCATGCTCCAGCAAAACGCCGTTGACGTGGTGATAGGCCTCCTGGGTCCAAGGCGCCACCTCGTGCATGAGGATGGGCTTGATCTCAGCCCAATGATCCAGGTTGAGCCCCACCTCCAGCCAGGCGTCCACGATGACCCGCGCCACCCAGTGCGGCATCAGCACATCGACTGGCCCGGACGCGCTGACGGACACCGGCCCACCCACGGCCTGCAAACGGGCGTTCAGATCGGAAAACTCCGATCCGTTGTGGTCACCGATCATCTGCGCCAGGCGCGCCACGGCCAGGTCCCGCTCGACATCGCTGTCGTCCAGCAGGCTCAAAGGGATGTCGGTCTTGTTGGCCGGCCCCAGGGCGGCGCGCACCCCCACGGAGCGTCCCACCCGCAGGTCACGCAAGGCATCGTGCAGGGGGCGCTCCAGCGCTGCCAGCCAAGCCGAATTCAAGCGCATCAGCTCCAGCATCAGGTCGCGCTTGCGCTGGTAGGTCGCCGGATCGGTCTGGGGCTCGGCCGCCGCCTGCCGCGCACCATCGACGCAGCCGTGCACCACCGCCTCCACCCCTTTGATCAGGGCTTCGAGGAAGCTGAGACGGGCTGTCAAGGCCAGCGCTCGGTGGGGACCAAAACTCATGGGGGCTGCTTCATAGGGAAGGACGATTTTGGACTCTACACCACCGCGCCGGCGTTCGGATCGTTGGGGTCGATGTCTTTCTTGGCGCCTGTGATCAGGTCCTCACGCTTGACCCCCAACCACATCGCGATGGCCGCCGCCACGAACACCGACGAGTAGATCCCGAACAGGATGCCGATGGTCAGGGCCAAGGCAAAGTAGTGCAACGTGGGGCCGCCGAAGATCAGCATGGCCACCACCATCATCTGGGTCGAGCCGTGGGTGATGATGGTGCGGCTGGTCGTGCTGGTGATGGCATGGTCGATCACCTCGGAGGTGCTCAGCTTGCGGAACTTGCGGAAGGCTTCGCGGATACGGTCAAAGATCACCACCGATTCGTTGACCGAGTAACCCAGCACCGCCAGCACCGCGGCCAGCACCGACAGCGAGAACTCCCACTGGAAGAAGGCAAAAAAGCCCAGGATGATGACCACGTCGTGCAGGTTGGCGATGATGCCGGCGACGGCGAACTTCCATTCGAAGCGAACGGCCAAGTAGATCATGATGCCAACGATGGTGGCACCCAGCGCCATCAGGCCATCGTGCACCAGTTCTTCGCCCACCTGCGGCCCGACGAACTCGCTGCGCTGCAGAGTCAAGGGCTGCTCGCCATTGGGCGCCTTGCAGACCTGGGACGGGCCCTTGCCATCGGTCTCAACCGTGCTGATCTGACCGCCTTCGGCTTTGCACAAGGCACCGAACACGTTGGCGACGACCTCGGTCTGCTTCATCTCACCGCGCAGTGGCAGGCGGATCAGCACATCGCGCGAGGTGCCAAAGTTCTGCGCCTGTACCTCACCGTAGTTCAAGGCCTCGACGGTGGCGCGCACCTTGGCCACGTCCGCCGTTTGGGCGTAGCGGGTTTCGATGACCGAGCCGCCGGTGAACTCGATGGACAGGTGTAGCCCACGGGTCAGGATGAAGAAGACCGCGACGGCGAAGGTCAGGAAGGAGATCGCGTTGAAAACCAACGCGTAACGCATGAACGGGATGTCACGCTTGATGCGGAAAAATTCCATGATGGGTGTTCCCTCTGCTTATTCCTGGGGCTTCCAGACCTGCCCGATGGACACGCTCTTGAGCTTCTTCTGACGGCCGTACCAGAGGTTGACCAAGCCACGCGAGAAGAACACGGCCGAGAACATCGAGGTGAGGATGCCCAGGCAGTGCACCACGGCAAAGCCACGCACCGGACCCGAACCGAAGGCCAGCAAGGCCAGGCCCGCGATCAGGGTGGTGACGTTGGAGTCCAGAATCGTGGCCCAGGCGTTCTCGTAACCGGCGTGGATGGCCGATTGCGGCGCCGAGCCATTGCGCAGCTCTTCGCGCACGCGCTCGTTGATCAGCACGTTGGCGTCAATGGCCATGCCCAGGGTCAAGGCGATGGCGGCGATACCCGGCAGCGTCAACGTGGCCTGCAGCATCGACAGCACCGCCACGAGGAGCAGCAGGTTGACCGTGAGCGCCACCGTGGAAAACACGCCAAACAGCATGTAATACAGGATCATGAACACCGCGATGGCCGCAAAGCCATAAATCAGGCTGTTGAAGCCCTGCGCGATGTTGTCAGCCCCCAGGCTGGGACCCACGGTGCGCTCTTCGATGATTTCCATCGGTGCAGCCAAGGAGCCGGCACGCAGCAGCAAGGCCGTGTCGGCGGCTTCTTCGGTGCTCATGCGGCCCGAAATCTGCACGCGCCCCCCGCCGATTTCGCCACGGATCACCGGGGCGGTCACAACCTCACCCTTGCCCTTTTCGAACAGGATGATGGCCATGCGCTTGCCGATGTTCTCGCGCGTGACGTCCTTGAAGATGCGGGCACCACGGGCGTCGAGCGTCAGGTGCACGGCGGCTTCCTGGTTCTCGTCGAAGCCGGGCTGGGCGTCGGTGAGGTTGTCGCCAGTCAGCACCACTTCGCGCTTGACGATGATGGGCAGGCCGCCGCGCTCCATGTAGCGCTCATAACCGAAAGGCACCGGGCCACCGGCTTGCGCGGCCTGGGCCTCGACGCTGTCGTTGACCATGCGCACTTCCAGCGTGGCGGTGCGGCCGATGATGTCCTTGGCCTTGGCCGTGTCCTGCACGCCCGGCAGCTGAACGACCACGCGGTCGATGCCTTGCTGCTGGATCACGGGCTCGGCCACGCCGAGTTCATTGATCCGGTTGTGCAAGGTGGTGATGTTCTGCTTGAGCGCCTGCTCTTGAATGGCGCGCTCGGAGGTGGGCTTGAGGGTGCCGACCAGGGTGCGATCGCCTGAGCCGCCGGTGTCGGTGCCATCCACCCACACCACATCGGCCAAGCTGCTTTGCAGCACGCCGCGGGCGGCCTCACGAGACGCATCGTCACGGAAGCGCACAATCAAGGCCGAGGCCTCACGGCGGATGCCACTGTGGCGGATGTCCTTGTCCCGCAGCAGCGTGCGCATGTCGGTGCTGAGGCCATCGAGCTTTTGCGTGAGCGCCGCCTTCATGTCGACCTGCATCAGGAAGTGCACGCCCCCACGCAGGTCCAGACCCAGGTACATGGGCTGGGCGTGCAGGCTGCGCAGCCACTGCGGCGAGCGCGACACGAGATTCAGGGCGACGATGTAGCTCGGATCCTGGGCATCAGGATTGAAGGCACGATTCAAGGCGTCGCGGGCCTTCAACTGGCTGTCGGTGTCCTTGAAACGCGCCCGCACGGAGGTGCCGTCGAGCTCGACGAAGTCGGCATCGAGCCCCGCCTCCTTGAGCACGGTGCGCACACGCTCCACGGCGGACTGGTCCAACTTGAGGGTGGCCTTGCCACTGGAGAGCTGAACGGCGGGGGCCTCACCAAAGACGTTGGGCAGGCTGTAGATCAGGCCGATGAGCAGGGCCACGGCAATGATCAGGTACTTCCACCAGGGATAGCGGTTCATAGGATCCTCGACAGCACGGACGGTGACTTACTTGTAGGTGCCCTTGGGCAGAACCTGGATGATCGCCACGCGCTGCAGTTGCAACTCGACGCCATTGGCCACTTCGATGCTGACGAAGGCGTCGCCCAGCTTGGTGATCTTGCCGATGACACCGCCCTGGGTCACCACTTCGTCACCCTTGGCCAGGGCTTCGAGCATGGCGCGGGTTTCTTTCTGGCGCTTCATCTGCGGCCGGATCATCACGAAATACAGCACCACGAACATGAGCACGAGGGGCAACATGCTCATCAGACCGCCGGAGGCGCTGGCTGCCGGAGCGGCGGTTTGGGCAATGGCTTCAGAAATCAACACAATCGTTCCTTCAAACAAAAGGCCGCGGCACCATCGAGGCGCAACGGCAGGGGCGCAAACATTGTATGCGGCAGGGGCAGCGGCTTTGTCCGCTTGCCCTCACCCAGGGGTCACAGCACGTACTTGACTTGCGGGTGGCTGGTCAGGGCGCGGTAGATGTTGTCCAGATGCTCGCGGCTGGTGGCGGTGACCGTGACGGTCAGGCCCACGTACTTGCCGGTGCTGCTGGGGCGACGCTCCAGGGCCTCGCGGTCAAAGCTGGGGTCATGCTGAACGACGAGCGTCACCACCGACTCCACAAACTCTTCGACATGCGGCCCCATCACCTTGATGGGAAAGCGGCAGGGGTACTCGATGAGCGACTGCTCGGGCGGGATGATGGGGTTGACGGGTTGGTTCATGGCCATGTCTTTCATTGGATGCCCAGGCGGATGGCATCCCAGGTGCGGCCCAGCCAGCCGGCGCTGGGCACCGCCTCCAGTGCCTGCAGCGGCAAGGTCTGCCAGGGTTGAGTGCCCAGACGGATGTGCAAAGTTCCCACGGTCTGCCCTTGCGCCAGAGGGGCCAGCAGGGGGTCTTGCCGGGTCAAAGTGGTCTGAATGCGTGCGGCCTGCCCTCGGGGCACGGTGACCACGATGGGCTGGGTGCGCCCCAAAGCGACCGTGCTGGCACGGCCCTTCCAGACGGGCGCCGTGCTCACAGTCTGCCCCGCGGCATACAGGCGGACGGCATCGAAGGCGCTGTAGCCCCAGTTGAGCAGCTTCTGGGTTTCGATGGCCCGCGCCTGGGCAGAAGAGGCGCCCACCACCACGGCCACCAGCCGGCGCTCGCCGGCCGCGGCCGCACGACGCGAGGTCGCCACCATGGCATAGCCCAGGCGCTCGGCATAGGCCACCTGCAGGCCGTCCACGCTGGGGTCCCGCAGCAGCAGCAGGTTGTTGCTGGCTTGCTTGACGCCCCCCAGTGTCAGGGAGGGCTGGCGGGTGTGGTCCAGCACCTGGGGGTGTTCCGTGAGCAGTCGAACCGCGATCCAGGCGAGTTCGCGCGGTGTGCTGACCTGGCCACTGACCGTCTGACCATCAGGGTTGCGAAACTGGGTGCCCTTCAGGCCCCACGCCTGGGCTTGGCGGTTCATGCGCGCCACGAAGTCGTCCACCGAGCCCGCCACCCCCTCGGCCAGGGCCACCGCAGCGTCGTTGGCCCCCAGCACGGCCATGCCTCGCAGCAACTCGGTCACGGTGAGTTGGGCGCCCACCGGCGCCAAGGCGCGCGCGCCGCTGCCGATGGCAGCACGCCACGCGCGCTCAGACAAGGGCAGCCGCTGATCCCAGCGGAGTTGCCCCGCGTCCACAGCCTGGCACACCAGATAGGCGGTCATCAGCTTGGTGAGCGAGGCCGGCGGTACGCTTTGGTCAGGCTGGTGTGCAGCCAGGGTCTGCTGGCTGCCGAGGTCCTGCAAGATGAACCCACGGGCGGCGATCTCGGGCGGCGCGGGCATGCCGGGTGGCGGGTCGGCCAATGCCGAGGCCAGCGCCACGGCAGACGCCGCAGGTGCTTGCGCCTGCGCCCCAGGCGCCGCGCAGAGCCACACCGCACCGGCCAGCCAGCCCCCCAGACGGGCATGGCGCGATGCCGTCCGAACGGTGGCTGAGAGGACAAGAAAAAGGCTCATGGCGACCCCAGATGGGGCCGATGCCCCGCATTGCAAGTCAGTGTGGGGTCGCCCGCAGGTGGCGCAGCACCACCTCGCGCAACACCGTCAGCTTGCCGTGAAAGAAGTGCCCGGTCCCCGGCACCACCGTGACAGGCAATCCTTGCGGCCGCGCCCAGTCGAGGATGCTGGCGAGCGGCACCACGTCGTCGAGTTCGCCCTCAACCACCAGGGTGTCCGCAGGCACCTCAGGCACCTCATAGCGCGAGGTCGCCGGGCTGATGAGCACGAGCTGCTTCGGGGCCACCAGTTCGGGCCGATTGGCCGCGGCCTCCGTCAGCCGTGCATGGGCCTGTGCGGCCACATAGCCCCCGAAGGAGAAACCCGCCAGGGCCAATGGCTTCCCCTTGAGTGCCGGATCGGTGAGGTGATGGGCGATCACGGTGAGCATGTCGGTGGTTTCACCGCGCCCTTCGTCCCAGGCGCCATCCGACTGCCCGACCCCGCGGAAGTTGAAACGCACCGCGCGCCACCCGGCCAGCACAAAGGCCCGGCACAAGGTGTGCACCACCTTGTTGTCCATGGTGCCGCCCTGGAGCGGATGGGGATGGGCAACCACGGCCAAGCCCACCGGGGCGTGCGCAGGCTCTTCAATGACCACCTCGAGCAAGCCCGCCGGGCCGTCGATCGTCTGGGAGGCAGGACGTCCGATCATGGTGCCTCAGCGCCCCACATCGTCCGGCAACACGAGCCGCTCCACGACCTCGCCCTTGGCAAGATGGCGGTCGACGATCTCGTCGATGTCAGACTTGTCCACAAAGGTGTACCAGACACCTTCCGGATAAACGACGGCCACAGGCCCGCCCGCGCAACGGTCCAGGCACCCGGCCTTGTTGACACGCACCTGCCCTTTGCCGCTCAGCCCGGCTTCCGCGACCCGCTGCTTGCAGTGATCGAAACCGGCCTTGGCGTCATGGTCCCCGCAACTGGCTTCGCCATTGATGCGTTGGTTGAGGCAGAAGAAGATGTGGCGCTGGTAATAGCTCATGGACTTATTTTAGAGGGTGGGGGAGGCTGGCGGCCCGATCGACTTTCATGCCCCTCGCGGCCGAAGATGCGCGCCAGCAACCACCCCAGGGCCACGTACGGCCACAAGATGCCAAACCAGCGAGAGAGGCCATGAAAACGGATGAAGCGGCCCTGCTCCCAGGCCTGCAAGGTCTGGGCATAGTAGGGGTCCAGCGGCGCGAGGTGGATGAGCACGATCAGCACCAACAGCACCAGCACCCCCAACACCGCACAGGTCATCCTGCTGCGCTGCACCAGCAGCATGCCGGCGGCGGCCCCCACCAGCAAGCCCACACTGGTGGGCACCGTGACCCAGCTCAGCGCATGGGGCGGGCCGAAGTTCAAGGCCGCCGACAGCACGCTGGCGCCAATGCCGGCGAGCACCAGCCCCGTCCACATCACCAACCGAGGACGAGGCGAGCGTGCCACGGCACAGGCCAGGCACAAAGGGGCCAACATGCCGGTGGCCACCGTGAGTGATTCGATGGGCGCCGCCCAGCCCTCCTCGCCCCCAAAGCGGTCGACCTCGGCCCAGAGGCTGAGCGGATCGTCGGGCAAAAGCCAGGCTTGCCAGGGCGTGCCTGACATCCAGTCGATGAGCGCCAGGCGCAAATGGGGCCACAACTGCCCCTCACCCAAAGGCAAAGGGGGAGGAAACAGCAAGCCCAGCGGCCACAGCCACAAGAGCACCAGCCCCAGACCGGCTTGGGGAATGAACCAACGCTCACGCAGGCGATGCCAGCCGTCGACCAAGCCGAGCGCATGGACGGTGACGGCGGCCAGCGTGCCCCAGGCCGCGCCCAGCGTGTTGAGCATCCAGTCGGTGACGGAAGGCACCCGATTGGGCAGGGTGAACTGGGCGAGCTCCAGCACGTAAGACAGGGCCGACACCGGCAGGAGGGTCAAAGGCACCGCCCACAAGGCAGCACGCCCACTGCGCAGGTGCGCCAGACACAAAACCAGACCCAAGGGCAAGTAGCCGAGGATGTTGCCCACCAGATCGTTGGCCACCTCATGGCGGTGCTTGGGCAGGAGCCAGGCAAAGCCGTGCGCGTCTGGCCACTGCCACCCCGTCAAAGGGTGCAAGGTGGCATACACCACCAAGGCCACAGCCACCCAGGTCAGGGGCCAGGCCGCACTGCGGTGCTCAGGCAAGGTCGACCGGCTCACGCCAGACCGCCCGCTCAGCCCACCATGGGCTTGAAAACGACCAGGATGACAATGGCCGCAAACAGCAACACCGATGCCTCGTTGAAGACGCGATACCAGCGGTGGGTGCGGCGGTTGTGCAGATCTTCAAACGTGCGCAGCAGACGACGGCAGATGTGGTGGTAGCCCACCACGCCGAGCACCAGCAACAGCTTGATGTGGATCCAGATCTGCCCCGGTCCCTTGCCGATGCCAAAGTGCAGCCACAGCAGGAGGCCAAGGACCAACGCCGGCACCATCAGGATGGTGCTGAATCGATAGAGCTTGCGGGCCATGAGGAGCAGGCGCTCGCGCTCGGCATGGCTGTCAGCCGGCACCATGGCCAGGTTGACGAACAGGCGCGGCAGGTAAAACAAGCCGGCAAACCAGCTGGCCACGAAGATGATGTGGAGGGCTTTGGCCCAGAGGTAGGCATTGCTCATGGCCCGATTATGGCCATCCGCCCCCACGAGGGTCGACGCAAAGTTTTGCAAAGTGCAAAAAAAGAGCCCTGGCCATCGGCCAGGGCTTGGAAGCCTTCACGCTGTCATCACGGTAAGGCACCTGCTCAGGGAGGAAAAGCAGGGAATGAGGCCTTGCGGCGTATCATTCAGGTGCAATTATAGAGGGGATGCCGCCCCCTGTCTCTGCGTCGCGCCTCGAAGCGACGCCTGCAGTCAGGAAATTTTGCCGACTTTGGCACTTTTGCACCTTGCGGCGCCCCTGTCACCGATCGAGCGCACCTCACCATGACCATCTCGTCCCCCTTCCCCCATCACCGTCCCCGTCGCCTGCGCAAGGATGATTTCTCCCGCCGCCTGGTGCGCGAGCATCACCTGCGTGCCGACGACCTGATCTATCCGGTGTTCGTGCTGGACCAGGACGAAGGCAGTGAAGCCGTCAGTTCGATGCCAGGCGTCGAGCGCCTGGGACGCAGCGCGCTGTATGCCGCGGCCGAGCGCTGCCTGACGCTGGGCGTGCCGGTGCTGGCCCTGTTCCCCGTGATCGACGCCTCGCTCAAGACACCGGACGGCCGCGAAGCCGGCAACCCGGAAGGGCTGGTGCCACGCACCGTGCGCGAACTCAAACGCCGCTTCCCCGAGCTGGGCATCATGACCGACGTGGCCCTGGACCCCTACACCAGCCACGGCCAGGACGGTCTGCTCGACGAGACCGGCTACATCCTCAACGACGAAACGGTCGAGGTGCTGACCCGCCAGGCGCTGACCCAGGCAGAGGCCGGTGTGGACATCGTTGCGCCCAGCGACATGATGGACGGACGCATTGGCGCCATCCGTCAGGCGCTGGAGTCACAAAACCTGATCTACACCCGCATCATGGCCTACAGCGCCAAGTACGCGAGCGCCTTCTACGGCCCCTTCCGCGACGCGGTGGGCTCGGCCGCCAACCTGGGCAAGAGCAACAAGAAGGTCTACCAGATGGACCCCGCCAACAGTGACGAGGCCTTGCGAGAAGTCGCCCTCGACATCGAGGAAGGCGCCGACATGGTGATGGTCAAGCCTGGCCTGCCTTACCTGGACATCGTGCGCCGCGTGAAGGACACCTTCAAGGTGCCGACCTTTGCCTACCAGGTCAGCGGCGAGTACGCAATGCTCAAGGCCGCCGCGCAAAACGGCTGGCTGGACCACGACGCCACGATGATGGAGTCGCTGCTGGCCTTCAAGCGCGCCGGTGCCGATGGGGTGCTGACCTACTTCGCGCTGGACGCCGCCGAGCAACTGCGCCGCCAAGGCTGATCCGCCCGTGACCTGAGCCTGGGATTGCCGTGCGCTTTTTCCTGATCCACGACAGCTTCACCGAACTGCCAGACTGGCCTGCCGCCCTGCCCCCGCAGGGGTTCCTGTGGGTGACCTGCAGCCGCCGCGTCTTCGAAGTACAGCTTGAGCGCGCGCAACAGCACCTGCAGCGCCTGGCGGGTGGCGGGCTGGTGGACCTGCACGTCTCCGACCTGCTCAACCCACAGCTGCCTTCGCAGTACGACTACACCTCGTGGTATGACCTGCTGGTGTTTCGCCGCCTGGCAGCTGGCCAGGGCACCGAGCGCATGTTCCTCGACGAGGAGCGCGGCACCGCATCCAGCGCCAGCCAGGCCCTGGCCGCCATCGACACCAGCCCGGTGGGCTTTGCAGTGTTCGACCGGGTGCTGCTGACGGTGCACCCCGCCGACTGCTCGGTGCGAGACTTTTTTCAGACACGCTTGAGTCAGCTGGGTCAGAACAGCCACGCGTCGGGTGACAACAGCCCGGCGCCGGCGACCGAGTTCTCCCGGCCGGCGCACGACGACGAGGAGGCCCACCTGGGCGTCGACCCGCACCTGATTGAAGAGCATCACCTCGCGGGTCTGGCGCACGGGCATCGCACAGAGGGCCGTGGCCCGTCACGCCTGCCGCCCAGCCCGGCCGACCTGATGCTGCGCATCGTCAACCACATGGTCGACAGCTACCTGGACCTGCGCCGGCTGTTGACACGCCAACTGGGCTATCTGCAGCAGGACATGCTGCGTAGCAGCGGGCGCTTCCGCCACTGGCAGGCGTTGCTGGCCTCGCGCAACACCCTGCACATGCTGGAAGACATCTGCGAAGACCAGCGCAGCGCCCTGCAGGAGTGGATCGACGCGCTGGAAGACTGGCCGATGCCCACCGATCCGGTGGCAGCGCGCGAACGCGAGGTGCTGCGGGTGCGCTCGCGCGACGTGCAGGAGCACATCGAGCGGGTGCTCAACCATGTGCGCCGGCTAGAGACCTCGTCCGAGAGCGCGGTGCAGATGCACTTTTCGCTGCAAGGCAGCCGCACCAACGCCATCATGCGCACCCTGACGGTGTTGACGGCCATCTTCCTGCCACTCAACCTGATCACCGGCGTGTTCGGCATGAACTTCGACGCGCTGCCACTGATCCACGCCAGCCATGGCTTCTGGCTGGCCTTCGGCCTGATGGCCCTGGTGGTGGTGATGCTGGTGTGGTGGTTCCGGCGCAACCGCTACTTGGGCGATTGATCAGGCGGTCATCCGGGCGATTGAGCCCGCGACTGCATCAACACCTCGCGCGCCAGGCACAGGTCATCCCAGGCCAGAGCCTTGTCAGCCGGTGAGCGCAAGAGGTAGGCGGGGTGGTAGGTAACGATGACGGGCACCCCCTGCACCTGGTGCACCCGGCCCCGCAGCTTGCCCAAGGGTTCGCTGGACTTGAGCAGCGACTGCACGGCAAAACGCCCCATGGCCAGCACCACACGGGGCTGCACCAGCGCCATCTGACGCAGGAGGTAGGGTTCGCACTGCGCCACCTCTTGCGGCAAGGGGTTGCGGTTGGCCGGTGGGCGGCACTTGAGCACGTTGGCAATGAAGACCTGCTGCGCAGCCGGAGCCTCGGCCCGTGTCAGGCCAACGGCTTCGAGCATGCGATCGAGGAGTTCGCCGGCGCGGCCCACGAAGGGCTCGCCGCGCTTGTCCTCCTGTTCACCGGGCGCTTCGCCCACGATCATCCAGTCAGCTTCGATGTGGCCGACGCCGAACACCGTGTGGGTACGGCTCTGGCTGAGTGAACAAGCCTGACAGCCAGCCACCGCGGCGCGCAGTGCCGCCCAGTCCATCGCCTCAACGCCCGCTGGGCGCGCGCCCAGCACCACCTCGGCGGGCGGGTCGCTACGCCGGGGCGACGATGCCGCGGTCGCATGAGCAGGCACCGACAGGGGCTCAGGGCGAGTGCCCTGGGGAGCAGGTCGGGCGGCCAAAGAACCGGCCGCCGCACTCACCACAGCGGATGGGGTCTCGGCGACGTGGGACGCGCTGGCTTGGGCAGGGGGCGCAGCATCGACGGCCTCCGGCTCGACCGGCCAGAACGCCGGGACGCCCATCTCGCGCAGCATGGCGCGCTGACGCTCAGTCCACCGCACGGGCACCCTCCCCGAGGTCCATGTCCCGACGCATCACCAAGGCATCCTCACGCCCGTCGGGGGCCGGGTAGTACTGCTTGCGCCGCCCCACCTCGACAAAGCCTTCACGGGCATAGAGGGTGCGTGCGCGGTCGTTGCTGGGGCGAACCTCCAGCCACAGCAAACCGGCGCCGCGCGCGCGACAGCGCTCGTACAGCAGGCCCAGCATGGCTCGTGCGATGCCCTGCCCCTGATGAGCGCGTCCCACGGCAATGTTGAGCAGATGGAGTTCATCGGCACCGTCCATGGCCACACACACCGCGACCACGCGACCGGTGGCAGCCTCGCAGCGCACCCGCATCCAGTAGCCCGATCGCAGCGACGAGCGGTAGTTGTCCTCCGTCCAGGCATGCAGGGGATGCGCGCATGCCTCGTGTTCCATGGCGAGCACCGCCGGGATGTCGGCCTCCGTCATCAGGCGGTCGGTGTACCGCGGCGCCTGGGCCACCGCCATGCGCTCGGCCGTGGTTTGCGCCACCTTGTCACGCACATAACGCGGCAGAGCCAGGGCCACATCCACGGTGTCGCCGCGCGACCAGGCACGCCGCGACAGGCTCGCCAAGGCGCGCCCTCGTGGGGCGGCCGTGAGCGCACCCAACACCGACATGCCCTGCCCGCCGAGCGGCGCAAACCGTTCCGGATACGCTTGCAGCGCATTGCCACACAGACGCAGGCCGGCCGCCACCTGCCCCCCTTGGGCCCATCGGGACACCGGCTCACCCAAGGGCCACAGTTGTGCCGTTTGCGCCACCAGCCAGTCCTCGCCGCTCCAGGTGAAAGCGCCGACATACAACTCGTCCATGCGGGCATCCTGCAACACCCACACCTCCGTTCCGGGCGGGCAGTCCTGCGGCGCCTGCTGTCGGGCATCTTCGGCCACGGCCATCAGGGTGTCGAGCACGATCACCGGGCAGCCGGCGCCCAGCGCCAGCCCTTGCGTGACCGAGCAGGCTGTGCGCAAGCCCGTGAAAGCGCCAGGGCCGCTGCCGAACGCGATGGCGTCGAGGTCGGTCCAAGCCAGACCCGCCGTGCGCATCAGCCCCTGCAGCGCTGGCAACAGCTGCGCAGAAGCCTGCGCCCCACCCGCCAAATCCAGCACCTGTACGACGCCCCCCACGGCCAGCGCGGCATGGACACGGTCGGTGGCGGTATCAAGGGCGAGCAGAGCGGGGGTGGCAGCAGACATGGCAGGGAGTGTAGCGAGTGCGCTGCCTTCTATGATGTGGGCCATGCGCAGTCTGCGATTGTCCCCTGCTTCCCGAATCCTCCCCGCCGCACGGCCCACGCCGCGGCGCTTGGCCTGGGGCCTGCTGCTGTGGGGGTGCGCCACAGCCGGGGCGCAAAGCCCGCACCCCGCCTCGCCTTCGTCTTTGCCCGCGCCGGTGACGTCCGCCTTGCAAGCCCAAGGTATTCCCGCTGAAGCAGTGTCGCTGTGGGTGGCCCCCGTGGAGGGGGGGGCGCCTCGCCTGCAGCACCTCAGCGAGACGCTGCGGCCGGCGGCCTCGGTGATGAAGCTGTTCACCACCGGCGCCGCGCTGCGCACCCTCGGGCCCGCCTGGACCTGGCAGACCGACGTCGCGCTGACCGGCACCCTGCGACCGGACGGCACGCTGACGGGCTCGGTTCATGTGCGTGGCAGCGGTGACCCGAGCCTGCGCATGGAGCAGGTGTCCCTGATGCTGTCACGCTGGCGGGGGGCAGGTCTGCGCCACATCCAGGGCGACATCGTGCTGGACCGCACCGCCTTCCAACTGCCCTCGCACGACCCCTGGGCGTTCGATGGCAAGGGCCTTCGCCCCTACAACGCCGGCCCGGACGCCCTGCTGCTCAACCACCAGGCCGTCACCCTGCACCTGATGCCCGATGCGGCCCGCCCCGGGCAGGTTCGCGTGGCGCTGGAGCCGCCACTGGCCAGCGTGACCGTGGAGGCCGAGCTCACCCCTGACACCCGCAGTGCCTGTGGCGACTGGCGCGCTGCATTGGACCTGCAAATAAACCCGGCGCCCGGCTGGCCTCAGCACCACCTGTCACCCTGGCGGGTGCGCGTGCGCGGGCCCTATCCGCTGAGTTGCGGCGCCCAGACGTGGCCCGTGCTGTGGCCAGGGGCCAACGGCGATGACTTCGCCGCCCGCTTGCTGACGCAGACCTGGCGGCAACTGGGCGGCGAGCTGGACGGCCAGGTTCGCTCCGGTGCCTGGCCCGCTGACGCCGGCATCTGGCAAAGCTGGACCTCCGAACCGCTGGCCGAGGTGGTGCGTGACATCAACAAATTCAGCAACAACGTGATGGCACGGCAACTGTTTCTGACCCTGGGGGGCGCAGAGGCCACCGCCCGCACGGTGCGCGAAACGACCGCCACCAGCACCCCCTCCCCCTGCGGCCCGGCGCAGTTGGTGCTCGACAACGGTTCGGGGCTGTCGCGCACGGAGGGCAGCACGGCCTTGTGCCTGGGGCAGTGGCTGCAAGCGCTGTGGGCCAGCCCCACCATGCCCGACCTGATGGCCTCCCTGCCCTTGACCGGGGTGGACGGCACCGCGCGACGCTGGCAAGGCGCCGCCGGCCACGCGCGCGTCAAAACCGGCTCACTGTCCGGCGTGGCGGCGGTGGCGGGCTATGTGGACGGCAAGAGCGGCCGACGCCATGTGGTGGTCGGCCTCATTCAGCACCCGGATGCCGCGCAAGCACGGCCCGTGCTGGACGCCCTGTTGAGCTGGGCCCGACAAGATCAATGAAGAAAGCTGCCCCACCGTGAACGCCCTGCAAGCCCTGCTGCCCCTGACGCCCACCGCCATCGAATGGATCGGCACCTGTGCCGCCATCCTGACCACGGGCTCGTTCATCCCTCAGGCTTGGCTGATTTTCCGCACCCGGCAGGTCGAGGGGATTTCGGTGGGCATGTACAGCGCCTTCACCGCGGGGGTGGCGCTGTGGCTGGCCTATGGCGTGGCGATGGGTTCATGGCCCATCACCGTCGCCAATGCGATCACCTTGACGCTGGCGTCGGCCATTTTGGTGATGCGTTTGCGGTTTCGCTGAAGCCGCACGCGGACTGGCGTGCGGCCACGCGTCATCAGAACTGCTCGGCAGCTCGGGTCACCGCTGTCGAGGCGATGACGCTGTGCAGCGTCCACGACACGCGCACGTCGTCTGCCCAGAGATAGTTGCCGACGTTGCCATCATTCTCCAGCGTGCCCACATTGCAGTACGCCAAGGAGCTGCTGTCCAGGACGCCATCTGGCCGAACCATCTTGCCGGCGTCACACTGGCGCTTGTTTTCATAACTGGTGCTGCGCGCATAGGTGTTGGTGAGTTGCGCGGCATCCACGTAACCCAGCTGGCGACCGTTCAGGGCGTATTCCGTCCCCAGGCTGGAGATCAATTGCTTGTTGAAAGCCACCACCAACGCATCCATTTCCGGATTGCACGGCCGGCTGCTCACATCGGCGCAGCTCACCGCGTTTCTCGCCAGCGCGTACGGCGAATACGCCAGATTGGGCGCATTCACCAGCACCACCTTGGCCCCCGTGGCCAGTATCTGCTTGACGCCTTCAATCAGCGTGGCGGCACGTGCTTCGGCCTCAGCCTTCTTCTGCGTCAGCGTCAAGGCGCTGTTGTCGAAAATCTCCACCAGATCGTTTTGACCCAACCACACGGTGGCCAGCACGCCCGACTTAAGCTGCCCCGCCGATTTGGCCGCGGCGATCTGGGTGGCCAGCTGAGCGACTTTCGCGTCCGCGCCGGCATGACTCACCGCACCGGCCAAGGCCACCGGGCAATCTAACTCATAGCCCTTGCCAAACGCGCGCGCCACCACCTGTGTCCAAAGCGTGATGGCCGCACAGTTGTAGAACTGGTCGGTCGTGCGCTTGAGATCGCCTCCCGTCACGGCGGCATAGTCGCCATTGCCCAGGTCAATGCGGGTGACCACGTTGAACGTGCCGCCGGTGTTGACGCTACCGAAGTAACCAAAGGTGGGTGCGCCCGCCCCTTGCACAAAATTGCTCACAGGGTTCTGAGTGGCGGAAGAATCGCACAAACCGGTCGATGCCGTGTAGGTGCAGAAGGTGGTTGTACCGTTGACCACACTGTTGACCGCATAGGTCAGGCCTTTGACCGTCCCCACAACGTCTGCAATGACGGTCCCGTCATTGTTCCTCGATGGCAGGTTCACGCTGGCAAATGCACTGCTCTCATCCCCAAACGACACAATGCTCGCAGGCTGATACTCCGAAGCCCGGTCCCCGCCGCCACAGGCCGACAAGACCAGGGTCGAACATGCCAAGGCCACCAGGCCCACACGGCGCAGGCTCACAGGCAGGAATGAGGAAGGGATGACAGACATGAGATCTCCGAAAATGCATTCAAGGTGGCAGCCTGACAGCATAAAACGCGTCGGGCGCGGCTGTCAGTCTGCCATGTAAAGAAACGTGTGGCCCACGCAGCAGCGCAGGCCCCCTGCCATCAGGCAGCGGCCCGGTCCAGCCGGTCCCTCACCCCATCCCAGGCAGGGTCGAGCGGCGGCGCTTCCACCCAGATCAACTCGACCCCTGTCGCGTCCATCTCACGCAGATCGGCAAACAGGTCATGCGCAGCGGTGGCCGCATCACCCGGCATGGAGCGATGCACAATCCCCGGATGCGGCGGCCGATGCGCCCACAGGCTGCGCGAGTACACGGCAATGCGAGGTGCCTTGTGACGCCCCCCCATCGCGGCAGCCGTCAACTCGGGTTCGATCACATCCAAAGCGGACGTCAACTGCGCATCGCTCATCAAGCGTACCCGGGCACGTGGCGCGTAGTGCGACAACAAGGTGCCAGCGGCCTTGGGCGCGGCAGGATCCGGGGCTTCAGGGCGAGACCACTGCACCGACTCGCCCGCCGCCGCCTCGATCTCGGCCAGCGTGAGCCTGCCAGGGCGCAGCAACACCGGATGCCCGCGCGAACAGTCAATGATGGTGGACTCGATGCCCACCTCACACGCGCCACCATCGAGCACCCAGACCTCGTCCAGTCCGGCGCCACGCCCCTCGAACTCCTCACGCACATGCTGCGCGGTGGTGGGGCTGATGCGCCCAAAGCGGTTGGCGCTCGGCGCCGCCACACCCAGGATGCCGTGCTGCGCGCAGGCATCGAGCAACTGGCGCGCCACCGGGTGGGACGGGCAGCGCAGGCCAATGGTGTCGTGCCCCCCTGCGGCGGCCGTGGCCACGCGCGGATCGCGGGGCACGATCACCGTCAGAGGGCCGGGCCAGAAGGCCTGCGTCAAACGCTGCGCCACTGGCGGGAACGCCGAGACGAAATGCAGCGCCGCCTGCAGATTGGGCACATGCACGATCAAGGGGTGATCAGCTGGACGGCCCTTGGCGGCAAAGATGCGCGCCACAGCCGCGTCGTCGTCCGCACGCGCGCCCAGGCCATAGACGGTCTCGGTGGGCAACGCCAACAGGCCGCCATCAGCCAGACGCTGGGCGGCCCGCTCGATCGCGTCAGGCTGGGTGGCGGGGTCGAGCATGGGCATGGGGGCGTCCTGTGGGCGACAGTTGAAACGGCAAGATCAGAAAGGCGCGATGCCCAAAATGGCGGCCGCCTGCAAGGCTGTGGCACGCGCTGCCTCGGGCGTGGCGCCCGTCACCGTAAGGTGCCCCATCTTGCGGGCCTTGCGGGCCTCGGTCTTGCCATACAGATGCAGGTGGGTGCCACTCAGAGCCAGCACCGCGGCCCAATCGGGCTCTACCTGCTCGGCGGCCCCGTCGGGGAACCACAGGTCACCCAGCAGGTTGAGCATCAGGCAGGGGCTGTGCAACACCGGCGCAACCAAAGGCAGCCCCGTCATCGCACGCACTTGCAGCTCGAACTGCGACACGTCGCAGGCATCAATGGTGTGATGCCCGGAATTGTGCGGACGCGGCGCCATCTCGTTGGCCACGATGCGGCCATCTTGCAGCACGAAGAACTCGATGCACAGCACGCCCACATAGTCCATGGACGCAGCAATCTGATGCGCGGCGGCATAGGCCTGCTGCGACACGGCTTCGGTTACATGCGGAGCCGGCACGGTGGTGACCGCCAGGATGCCGTCGCGGTGCAGGTTCTCCTGCAGCGGGAAATGCACCACCTGACCGTCGCGACCGCGCGCCACCAGCACGCTGACCTCGTAGGCCAGCGGCAGCATCTTCTCCAGCACGCAGCCCACACGCTGCAACTCGTCCCAGGCTGCGATCAGTTCGGCGCGGGTCTTCACACGGATCTGACCCTTGCCGTCGTAACCCAGGCGGGCGGTTTTCAGGATGCCGGGCAGCAGGTCGTCGGTGACGGTCGCCAGTTGCTCGGGCGTTTCGATCACGGCATACGGTGCGCAATCGACCCCACAGGCCACGAAGTGGGCTTTCTCACGGGTGCGGTCCTGGCAGATGGCCACGGCGCGACCCGCCGGCGCCACTGGGCGGGCCTCGGCCAGCTTGTCCAGTGCCTGCGCGGGCACGTTCTCGAACTCGGTGGTGATGGCGTCCGACACGCGGGCCAGATCGGCCAGGCCGGCTTCGTCCAGATAGGCCGTACGGATGTGCACTTGCGACACCAGGCCGGCCGGACTGCTCGCATCCGCGTCCAGCACAGCGGTGCGGTAACCCATGGCCTGGGCGGCATGCACGAACATGCGGCCCAACTGGCCGCCCCCCATCACACCCAGCGTTGCGCCGGGCAGGATCACGTCAGTGCGCTTGGTCATGCCTTGGGGTCCAGGGTCAGGTCGTTGGTCATGGCGCGGGCCACCTCGGTCTGGCGCACACGGAAGGCGTCGAGCTTGGCGCGCAGGGCCGCGTCGCCGTGGGCCAGCATCGCCACGGCAAACAGGGCCGCGTTCCCGGCGCCCGCCGTGCCAATCGCAAACGTCGCCACCGGGATGCCCTTGGGCATCTGCACGATGGAGTGCAGCGAATCCACCCCCTGCAGGTGACGCGAGGGCACGGGCACGCCCAAGACGGGCACCGTGGTCTTGGCCGCCAGCATGCCCGGCAGGTGTGCGGCCCCACCGGCGCCGGCGATGATGGCCACCAGGCCACGGTCGGCCGCGGCTTCGGCGTAACGGAACATGTCGTCGGGCATGCGGTGCGCCGAGACGACCTGAGCCTCGAAAGTCACGCCGAACTCGGTCAGAATGTCAGCGGCATGGCGCATGACATCCCAGTCGCTGCTGGATCCCATCACCACGCCCACCTTGATGGCGCCTGTCAAACCTGTCGTGCTGCTCACGGCTCGTCCTCGTCACTCAAAACCCTGAATTTTAGGCGCTGCCGCCCCGGCGCGCCGCACAATCTGAATCACCCCGGAAAGATCTGCCCACCATGATCGACATCACCCTTGCCAACTTTGAATCCGACCTGATCAAAGCCTCCCTGCAACAGCCGGTGCTGCTGGACATCTGGGCCGAGTGGTGCGGCCCCTGCAAGGCCCTGGGCCCAGTGCTGGAAAAGCTCGAAACCGAGTACGCCGGCCGCTTCCTGCTGGCCAAGGTCAATGCCGACGAGCAGCAAGAGATTGCCGGCCAACTGTCGCAGATGTTCGGCGTGCGCTCCATCCCGTTTTGCGTGATGTTCGTGGGCGGACAGCCGGTCGACGGCTTCGTCGGCGCCCTGCCACCCGAAAAGATCCGCGAATTCCTCGACAAACACGTCCCTGCAGAAGGCGAAATCGCTTCGGAGCTGGAAACCCTGGAGGCCGAGCAACTGGCCGAATCCGGCGACACCGAAACAGCCCTGGCCAAGCTGGAAGACGCCTTGGCCAAGGACCCCGGCAACGACGAGGCCCGCTACGACCTGATCAAGCTGCTGCTGGCCGAAGGCGCGCTCGAAGGCGCACAGGCCATCTTCGCGCCCATTGCCGACCGCGCCACCGGGCTGCTGGCCGAGCAACGGGTGAACGCCTTTGGCCGCTACATCGACGCACTGGCCTCGGCCCGACGGGGGCGCTCGCCGGCCGAACTCTCGGCAGCGATTGAAGCCAACAAGCGCGATTTCACCGCCCGCTTCGAGCTGGCCCAGATCTTTTTTGCCAGCGGCCACTTCACCGAAGCCATGGACGAATTGCTGGAGATCATCATGCGCGACAAGGGCTGGAGCGACGACCTGGCCCGCAAGACCTATGTCGCCATTCTGGAAGTGATGAGCAAGCCGCAGCCCAAGCCGATTCCGCCCAAGGCGGCCGCAGCAGCGGGTGCTGACAGCAAGCCGAAGCTGGAGATCGCCGGCAAGGTGGCCGTGACGGCGGCGGATCCGGTGGTGGACAAGTACCGCCGCAAGCTGAGCTCGGCGCTGTTCTGAGCCGCGGGCTGGTGCAAGGGCCGGACGCCGCCGGACGGTCAAGCACGAGCGATGAACGGTACACACCACACCAGCTGTACCGGAACGACGCAGCGCCTCGGCGCTGCGCAACGTTTTTCACCACCTTCCTGGTCCGGACCGGGCTTCCCCATCTTCCCAAGATCGGGGCGCTGCCCGATCATCAAACCACACACAAAGGGTTTTTGGCATGACCGCTTGCAACACACCTCACCCCGCCCTGCATCGCGCCCCCCGGGGTTTCACATTGATCGAAGTGATGATCACGGTGGCGATCATTGGCATTTTGGCCGCTGTGGCGTTGCCCAGTTACAGAGACTACATCCGCCGGGGCAAGCTGCAAGAAGGGTTTGCAGAAATGGCCACGGCGCGGGTCAAGCTGGAGCAGTACTACCAGGACTTCCGGAATTACGGCACCGCAGCGGGCTCTTGCGCCACCCAATCGGCCCTCCCGTCCAACAGCAAGTATTTCACCTACACCTGCACGATCGGCAGCACCAACCAAACCTACACGATCACGGCAGCCGGAAAAGGCGACATCACAGGCTACGAGTACACCCTGACGCAAAGCAACGCGCAGGCGACAACCAAGTTCAATGGCCAGACCGTGACCAAGTCCTGCTGGATCACCAAAGCCTCGGAAAGCTGCAGCTGATGCACACCCCCACGCCCCGCTCTGAACAGGGCTTCACTTTGCTGGAGCTCATGATCGTGGTCACGCTCATCGCGTTGATGCTGATGCTGGCTGCGCCCAGCATCACGATCTGGCTGCAAAACCTCAAGGTACGCAATGTCGGTGAATCCATCGTCAGCGGGCTGCAACTGGCCCGCATGGAGGCCATCCGGCGCAATACCCGTGTGACCTTCTCCATGGTGTCATCGACCGACTCGAGCTGCACCATGAGCGCGACCAGTCCATCCTGGGTGGTGTCCAAAGGCGGCGTCCTGCCCACGAGCATCACCAACAAGTGCGCGGGCACCATGGCCGATGCAGGGGGCGACATCATCCAGAAGAACTCCGCCAGTGTTGCCCTGCAAGGCGTCACACTCTCTTCAAGCGGCGCGGCGAACTGCCTGACTTACGACGGCCTGGGCCAATTGCCCACACAAGGCAGCATCGCCTGCACCACAGGCATCACCAGCATCGACATCACCTCGCCCACGGCCGACACCATCGCCCTTCGAGTCACGGTGTCCTCCGGCGGGCAGGTTCGTCTGTGCTATCCCGATACCGCCAATCAGCTCCCCACCAACGATCCACGCAAATGTTGACGCCCCACCTCACATTCAGGCAGAGCGGCTCGCGTTCGATGCGGGCGCGCACAGACCAACGCGGTGCAGCGCTGCTGGAGGCACTTGTGGCCATCTTGCTGTTGATGCTCGGGATTCTGGCCCTCATCGGACTGCAAGGCCGCATGGTCAGCGCTAGCACCGAGGCGCAGATGCGTGGCGAAGCCACTTACTTGGCCGATCAATTGCTGGGACAGATGGCCGTGGACGAAGGCAATTTCGCGGGCTATGTCACCACGTCTGGCTCGTGCAGCAGCTCGAACTGCACGGCTTGGCTGGCCAACGTGGCCAACACCCTCCCATCTGGCACCGCCACCGTGACCGTCAATGGTTCTGTGGTCACGGTTCAGGTCAACTGGACACCCGCCAACAGCACGCAGCGCACCGCCTTGGTATCTGCGTCTCTCAACTTCTGACACACCGCCATGCTGCCCCCACCATCTTCCTCGGCTGAATGCCCGCCGCCCCAACAGCAGCGTGGTTTCACTTTGATCGAGTTGCTCGTGGCGATGCTGCTCGGCTTGGTCACCGTGCTCGTGGTGGCCCAGGTCATGCTGATGGCCGAAAGCCGCAAGCGCACGGCCACCTCGGGCTCCGACGCCAACACCACAGGCGCCATGGCGCTGTACACCATTGAGCGCGACGCCAAAAACGCCGGCTTCGGTATGGCCGCCAACCTGTCTGCGCTGGGCTGTGAGATCCGCGCCAAGTATGGGTCCAGTGCGACGCAAACCTACATCCTGGCCCCCGTGGTGATCACCCAGGGGGCCAGCGGCGCACCCGATACGATCACCTTCACAGCCAGCACCAAGGAAGGCGCCCCCTTGCCTACCAAGGTGACCGTCAATCACCCACCACAGGCGGCCAACTTCTTCGTTCAATCCGCGCTGGGCATCACCGAGGGCGATCTCATGATCGCCGTGCCGCCCGCCATCGGCAGCAGCAACTGGTGCTCCGTCTTTCAGGTCACCAACAACACCTCTCCCGGCGGCGGGAACAGCCAGGGTGGGGGGCAAGGCCAGAACCAGGTTTTGCACAACTCTGGTCAGAGTGCCTGGAACCAACCAGGTGGTCAAACCATCTTCCCCACCCCTGACGGGTACCCCTCCGGCTCTACGCTGATCAATCTCGGGGCCATGTCCCGACGCACCTACAGCGTGGCCAGCAACAGCCTGAACCTGACTTGGCTGGATACCGCGACGAACACCAACCAGACGCGCGTCATCTACCCACAAGTCATTCAGTTGCAAGCCGAATACGGCACCGATGCCAACTTGGCGGACAACAGCGTCCGAGTCACCGCGTGGACGACCACGACCCCGGCGACCAACGACAACGCCGGCTGGCAGGCGATCAAAGCAATTCGCGTGGCGGTGGTGGCGCGCAGCGATGTCTACGAAAAGGATGTCGTCACGGTTGCGGGCACGGGGAACACCTACAGCACCTGTCGCGCGTCCAGCCCGCGCGCCGTTTGCTGGGCGGGCGGCGCCATCAACAACCTCAACGCCAACAACCCAGGGTCGACAGACTGGCAACACTATCGCTATCGCGTCTACGAAGCCGTCCTCCCCATCCGCAACGTGATCTGGCAACAGTGAGCGTCCATCAGGAAAATCCCATGTCCAAGCAGCTTTTGATTTCGCCGTACCGCCAAAGAGGGCTGTCTCTGATCGTGGTGCTGCTGTCACTGGTCACCCTCGCTTTTGCCTCGGTGGCCTTGATCAGGTCCATTGACACAGGGACCTTGGTGATTGGCAACCTGGGCTTCAAGAAAGCCGCCACAGCCTCCAGCGATCAACCGGCCGACACGGCCATCGCGTGGTTGCAAGCAAACCTGTCAGGCACCACGCTGTACACAGACATCACCACAAATGGCCAAGCGTACTACGCCACCAGCATTGACGCCCTGGATCCTTCGGGCAACAGCCGCCCAGCCACCGGCATCCCTGCGCGCCCATTCGTCGACTGGACAGGAGACAGTTGCGGAGGCTGTGTGGCGGCGGGCACCTGCTCGACCTGCGTGGCACCGTCTTCCGCCACAACCACCGCCGATGGCTACACCCACCGCTACCTCATCACCCGCCTTTGCAAATGTACGGGGGACCCGAACGGAAATTGTGCCGACGGCTCTAGCAATATTTGCTCCGTCCCAATCACCAACGCGGCCTCGACCAGCCCGAAGCGCGGCGAATTGAAGTACGGCGATAACGTCCGTTTCTCTGGTGCCAACAGCCCATTCTTCCGGATCGTGGTTCGAACAGACGGTCCCCGTAACACCGCCTCGGTGACCGAAACCTACATTCACTTCTGATCATTCTTCATTTGGATTTGGGAGCACGTCATGACACACCGCACTCGTCTGATTCAGGCCCCGCGCCTGCGCTGCACGGCATATGCCGTTCGCACACTCATGACAGGCACAGTCATGCTGTCCGCAATGGGTATTGCGAGTGCAGCCATCCTCAGCTTGGCTGACGCCCCCTTGGGCAATGGCCTGTCCTCCACAGCCGTCAAGCCCAACATCGCGATGGTGATCGACGACTCGGGTTCGATGGCCTTCCCGAACATGCCGGGAGACATCAGCCAAGGCGTGGAAGACGACAACGTTGACATCCAATATGGCAAAGCCTGTTATGGCTACAAGGGATACAACAGCGTCGCCTACGACCCCACCATCACCTACACGCCGCCCTATGACCCATCGGTCACAACCGAGCCCCAACAAAAGCCCAACGCGGTGTTCACGGCTGCCCTCTACGACGGATACCGTGCGGTGAACACCACGTCCTACGATGGCACGACCAACACGGCACGGAATCTCTCCACCAGCCCGACAACGGATTCCGATGCCATCCGACTGGGCCGTTGGCCCGGCACGAACACGCGTGTACGCCTCAAGTTCTATTACTCCAAGTGGAAGTCAGGCACCCCCGCCTCCAATTGCGCGGCAGACAGCAAGTACACGGTCATCACCTCTGCCTCAGATATCGAAGCACCGGGCGTCCCAACCGGCAGCGATGCCGCCAAAACGAACTACGCCAACTGGTACAGCTATTACCGCAACCGTGGTTACATGATGAAAGCTGCCACAGGACGTGCCTTCAGCACGCTGTCGGACCAGTTCCGTGTGGGGCTGTTTTTCATCAACAGCAACGACAACACCAACCTGACCATCAGAGATTTCGACAGCACCAATCAAGTCGCCTGGTACAACGCCCTCTATTCCTCGACGTCCAGCGGGAGTACGCCTCTGCGCACAACCCTGGCCAAAGTTGGCCAGATGTACGCTGGCAAGGGTGGCTGGGGAGACAAAGATCCTGTTCAATTCTCGTGTCAGCAAAACTTCACGATCCTCTCGACTGACGGTGCGTGGAATGATGACAACGACCCCAAGCGATTGAACACGACCACGGACATTGGAAACCAGGATGGCACGGGTACAGATCGCCCCTATTTGGATGCACTCGACATTTCGAACACCCTCGCCGACACGGCGATGTACTACTACAAGACGGACCTGCGAACCTCTGCGCTGAACAACTGCAGCAATACCATTGGCACGACGGTTTACAGCAATCTGTGCGAGAACAACGTACTCGGCACGCCGCGGGATCCCAACACCCAGCAGCACATGACGACATTCACGCTGGGTTTGGGCGTGAGTGGTGAAATCTTCTACGAGCCCAACTACGAAACCGCCCCCAACATCACAGGCGTGACGCAGTACTACGACATCTTAAACAGCAACTCAAACTGGCCCAACCCGAACAGTGACATCCGCAAAATTGACGACCTGTGGCATGCGGCAGTCAACGGACGCGGGCTCTATTTCTCAGCTTCCAACCCAACCAGTCTGACGGCGGGGCTCCAGGACGCCTTGGCGGGTATCTCTGCGCGGATTGGATCGGGTACGGCAGCCGCCACATCCAGCCTTGAACTCGTTGCGGGTGACAACGCGGTCTATTTGGCGCAATACCGAACGGTCAAGTGGGACGGTGAACTGATCGCCAAAGCGATTGACGCCAACACCGGTGCAGTGGCCTCAACAGCCACTTGGAGTGCTCGCACTCAACTGAACCTCAAAGTGAGTTCGGCCACCTCGGGTGATGGCCGCACCATCAAGTACTTCAACAGCACCGCCACCGACAAGCTCAAGGACTTCACCTACACCAACCTGAACACCGATGGCCTGGGGACACCGTTTACCACCGCCTGTCCATCAACGGGCTCGGCGCTCAGCCAATGTACCAATTTGACGGCCACACAGAAGTCCCTGGCCAATGATGGCGACAACATGGTCAACTACCTGCGGGGGCAAAGCACCTACGAGGACCTGACCAATTCTGCCAATCCGTTGTATCGAGAGCGTGAGCATGTGCTGGGGGACATCGTCAACGCCGTCCCCGTGTTCGTGCAAAAACCTCAGTTCAACTACGAGCAATACGACAGCACATACGGCAGCTTCAAATCCACCAACGCCACGCGTGGTGGCACGGTCTTCGCTGCAGCCAACGATGGGATGCTGCATGCGTTCAACAGCGCGAATGGCTCGGAGCGCTGGGCATTCGTCCCGAGCTTCGTGATGCCCAATATGCGCCATCTGGCTGACACCAATTACGATCATCGCTACTATGCCGACAGCTCGCCCACGGTCGCTGACGTGTGCAGCAGCCCAGGAACAGGGACCCCCAGCGTTTGCTCCTCGGCCACAGCATGGAAGACCATCCTGGTGGCGGGTCTCGACAAAGGTGGCTGCGGCTACTACGCGCTGGACGTCACCGATCCGGCCAACCCCAAGGGTTTGTGGGAGTTCACCCATGCCCAAATGGGCTACAGCTACGGCCATCCTGTGATCACCCGCCGCAAAGACGGCAAGTGGGTCGCGATCTTCACATCTGGGTACAACAACGTACCGGGCACCTGCGGCAAGACCACAGGTGACGGCATCGGCCGGGTCTTTGTGGTGGACGCTATGACCGGCACTTTGCTGGACACCATTTCGACGGGAGAGGGCTCGGCCGAAACACCCAGCAACCTCAGCAAGCTCAATGCCTGGGTTGAGGTCGCAGAGTTGAACACCGCCGATGTGCTGTATGCCGGTGACATGCTGGGCAATGTGTGGCGCATCGATTTTGACGATAACCACGCGCCCAGTGGCAAGGAGGCCTTCAAGCTTGCAACTTTGCGCAATGCCGCAGGTACCGCACAACCCATCAGCGTGAAACCTGAATTGGCGTACACCAATGGCAGCCGCGTGGTGATGGTTGGCACGGGCCGCCTGCTGTCGCTGGACGACCTCAGCAACGCACAAGGTCAAAGTGTCTATGGGCTCAAGGACGATCTCTCGACCACAGGCTTGAGCAATCCACGCGCCAACGCCTCGGTCAAGTCTCGCACCCTGACCACAACCACCGGCAGCAACGGCCAGACCATTCGCACCATCTCTGGTGACGCCATTGACTGGGCCACCGACAAAGGCTGGTATTTCGACTTCCCCTCGACGGGCTCCGGCAACGCTTCCGAACGCGTCAACGTCGATATGCAACTGCAATACAACATCCTGACGGTGGCCACCAACGTGCCGGAGTCCAACGCGTGCACCGCTGGCGGCTATGGTTGGCTCTACTACGTTGACCTGGAGACCGGCAAGCAAGTCACCACAGCCACCGACTCTGCGATTGGCACGCGCCTGTCATCCAACACCATGGTGTCGGGTATCAAGACGGTCAAGCTGCAAAACGGCAAGACGGTCACCATCGTGAGCGACACCTTGGGTGACGTGCGAACCAACCCCTCCCCCTCTCCCACGGGTGCTGCGGCAGGCACGGCCCGGCGCACCATGTGGCGTGAGTTGCTGGACTGAAACCACAACAGCCCTCGGTGCTCCGGGACACACGTGCTCTTGCTGCACTCGCCTCCGTCGCGCTGCACGTCAGCGTGACGTGGGGCGTTTGGGCCGCATGGTGGCACCCCCGAGTTTTACCCGCTGGAGCAGCGGGCGCCGCACCACCGCTCAAGGTGCGGCAGCTCACCGTGCGCGGGGAGCATGGCTCCAACGTGGGCCAGGTCACACTCGCCATACCCGACCAGCCTGCGGACACCGCTTCGCCAGCGGCGTCCGCGCCTGACGACGCCCAGTCAAACTCGGCGAGCGGTAACCTCCCCGCTTACTGGCCGCGCAAACTTCTGGATGTCGGCCCAGCGCCCACATCTTCGGTCATCCTGCCCACCCCCACAGATCAGGACCCGTCGCCCCCGGGCCATGCCATCTTGGAGTTGTTCATTGATGCCACGGGGCGTGTCGACCACATAGACATACTCGAAGCCCAAGCGCCGATCGAATTCGTCGACGCGGCCAAAGCTATTTTCCTGCTCACGCCCTTCACCCCAGGCCTGAAAGACCAAACCCCGGTCCCCAGCCGGATCAAAATCGAAGTACGCTACGAATAGCGCCCCTCTTCCTGTCGTCGTTCATGAAAGCCGCCGCCATCCAGATGATCTCCACCCCCAGGGTGGACGACAACCTCACCCAGGCCCGGGCCCTCATCGCCCAGGCCGCACAGGCCGGTGCCGAATTGATCGCACTCCCCGAGTATTTCTGCCTGATCGGTCTGCGCGACAACGACAAACTGGCCATCGCCGAGCCCCTGGCCGATGCCAGCCATCCGGCCTCGGTCGGCACCCCCATGCAACACATCCTGGCCAAAACCGCCAAGGAGCACGGCATATGGCTGATCGCGGGCACCTTGCCCATTCGCGCGCCGGGCAGTGACAAGGTCTACAACACCACCCTGGTCTTTGACCCTCAAGGCCACCGCGTCGCCCGCTACGACAAGATCCACCTGTTCTGCTTTGACGACGGCGAACGTCGCTACGACGAAGCCGCCACCTTACGCCCCGGTCAGGAGCCGGTGGCCTTCAGCCTCACCGACCGCAGTGGCATCAGCTGGCGGATCGCCCTGAGTGTTTGCTACGACCTGCGCTTTCCTGAACTGTTCCGCCACCTCGGAGACAAGCATCCTCTCGATCTCATCGTGCTGCCAGCCGCATTCACCGACACCACCGGCAAAGCCCACTGGGAGTTGTTGCTGCGTGCGCGCGCGGTCGAGAACCTCTGCCACGTGCTGGCGCCAGCCCAAGGAGGACGTCATGAGAACGGTCGCACGACCTACGGCCACTCCATGATCGTCGGCCCTTGGGGCGAGGTCATGGCCGTCCAAGCTGAAGGCGCCGGCATCGTGATGGCCGAACTGGACCAGACCAGGCAAAAGCAGGTCCGCAGTCAGCTCCCCGCCTTGCAGCATCGCGTGCTGAGTTCGTCGTGACCGACTGAATCTGCGATGCCCCTCAAGGCATCAAGTCAGCCCAATCCGTGCCCGCGGCATCGCCGGCATCAGGCGGTGCCACCTGCCCCGATGAAGTCAGGGCAGACTGCCCGCCGCCATACAACGACAAGGCATGGCCCTGCATGCCTTCGCGGAAATGCTTGCGATCGAACAGCTTGGCCTGCGCTTCGGTCGGCAAGTCGGTGATGCGCAGCACGTTGCGTCGAATGAGCGCATCGATCAGGTCTTCCAGCACGCGAACCAGGTCCGCGTCCATCTGAGCGAACGAACGCTGCTCGTCCGTCCCCAGGAAGGCCAGCACCTCGGGATGCTGCGGCGGCACCGGTTCACCACCTGGCACCGGCTCACGGTGCAAGCTCACGATATTGCCTTGGGCATCACGAATGGCGTAGTGCATGCAATCCAATCCCGTCACACGAATGACCGCAGTGTATCGGCCGCCCCGTCACAAGGTGCCGTAAGAATGCAGTCCTGACAGGAACATGTTCACGCCCAGGAAGGCGAACGACGTCACCAGCAAGCCGGCCAGCGCCCACCAGGCCGAGAAGGTGCCGCGCAGCCCCTTCATCAGGCGCATGTGCAACCACGCCGCGTAATTCAGCCACACGATCAAGGCCCAGGTTTCTTTCGGGTCCCAGCTCCAGTAGCCGCCCCAGGCCTCGGCGGCCCAGAAGGCGCCCAGAATCGTCGCGATGGTGAAGAAGGCAAAGCCCACAGCAATGGCCTTGTACATCACGTCGTCCAACACCTCGAACGAAGGCAGTTGCGCCGCAATGCGCCGGCGCGCCGCCACAATCGCGGCCACGATCAAGGCGGCCACACCGAAATACACCGCCCAGAAACTGCTCAGCCACTGCTCACTGCCCGGCTTGCTGCGGAACACCACCGGCTCAAAGCACAGCACCACCCCCACCAACCACAGCGGCGCCAGCTTCCACCAGCGGGTCTCCTCTGCCTGGTGCTTGACCAAGTAGGCAAACGCCACCATGGCCGCCAGGGCGAACGTGCCATAGCCAATAAAATTGGCTGGCACATGCAGTTTCATCCACCAGCTTTGCAACGCGGGCACCAGGGGTTGAATCTCGTGCGCGCCGCGCTCCAGTGCGTACCACAGCAGAAAACCCACCGCGGCGCTCACCACCAGCATAACGAACGCACCCAGCGAGCCCAGATCCCGACCCATGCGGGCAAAACGATCCTCGTAGTACAGCCAGTACGCGGCGGTCAACCAGGCAAACAGCACGAACACCTCATAGAGGTTGCTCACCGGGATGTGACCAATGTCTGGCGCGATCTGATGGCTCTCGAACCAGCGCACCAACGTGCCCACCAGCGCCATGAAGATCCCCGCCCAAGTCAGGCGCGAACCAAGCTTCGTGGCCGTTGCACTGCGCGCCACCAAGCCAATCCAATAGAACACCGTGCTCATGAAGAAAAGCACACTCATCCACAGGATGGCGCTCTGGCTCGACAGGAAATACTTCAGCCAGAACGCCTGCTCCGCCATGGCCAGGTCCGCGCCATGGGCATCGGTGTGGCGCAGGTAGAGCGACATCGCCGCCCACGTGGCCAGCCCGACCAGCACCAGCAGCAAGCGCAAGGGGCGCCAGAACCAGCCCAGCGCAACCACGCTCGGCACGGCCGCCGCCAAGATGGCTTTCTCGTAGCCGTCCATGTGCGCGCCATAGGCCACGAAGCCCCACGCACCCAGCGCCAGCGCCAGCACGGCAAAGAGCCAGTCGGTCAAAGGTCGGCGTAGCCCGCCATCGGAGGCCAGCGCCACGCTGGCCGAATGTGAAGTGCTCATGAGATCAGATCTCCTTGGTGGTCGGCACTGGGGCTTGCGCCAGCGCCTCGCCCAACACCGTCTGGCGCAGGCGATCAAATTCGCGGTCGGTGTCCAGCGTCTGACGCGTGGAAGACAGGGCCATCTGCACCCGTGTGCCGCCCTGCGGATCTTGCTGCAACCACACCCACAAACGCCGGTCGCGGATGTAAAGCATCGCAAAGACCCCGATGATCAGCAGCACACAGCCCAGGTACACCACATTGCGACCGGGGGTACGGGTCACCTGAAACACGCTGGCCTGGCGCTGCTCGAAGCTGTCGAGCATGAACACCACCGGCACCGGATACAGCATCGCATCGGACAGCGACAACACCGCCCGCCCCATGAAAGCCTGCACGGCCGGTTCGTCGAGCGACACCGCGGGCAAACCGGCCTGCGTGCGGCTGAGGTTGTACAACTCAAACAAGGCGCCATTGAGGATGCGGATCAGCGTGCCCGAGGTCTGCTCTCGCTGCTCAGGCGGCACCACCTGCTCGATGAAGCGCGACAAGCCCATCAAGCCCCCGCTTGGCACATCGGTCGCAGGCTGGCCGGCAGCCGTCTCCAACGGCACGGCCCCCGCAAACAGATCCAGCGATCGTTGCGCCGAGACAGTCAACTGCTCACGCACCTCTGGGCGATCGCTTGGCCCCGCCGCCACACCAAACCGCCGCGCAGCTTCATCACGCATCGCCTTGTTGTTCAGGGCCTGACGCAAGCGCAACCAGCCCTGCAAGCTCATGGCCTCGTCGGCCGGCACCCGCAGATAACGGAAACCTTCGGCGGGCGTGTCGCGCACACCCAGCAAGAACATCCGGTGCCCGTCCAGCTCCACCGGCACCATGAAGTTTTGATATTCCCGCGCCTGCCCCGCCGCATCGCGCAGCTTGTAGGTCACCGACGGGCCAATGTTCACCAGTTGTTTGTTGCCCACCGGCTTGGCGCCAGAGCCCAGGTGCTTGCTCAGATCCGTCAAATTCACGCCGCGCACATCGGTAGAGGTCGCGGCAGGGTTGGCGCTCTGCGCATCGGCCAGGTTTTCCACGTTGATCACGCGCAGGCCGCTCACCTCCAACTGCAGCGGACCACTCCCCTGGCCCAACCAGTCGGCCGGCAAAGCCCCGGGCGCCCCACCCACCACGGCGTCCACCACCTCCGGCCCACTGCGCGCGCCCGCCCGATCCAAGTAGAGCGGACGCAACTTGACCAAAGACCCACCATCCTCAAAGCTCGACTGGAAGATCGTCACACCGTCGTACACCACCGGGTGATTCACCTCCACGGTGTAGGACTTCGGATCTTTCGCGCGTGGATCGTGGATCACGATGTCGCTGGCGAAGCGCTTCGGCATACCCGTCTCGTAGTACTCCACCACGAACTTCTTCAGCTCGATCTCGAAGGGCAGCGGCTGCACCAGCATGCCCTGATCCATCTGAATCACCGAGGCATTGGTCCGCTGGCCTTCCGACACAAACAACTGTGCCCGATAGGCCGGGTTGCGCTCGCTCAAGCGGCTGTTGGCGGGCTCGGTGCCGCCCTTGAATGGCTGCAAGTCCTGCGCCCAGGCTTGTACCTTGACCACCAGATCGCCATCGAACAGCCCGCCCAGGCACACCAGGACGATGGCCGCGTGTGCCGCGATGTACCCCACCTTGTTGGCCTTGCCCAATCGGGCGGCGATCATCACGCCAGCCTCGCCCTGCGTCGACGCTTCGCGCCGCTGGGTCTTGATCGACCAGCCTTGCGTCTGCAAGGTCTGCAGCACCTGCCCCTCAACCGTGCTCACCGGTTCGGCCAACTGCCCGGTCGCCTTGTGGTGGAAGGCCTGCAAGGCCCGCTCGCGGATGCCCTCCTTGTGTGCGCGCCAGTCTGCCACGATCTTGGGCGTGTTGCGGGCAATGCACAGGCTGGTCGAGATCACCAGAAAGGCCAGGATCACCAGGAACCAGACCGAGCTGTAGATCCGATACAAACCGATGGCACCGAACACCTCGGCCCAGAATGGTCCGAACTGGTCCACGTAGTTGACCATCGGCTCGCCCTGCTTGACCACGGTCCCGATGGCCGAGGCAATGCAGATCACCGTCAACAACGCGATGGCAAAGCGCATCGACGCCAGCAAATCCAGCAATTCACGGCGCCGCGATCGGCGCGCTGGAACAGGAAGAGGAGAGGCTTCAGCAGTCATAAAGTCAGACAGAACCGTGGCGGACTATAGCGACAAGGTCGGTCACCACGTCGTCGTGGGGGCATGCGCCATCACCCGGGCAGCCAAAATAAAAGGCGGGCACCCCGCAACCGGGATCCCGCCTGGGCATGTCGAGCATCTCTCGTCACGTCACGACCGGCGCCCCGGCACAGTCCGAGCGCGCCAGCATGGCGCTCAGCGCAGACCAGCGATGTAGTCGGACAGCGCTTCGATTTCCTTGTCGCTCAGGTTGGCGGCAATGGCCGTCATCTGGACACTGTTGGTGCGCTCGCCCTGGCGGAACGCGGTCAGCTGAGCCTTGGTGTAGTCGCTGTGCTGGCCACCCAGACGCGGGTACTGCACGGGCATGCCGGCGCCATTGGGGCTGTGGCAGCTGGCGCAAGCGGCGATGCCCTTCTTGGCGATGCCGCCGCGATAGATCTTCTCGCCCAAGGCGACCATGTCCTTGTTCTTGGCTGTGCCCACCGGAGCCTTCTTGCTGGCATAGAACGCGGCCACGTCACGCATCTCGTCGGCCGTCAAGGGGGCAGCCATGCCCATCATGATGCCGTTCTTGCGCTTGCCTTCCTTGAACTCAACCAGTTGCTTGACCAAGTACTCAGGGTGCTGGCCTTGCAGGATGGGGTAAGCGGGCAGACCACGCGAGCCATCGACCGCGTGGCAGGCCGCACACACGGCCGTGGCCTTGGCTTCGCCCGCCGCCAGATTCGGCTTGGCGGCTTTGGTGTCGGCACCATGGGCCAGGCCGGACAAGGACAGGGCCACCGAGGCAAGGGCAATCAGGTTCGAGAAGCGCTTCATGGCGTAGGGGCGGTGAGTTGGCTGTGTGGGGTGAAACCGGCGGCCGGCACCCGATCCCGAGATTCAAAACGGAATCGAACACCTGCTTTTGGCAGTTGAATCTAGAGATTTTACAATGCCCTATGACCCGTCACACACCCAATCGCCCCGGCTCGGCCAAACAGGCCCCTTCCAAGACGGCCAATGGCCCACAAAAAGCCGTTACACCGGCCCGTGTGCCAACCCAGGATCTGGCTCGCCACCCAGCCAAGGAAGCCCTGGCCTGGGCCCACACGGCCCGCTTCTACATCACGGCGGCCCAGTTGCATCAGGTGCCCGTGAGCGAGTTGCCAGAGGTCGCGTTCGTCGGTCGCTCCAACGCCGGCAAGTCCACCGCCATCAACACCCTGGCCCAGCAGCGCCAGCTCGCCTACGCATCCAAGACGCCCGGACGCACCCAGCACATCAACCTGTTCCACCTGGGACCCAAGGCCGCCCCCAACCAGATCTGGACCGACCTGCCCGGCTATGGCTATGCCGCCGTCGAGCGATCGGCCAAGCTGCGCTGGCAGGAGGTGATGGCCCGCTACCTCGAGGTCCGACGCAATTTGAGTGCGGTGGTGCAGATGGTGGATTCGCGCCACGGTTTCACCGAACTGGACCGCCAGTTGCTCGAGTTCGTGACGCCCCGCGTGCGCAGCGGTGAGGTCAAGCTCCTGGTCATGCTGACCAAGGCGGACAAGCTCAACCGCAAGGAGCAGGCCGAATCCCTGCGCAAGGCGCAAGAGGTGCTCGCAGACCTCGTCACCGACGAGTCCGACGTCAACGTGACCCTGTTCTCATCGCTCAACAAGAGCGGTGTGGGCGATGTGGCCGAGGTGCTGCACGGCTGGGCAGCCTCGCCTGAAGTGGCCGAGGCCCTCGCGGCTGCACAAGCGGCACAAGCTGCCGCAGAGGCCAACCCGGAGCACTGGGAAGACGAGGATGAGGGAGACGCCTCAGCGGCGTCCCCGCACGATCAGGCCTGACCGGTCAAGCGCACCAGGGCTTCCTGGTACTTGGCGGCGGTCTTCTCGATCACGTCCTGAGGCAAAGCCGGCGACGGTGCGGTCTTGTTCCAGGGCTGACCGTTGACCGTGGCCTGCTCCAGCCAATCGCGCACGAACTGCTTGTCGTAGCTGGGCGGATTGGCACCAGCCTGGAAGGCCTCCTCATAGCCTTCCACCGGCCAGAAGCGCGACGAATCCGGCGTCAGCACCTCGTCCATCACGGTCAGCGTGCCGTGCTCGTCGAGACCGAACTCGAACTTGGTGTCGGCAATGATGATGCCCTTGGTCAGCGCGTAGTCGGCGGCCGTCTTGTACAGCTTGATGGCCAGATCGCGCACCTGAGCGGCCAAGTCCGCACCGATGATCTCCACCATCTTCTCGTAGCTGATGTTCTCGTCGTGGTCGCCCATCTCGGCCTTGGTGGCCGGCGTGAAAATGGGTTCGGGCAGCTTGCTGGCGTTCTTCAAACCAGCCGGCAACTTCACGCCACACACCTCGCCGTTGTCCTGGTATTCCTTCCAGCCACTGCCGGCCAGGTAGCCGCGCACCACCGCCTCCACAGGCAGGGGCTTGAGCTTCTTGACCAGCATCGAGCGGCCTTCGACCTGGCGACGCTCTTCGGGCTTGACCACGCTGCAGGGGTCTTCACCGGTCAGGTGATTCGGCGCCACATCCTTGAGCAACTCGAACCAGAACAGCGCCATCTTGGTCAGCAGCGCCCCCTTGCCCGGAATGGGTTCGCCCATGATCACGTCAAAGGCGCTGATGCGGTCCGAGGCCACCATCAGGATGCGGTCATCGCCCACGGCATAGTTGTCGCGCACCTTGCCACGGGCAAGCAGAGGCAGAGAAGTCAGGGCAGAGGTATGCAGGGCGGAGGTCATGAGGCGGTCACCTGGTCAAGCGTGACACCGGCAACGGCGTCACTGAAATCGGCAAAGCGATATTGTGCAGCCTCCCGCCGCCGCCGCACAGCCGTGCCCCGCCATGTGGAGGCAACTCGCTTCGCCACGTACCGGCCACTCCCCCTCGCTGACCCCTTTACTTCCCCATGCGCGCCTGCTGATCAGCCTTGCGATCGGCAGCCACCTTCTGAGCCGTCGGGCGCTGCTCGATCAGCTTGACATAGCTCTTCCAGTCGATCCCGGCGGCAGCCACCAAGTCCTCGCCACAGACCAGCTTGCTGGCCAAAGCAGCCAGTGGCAAGCTCGTGTACACGGCACAGTCAGCCATCGTGAACGTGTCACCGGCCGCATACGGTGCAAACTTGGCCACCTCGCGGAAAGCCGCCAAATTGCGAGCCAGATCCTTCTTGACGCGCTCAACAAACTTCTCAGACAAGGTGCCGCCAAAGAAGGCCTGCGCATACAACTGGCGCGCACACAGCTCCACGTGCAGATCACAGAAGGTGATCAACTCGCGCACCTTGGCCGCTTGCCATGGATCGGCCGGGATCAAGGCAGGGCTGGGCCAACGCGCCTCGATGTAGTCCACGATGACCTGGCTCTCGCACAGGAAACCTTGCTCGGTCTCGATGTAAGGCACTTTGCCCAAGGGCGACTTGTCCGCATGGGCTTCAGGATCACTGCCCGGCCCCACCGGTGCATGCACTTCCTCAAACGCAATGCCTTTTTCCAGCAAGACCAGCTTGACCTTGTTGTAGTAGTTGGACAGCGGGAATCCGTACAGCTTGAGCATCGCAAACACTCCAAAGGGTCGATGAGACAAAGCTTCAGCTTAAGGGATCTGACGCCCGTTCGCCCCCACCACTAACCCGCATGCGCGCCACGCAGCCGCATTCAAGGGCCCAAAACAAAACCGGCGAGGGCTTGCACCCACGCCGGCTGTCTCATGCCCGGCCAACCGGCCAGGCATCAGGTATGCGCCGTGATCAGGACACGACCTGGGCCAGCTTGCCGCTGGCATACGCTGCGGCGATGTCCACCAGGCTCACCGGCTTGATCTTGGCACCCTGGCCTTCGCATCCGAATTCCAGGTAACGCTGCTTGCAGACCTGCTTGGCCGCTTCACGGGCCGGCTTGAGCCATTCACGGGCATCGAACTTGTCCGGGTTCTCGAACATGAACTTGCGCACGGCACCGGTCATCGCCAGACGGATGTCGGTGTCGATGTTGATCTTGCGCACGCCGTACTTGATGGCTTCCTGGATTTCCTCGACGGGCACGCCATAGGTTTCCTTCATCTTGCCACCGTACTGGTTGATGATGGCCAGCAGCTCTTGCGGCACCGACGACGAACCGTGCATCACCAAATGGGTGTTGGGGATGCGCGCGTGGATTTCCTTCACACGGCTGATGGCCAGGATGTCGCCCGTGGGCTTGCGCGAGAACTTGTAAGCGCCGTGGCTGGTGCCGATGGCGATCGCCAGGGCGTCCAGTTGCGTGGCCTTCACGAAGGTCGCGGCCTCTTCCGGATCGGTCAGCATCTGGCTGTGGTCCAGCTTGCCAGCGGCACCGATGCCGTCTTCTTCACCCGCATCACCGGTTTCCAGGTTGCCCAGGCAGCCCAGCTCGCCTTCCACGGTCACGCCCACCTTGTGGGCCATTTCCACGACCTTGCGGGTCACTTCGACGTTGTAGTCGAACGAAGAGGGGGTCTTGCCGTCTTCCATCAGGGAGCCGTCCATCATCACCGAGCCAAAGCCCAGATCGATCGCGCCTTGGCACACCTTGGGCGAAGTGCCGTGGTCCTGATGCATCACCAGCGGGATGTGGGGATAGGCTTCCACCGCAGCCTGAATCAGGTGCTTGATGAAGGACTCGCCAGCGTACTTGCGGGCGCCGGCCGAAGCCTGCAGGATCACCGGGGCGCCCACCTCGTCGGCAGCGGCCATCACGGCCTGAACCTGCTCCAGGTTGTTGACGTTGAAAGCCGGAATGCCGTAGTTGTTTTCAGCAGCGTGATCCAGCAGCTGACGCATCGAGACGAGTGCCATGAGTTCCCCAGTGAGCAAATGAGCGGTGTGAACCAAAAGACAACGCGCACACGTGCACGCGTCAAACTGGGCGAGATTCTACCGAGACCCGCCCCCAGCCCCAAGCCCCCGAAGCGAACGCCGAGGCTTTTCCCTGGGCTTCTTCAGCGCACGGCGCACACCTTGAGCATGTTCGTGCCCCCTGGCGTGCCCATGGGCTCTCCGCAGGTGATGGCATAGGTATCGCCCGGGCGCAGCAAGCCACGCGCCACCAGGAAAGTCTCCGCCTGCGCCAACGCCTCATCCCGATCCGCGTAACTCGGCACCAACAGCGGGTGCACGTTGCGGAACAAAGCCATCTTGCGCTGCGCCACGTCCCGCGCCGTCAGCGCAAAAATCGGCACGTGAATGCGATGTCGGCTCATCCACAGGGCCGTCGAGCCTGACTCCGTCAAGGCAATGATGGCCTTGCAGCCCAGGTGATACGCCGTGAACAAAGCCCCCATGGCGATCGACTGGTCGATGCGACCGAAGGTCTTGTTCGTGAAGTCCGCATCCAGCGACACCTCCTCGGCATGCTCGGCCTCGCGCACGATGTTGGCCATCTGCTCGACCGTCTCGACCGGGAACTTGCCTGCCGCCGTCTCGGCACTGAGCATCACGGCATCGGTGCCATCGAGCACCGCATTGGCCACGTCCGACACCTCCGCACGCGTCGGCACCGGATTGACGATCATCGACTCCATCATCTGCGTCGCCGTGATCACCACCTTGTCCATCTCACGGGCCATCTTGATCATGCGCTTTTGCAGCGCCGGCACGGTGGCATTGCCCACCTCCACAGCCAGGTCGCCCCGCGCCACCATGATCCCGTCCGACGCCTTCAGGATGCTCTCCAGGTTGGGAATCGCCTCGCTGCGCTCGATCTTAGCGATCAGTGCCGGCCGATGCTTCCAAGGCTCACCGGCCACATTGCACAACTGGCGCGCCATCTCCATGTCCGTCGCATTCTTCGGAAACGACACCGCGATGTAATCGCACTGGAAGCTGGCCGCCGTCTTGATGTCGTCCATGTCCTTGGCCGTCAAAGCCGGCGCGGTCAACCCCCCGCCCTGCTTGTTGATACCCTTGTTGTTGGACAACTCGCCACCGAGCTTGACCACCGTGTGCACAGCCTCGCCCTTGACGGCCTCGACCGTCAACACAATCAGGCCATCATTGAGCAACAGCGTGTCGCCCGGCTTCACATCGCGCGGCAACTCCTTGTAGTCCAGCCCGACACCCTGCTGGTCGCCCAATTCAATCCGGCTCGCATCCAGCACAAAAGACTGCCCAGGCTCCAGCATCACCTTGCCATCGGCAAACTTGCCGACGCGAATCTTCGGTCCCTGCAAGTCCGCCATGATGGCGACCACCTTGCCCACCCGCTGAGCGGCCTCCCGTACCAGTTGCGCACGGTCAATATGGTCCTGCGCCTTGCCATGCGAAAAGTTCAACCGAACCACATCCACCCCGGCCTGCAGCATCTTTTCCAGCACTTCCGGTGTCGAGGACGCAGGACCCAGGGTGGCAACAATCTTGGTGGCACGAGGCATGTTCAAAGCTCAACAGTGGTTGGTTCTCCCCCAGTGTCACACCAAACGCCTAGCCTGAAAATATCGCTTGTCCCTGCACGGCGTCACCTCCCCCTCGTGACGCCCGAACGCAACAACACCATGGCCCAGCCCGCCCCCCATCGCACCATCGTCTTCTCTCATGCCAACAGCTTCCCGGCAGGCACCTACCGTGCCCTGTTTGAACGCTGGGAGGCCGCAGGCTACACCGTGCGTGCCATTGAGCAATACGGGCACGACCCGCGCTACCCGGTCACGCACCACTGGCCTCATCTGGTCACCCAGCTGCACGACTTTGTGAGCGAGACAATCGGCCATCCTGTCTTTCTGGTCGGACACTCCCTAGGGGGCTACCTCAGCCTCATGCTGGCGAATCGATACCCCCAATGGGCTCAAGGTGTGGTGGTGATGGACTCTCCCATCCTGGATGGGTGGCGCAGTGCCGCCTTGGGCTTGGCCAAACGCGCCCGCCTCATTGATCGGATCATGCCCTCACGTGTTGCGGCACAACGCACCCACGAATGGCCAAGCTTGCACGCGGCCCAAACGCACTTCAGCAGCAAGTCCAAGTTCGCAGCGTTTCACCCGCGCGTCCTTCACGACTATCTCGCCTACGGGCTGACACACACTTCAGATGCCTCAGGCTACCGCCTGCGATATCACCGTGACGTCGAGGCCGCCATTTACAGCACCCTGCCCCATCGCCTGTTGGCGGAGTTTGCGCGCCACCCGCATCACTGCCCTCTGGCGTTCATCGCAGGCACCCACTCCAGAGAACTGCGCCGCGGCGGACTGCGCGGCGTGCGCCAACTTGTCGGAACGAACCTCAGCTGGATTCACGGTACCCACCTGTATCCCTTCGAAGCACCGGAGCCCACAGCTGACGAAGTTCTGCGCTGGCTCGACCATTTCAGTCAACAGCCCGCGCAAGCACCGCGCGCCTGAGACCTTCAGCGCCAACCGTCCTCATCTATTCGCCGCCCATCCAAACGAAACAGCCCCACTCCATGAGGATCAGGGCTGCACTTCGCTATCTTGATCTATCGAGGAACAGGACTTACCCGGCAGCGCGTTTGCTCAAAATCTCAAACGCCGGCAAGGTCTTGCCCTCCAGAATTTCGAGGAATGCGCCACCACCCGTCGAGATGTAGCCCACTTCCTTTTCGATCCCGTACTTCGCAATCGCCGCCAAGGTATCGCCACCGCCCGCAATGCTGAACGCCGGTGACGCGGCAATGGCGCGCGCAATCGCTTCGGTCCCATGCGAAAAGGCCTCAAACTCGAACACACCAACCGGGCCATTCCAGACGATGGTGCCGGCACCCTTCAACTGCTCGGCCAACTTCGCTGCAGTCTTCGGACCAATGTCGAGGATCAGATCGTCATCAGCCACCTCGTTGGCAGCCTTCACCGTTGCAAGAGCGTCGGCTGCGAAGGTCTTCGCGACCACCACATCCTCAGGAATGGGCACGGCCGCACCACGGGCCTTCATGGCCTCAATCACAGCCGCCGCCTCGCCCACCAGATCAGGTTCCGCCAAAGACTTGCCGATCTTCAACCCTGCAGCCAACATGAAGGTGTTGGCAATCCCGCCACCCACAATCAGCCCGTCCACGTTCTTGGCCAGTGCCTGCAAAATCGTCAGCTTGGTCGACACTTTCGAGCCGGCCACAATGGCCACCAAGGGGCGCTTTGGCGCCTCCAAAGCCTTATTGATCGCATCGATCTCAGCCGCCAGCAGAGGCCCGGCACAGGCCACTTTCGCAAATTGCGCGATCCCGTACGTCGTACCCTCTGCGCGGTGTGCTGTGCCGAACGCATCGTGCACAAAAATATCGCACAACGCCGCCATCTTGCGTGCCAACTCTTCGTTGTTCTTCTTTTCGCCCTTGTTCAAACGGCAGTTCTCCAGCAGAACCACCTCACCAGGCTCCACCGTCACGCCGTCGACCCAGTTGCTGACCAACGTGACATTCCGGCCGAGCAACTCGCCCAAACGAAGGGCCACCGGCGCCAAGGAATCTTCAGGCTTGAACTCACCTTCCGTGGGTCGCCCCAAGTGCGACGTCACCATCACGGCCGCGCCCGCCTTCAAGGCCAGCTCGATCGCAGGGATCGAGGCACGGATGCGTGTGTCCTCGGTGATATTGCCCGCATCATCCTGCGGAACATTCAAGTCGGCGCGGATGAAAACGCGTTGCCCAGCGGCGCGCCCTTGGGCCACAAGGTCTTCGAATCGGAGGATATTCATGGTGGCTGACGCCTCAATGTCGGAAAGATGAAAACCGACATTGTAAAAAGGTCTGTGTCGTTTCAGCCACCGCCATCATGCCCATTGGTGCCCCCCGTTCAGCCCAACTCACTTCTTCGCTGATGGCGCATCAGGCAAGCTCTCTTGCTCCTCGGAGGACGCCCCCTCGCCCTGAGAGGCTGCTTCAGCAGACTTTGAAGGTACAGCGCGTGGCACCACCGGGGCCACCCCTTCAATCTTGTTCTCACGCATGTACTCGTCCATCTCACGCCAGCCTTCAAAGACGGCCGACTTGTCTGCCTTGGGATTCAGGAGATAACAATCTTCGATCGCCCGCATGGCATGGCGACAGGCAGCGCCGATGGCCTTGGCCTCAGCGCCTTTGCGCTGCGCCACCTTCTCTGGTGTATCGATGCCGAGCTGATCACACCCACCGAGGAGTGCAAGCGCCATTGCACAACTGGCCAATGCCCAAACACTACGCATACAAGCCACCACCCACGTTATTCAAAGGCTCCGCCGCACGCTGTCAGTGACGACACAGAGACTCCAGAGCCGTCAAGTCTCCACAAGCACTCAATACCAGCACAGCCAGTCAGTGAATCACCCGATCCTCGTCCGCTACAAATAGCTCATCGAGAATCAACGCATCAGGCTCCTGCCCCAGACTCCAAAATACCAGCAAAACCAGCACCTTGAAATCATCCAACGCCACAGGGCCCCTCGGCACAGCTGTCACCCGATCCATGACCACCTCACGCAAGCGAGGTGTCAACACCCCCGCAGAGACCAGGAATTGAAGAAATCCCAATGCCTCTGGCCGAAGTCGATCCAACTCCAATTCGCAGTAGACCCGAGTGCTCATCGGAGCAGGCGTTGGGGCATCCCGCTGTGTCAACGCCTGCAATCCGTCCAACCACTGCAAAGCATCGGAAATTTCCTCCGCTTCGAACCCCACCGCGGCCAACTTCCTACTCAGCAATGCCGCCTCTGGAAAGGCCTCCGGGCGCCAATAGTGTTCGTAAAGATACACAAGTACGTCAAACATAAGGCCAACTATAACCCACGAGCCTGGAGCCGCCCCGGAACCGGGAGCGCCATCCAAGTTTGCGCGACAGAGCCACCTTGAATGACAAGCGTCGGCCAACACCGCCAGAAACAGCGCCAGAAGTCTCGCAGTAGAAATGCCGCCAGACAGCAAACCAGCTGTCCACAAAGAACGTCTGACCGTAACACGCCTTTGACGAGCCCCCTCTAGCCACACCAATCAGTCATAGAGAGGTCAAGGAGCGCCTAATTGAGATATGAGCAAAAATAAAAAAAGGCCCTTGCATCAGCAAGGGCCTTTTTACTGTAGGTAGCCTGACGATGACCTACTTTCACACGGGAATCCGCACTATCATCGGCGCTGAGTCGTTTCACTGTCCTGTTCGGGATGGGAAGGAGTGGGACCAACTCGCTATGGTCATCAGGCTTAAACTGTTCCTGACCTGGCTCCCATAAGGGCAACCAAGGCAGTTAATTCGCAGAGTCGATTATTTTATCAGCTTTGATATTGATTGCGTCTCGCAGAGAACATCACGCTGTGCGTGACATCCATCGGCCAACGTATTCAAACAATCCGACAGACTCGGTCACTGAATCAGGTTCAGTGAGCACAGATCCATCAAAGTTATAGGGTCAAGCCTCACGGGCAATTAGTACTGGTTAGCTTAACGCATTACTGCGCTTCCACACCCAGCCTATCAACGTCGTGGTCTACAACGACCCTTCAGGGGGCTCAAGGCCCCGGCAAGACTCATCTTGAGACGAGTTTCCCGCTTAGATGCTTTCAGCGGTTATCTCTTCCACACTTAGCTACTCGGCAATGCCACTGGCGTGACAACCGATACACCAGAGGTGTGTCCACTCCGGTCCTCTCGTACTAGGAGCAGGCTCTCTCAATCTTGCAGCGCCCACGGAAGATAGGGACCAAACTGTCTCACGACGTTTTAAACCCAGCTCACGTACCTCTTTAAATGGCGAACAGCCATACCCTTGGGACCGGCTACAGCCCCAGGATGAGATGAGCCGACATCGAGGTGCCAAACACCGCCGTCGATATGAACTCTTGGGCGGTATCAGCCTGTTATCCCCAGAGTACCTTTTATCCGTTGAGCGATGGCCCTTCCATACAGAACCACCGGATCACTTTGTCCTACTTTCGTACCTGCTCGACTTGTCAGTCTCGCAGTCAAGCACGCTTATGCCAATGCACTATCAACACGATTTCCGACCGTATCTAGCGTACCTTCGAACTCCTCCGTTACACTTTGGGAGGAGACCGCCCCAGTCAAACTGCCCACCATACACTGTCCCCAACCCGGATAACGGGCCAAGGTTAGAACCTCAAACACACCAGGGTGGTATTTCAACGTCGGCTCCACCAGAACTAGCGTCCTGGCTTCAAAGCCTCCCACCTATCCTACACAGATCTGTTCAAAGTCCAATGTAAAGCTACAGTAAAGGTTCATGGGGTCTTTCCGTCTTTCCGCGGGGAGATTGCATCATCACAAACATTTCAACTTCGCTGAGTCTCTGGAGGAGACAGTGTGGCCATCATTACGCCATTCGTGCAGGTCGGAACTTACCCGACAAGGAATTTCGCTACCTTAGGACCGTTATAGTTACGGCCGCCGTTTACTGGGACTTCGATCAAGAGCTTGCACCCCATCAATTAATCTTCCAGCACCGGGCAGGCGTCACACCCTATACGTCGACTTTCGTCTTTGCAGAGTGCTGTGTTTTTATTAAACAGTTGCAGCCACCGATTCTCTGCGACCTCATTGGGCTCCACCCGCGGGGGCTTCACCTACTAAAGGCACACCTTCTTCCGAAGTTACGGTGTCAATTTGCCGAGTTCCTTCTCCAGAGTTCTCTCAAGCGCCTTAGAATACTCATCTCGCGCACCAGTGTCGGTTTGCGGTACGGTCAATCTATGGCTGAAGCTTAGTGGCTTTTCCTGGAAGCAGGGTATCACTCACTTCGTCTGCAAGCAGACTCGTTATCACACCTCAGCTAAGCTCTCCGGATTTGCCTAAAGAGCACGCCTACATGCTTGAACCAACTATTCCAACAGTTGGCTGAGCTAACCTTCTCCGTCCCCACATCGCACCATAGATCGGTACAGGAATATTAACCTGTTTCCCATCAGCTACGCATCTCTGCCTCGCCTTAGGGGCCGACTCACCCTACGCCGATGAACGTTGCGTAGGAAACCTTGCGCTTTCGGCGAGGGGGCTTTTCACCCCCTTTAACGCTACTCATGTCAGCATTCGCACTTCTGATACCTCCAGCAGCCTTTACAAGCCACCTTCGCAGGCTTACAGAACGCTCTCCTACCACTCACAGTAAACTGTGAATCCGCAGCTTCGGTAACTGGCTTAGCCCCGTTACATCTTCCGCGCAGGACGACTCGATCAGTGAGCTATTACGCTTTCTTTAAATGATGGCTGCTTCTAAGCCAACATCCTGACTGTTTTAGCCTTCCCACTTCGTTTCCCACTTAGCCAATTTTAGGGACCTTAGCTGGCGGTCTGGGTTGTTTCCCTCTTGTGTCCGGACGTTAGCACCCGGTGCACTGTCTCCCAAGCTGTACTCATCGGTATTCGGAGTTTGCAATGGTTTGGTAAGTCGCCATGACCCCCTAGCCATAACAGTGCTCTACCCCCGACGGTAATACTTGAGGCACTACCTAAATAGTTTTCGGAGAGAACCAGCTATTTCCAAGTTTGTTTAGCCTTTCACCCCTATCCACAGCTCATCCGCTAATTTTGCAACATTAGTCGGTTCGGACCTCCAGTGCGTGTTACCGCACCTTCATCCTGGCCATGGATAGATCACTTGGTTTCGGGTCTACACCCAGCGACTAGACGCCCTATTCGGACTCGGTTTCCCTTCGCCTTCCCTATTCGGTTAAGCTTGCCACTGAATGTAAGTCGCTGACCCATTATACAAAAGGTACGCCGTCACCTTGCGGCTCCGACTTTTTGTATGCATGCGGTTTCAGGATCTATTTCACTCCCCTCCCGGGGTTCTTTTCGCCTTTCCCTCACGGTACTTGTTCACTATCGGTCGATTACGAGTATTTAGCCTTGGAGGATGGTCCCCCCATCTTCAGACAGGATTTCTCGTGTCCCGCCCTACTTATCGTGCACTCAGTTCCACAGAAGACTTTTCTCATACGGGGCTATCACCCACTATGGCCGGACTTTCCATTCCGTTTTGATAAGTCAACTGCTAAAGAGCACTAGGCTGTTCCGATTTCGCTCGCCACTACTTTCGGAATCTCGGTTGATGTCTTTTCCTCGAGTTACTTAGATGTTTCAGTTCACTCGGTTCGCCTCTGCAACCTATGTATTCAGTTGCAGATACCCTTGCGGGTGGGTTTCCCCATTCGGATATCTCCGGATCAAAGCTAATTTGCCAGCTCCCCGAAGCTTTTCGCAGGCTATCACGTCCTTCATCGCCTGTAATCGCCAAGGCATCCACCACATGCACTTAGTCACTTGACCCTATAACTTTGACGACCTGCTGTGTGGTCGTCGGTCAAGGACTGTTTGAGTGTCACATGTCGGTTTAAACATGTGACTTCGCGTTTGCCGATCATCAATATCTCGTATTGATGTCTGTTTTGACGCAATCAATATGTTGCTGATGGCACGGTGTGCTTGCCCCTTTACGAACAAACACTTTCCATCAGCAACGCTGATTTCGACTCTACGAATTTTTAAAGAACAAGCAGCTTGTGCTGCAAACCTTAGCGCCTGGCCGTACAACGTGGTACGCAGACCTTAAGGTTTGCAGTCAAACATGAAGTGAAGTTGGTGGAGGATGACGGGATCGAACCGACGACCCCCTGCTTGCAAAGCAGGTGCTCTCCCAGCTGAGCTAATCCCCCGTATGAGGCGATTCATCCAGGATGCTCTCCTGCATGTCACGCCTTGGTAAGTTGGTGGGTCTGGTTGGATTCGAACCAACGACCCCCGCCTTATCAAGACGGTGCTCTAACCGACTGAGCTACAGACCCAACTGGCTTCACTCTTGTTGTCAATCAACAGCCGATAAGTGTGGGTGCTTGAATTCAATCAGCACTTTTTTAATGACTTCCATCGCATTCAAAGTCCGTGGACATCGAGGCGACTTCCGTATTTTTCCAGAAAGGAGGTGATCCAGCCGCACCTTCCGATACGGCTACCTTGTTACGACTTCACCCCAGTCACGAACCCTGCCGTGGTAATCGCCCTCCTTGCGGTTAGGCTAACTACTTCTGGCAGAACCCGCTCCCATGGTGTGACGGGCGGTGTGTACAAGACCCGGGAACGTATTCACCGCGGCAAGCTGATCCGCGATTACTAGCGATTCCGACTTCACGCAGTCGAGTTGCAGACTACGATCCGGACTACGACCGGTTTTCTGGGATTGGCTCCCCCTCGCGGGTTGGCAGCCCTCTGTACCGGCCATTGTATGACGTGTGTAGCCCTACCCATAAGGGCCATGAGGACCTGACGTCATCCCCACCTTCCTCCGGTTTGTCACCGGCAGTCTCATTAGAGTGCTCTTGCGTAGCAACTAATGACAAGGGTTGCGCTCGTTGCGGGACTTAACCCAACATCTCACGACACGAGCTGACGACGGCCATGCAGCACCTGTGTTCAAGTTCTCTTTCGAGCACTTCCACATCTCTGCAGAATTCTTGACATGTCAAGGGTAGGTAAGGTTTTTCGCGTTGCATCGAATTAAACCACATCATCCACCGCTTGTGCGGGTCCCCGTCAATTCCTTTGAGTTTCAACCTTGCGGCCGTACTCCCCAGGCGGTCAACTTCACGCGTTAGCTTCGTTACTGAACAGCAAGCCGTCCAACAACCAGTTGACATCGTTTAGGGCGTGGACTACCAGGGTATCTAATCCTGTTTGCTCCCCACGCTTTCGTGCATGAGCGTCAGTACAGGCCCAGGGGATTGCCTTCGCCATTGGTGTTCCTCCGCATATCTACGCATTTCACTGCTACACGCGGAATTCCATCCCCCTCTGCCGTACTCTAGCCTTGCAGTCACAAATGCAGTTCCCAGGTTGAGCCCGGGGATTTCACATCTGTCTTGCAAAGCCGCCTGCGCACGCTTTACGCCCAGTAATTCCGATTAACGCTCGCACCCTACGTATTACCGCGGCTGCTGGCACGTAGTTAGCCGGTGCTTATTCTTCAGGTACCGTCATCCTCCCGGGGTATTAGCCCAGAAGATTTCTTCCCTGACAAAAGCAGTTTACAACCCGAAGGCCTTCTTCCTGCACGCGGCATTGCTGGATCAGGCTTGCGCCCATTGTCCAAAATTCCCCACTGCTGCCTCCCGTAGGAGTCTGGGCCGTGTCTCAGTCCCAGTGTGGCTGGTCGTCCTCTCAGACCAACTACAGATCGTTGCCTTGGTAGGCCTTTACCCCACCAACTAGCTAATCTGATATCGGCCGCTCCAATAGCGAGAGGTCTTGCGATCCCCCCCTTTCACCCTCAGGTCGTATGCGGTATTAGCTGCTCTTTCGAGCAGTTATCCCCCACTACTGGGCACGTTCCGATATATTACTCACCCGTTCGCCACTCGTCGGCATCCCGAAGGACCCGTTACCGTTCGACTTGCATGTGTAAGGCATGCCGCCAGCGTTCAATCTGAGCCAGGATCAAACTCTTCAGTTTAATCTCTGTAAACTCGCTCTTAACGGAATTGAAGTGATTTAACGCACTTCTCTTACCGTGAGCATTTGGCCTCTTTCATCCAAACACCCACGCTTATCGGCTGCTAATTTTTAAAGAACGTTGCTGACTTGTTGTCAGCGCAGAAACGAGATTATCACTCGCTTTTGCTTATCTTGTCAAGCGTCTGTCGCGATTTTTTCGCGACGCCTGGCGCAGCAGCTGTTGGGCCCTGCGCCAAGAGACACCTCACAAGATGAGCACATCAACGAGCCATCGCTCGCTGCCTGCACACCCAGAGAAGCAAAAGCCCCTGCCTTGGCAGGGGCTTTTCTCACTATAGGTAGCCTGACGATGACCTACTTTCACACGGGAATCCGCACTATCATCGGCGCTGAGTCGTTTCACTGTCCTGTTCGGGATGGGAAGGAGTGGGACCAACTCGCTATGGTCATCAGGCTTAAACTGTTCCTGACCTGGCTCCCATAAGGGCAACCAAGGCAGTTAATTCGCAGAGTCGATTATTTTATCAGCTTTGATATTGATTGCGTCTCGCAGAGAACATCACGCTGTGCGTGACATCCATCGGCCAACGTATTCAAACAATCCGACAGACTCGGTCACTGAATCAGGTTCAGTGAGCACAGATCCATCAAAGTTATAGGGTCAAGCCTCACGGGCAATTAGTACTGGTTAGCTTAACGCATTACTGCGCTTCCACACCCAGCCTATCAACGTCGTGGTCTACAACGACCCTTCAGGGGGCTCAAGGCCCCGGCAAGACTCATCTTGAGACGAGTTTCCCGCTTAGATGCTTTCAGCGGTTATCTCTTCCACACTTAGCTACTCGGCAATGCCACTGGCGTGACAACCGATACACCAGAGGTGTGTCCACTCCGGTCCTCTCGTACTAGGAGCAGGCTCTCTCAATCTTGCAGCGCCCACGGAAGATAGGGACCAAACTGTCTCACGACGTTTTAAACCCAGCTCACGTACCTCTTTAAATGGCGAACAGCCATACCCTTGGGACCGGCTACAGCCCCAGGATGAGATGAGCCGACATCGAGGTGCCAAACACCGCCGTCGATATGAACTCTTGGGCGGTATCAGCCTGTTATCCCCAGAGTACCTTTTATCCGTTGAGCGATGGCCCTTCCATACAGAACCACCGGATCACTTTGTCCTACTTTCGTACCTGCTCGACTTGTCAGTCTCGCAGTCAAGCACGCTTATGCCAATGCACTATCAACACGATTTCCGACCGTATCTAGCGTACCTTCGAACTCCTCCGTTACACTTTGGGAGGAGACCGCCCCAGTCAAACTGCCCACCATACACTGTCCCCAACCCGGATAACGGGCCAAGGTTAGAACCTCAAACACACCAGGGTGGTATTTCAACGTCGGCTCCACCAGAACTAGCGTCCTGGCTTCAAAGCCTCCCACCTATCCTACACAGATCTGTTCAAAGTCCAATGTAAAGCTACAGTAAAGGTTCATGGGGTCTTTCCGTCTTTCCGCGGGGAGATTGCATCATCACAAACATTTCAACTTCGCTGAGTCTCTGGAGGAGACAGTGTGGCCATCATTACGCCATTCGTGCAGGTCGGAACTTACCCGACAAGGAATTTCGCTACCTTAGGACCGTTATAGTTACGGCCGCCGTTTACTGGGACTTCGATCAAGAGCTTGCACCCCATCAATTAATCTTCCAGCACCGGGCAGGCGTCACACCCTATACGTCGACTTTCGTCTTTGCAGAGTGCTGTGTTTTTATTAAACAGTTGCAGCCACCGATTCTCTGCGACCTCATTGGGCTCCACCCGCGGGGGCTTCACCTACTAAAGGCACACCTTCTTCCGAAGTTACGGTGTCAATTTGCCGAGTTCCTTCTCCAGAGTTCTCTCAAGCGCCTTAGAATACTCATCTCGCGCACCAGTGTCGGTTTGCGGTACGGTCAATCTATGGCTGAAGCTTAGTGGCTTTTCCTGGAAGCAGGGTATCACTCACTTCGTCTGCAAGCAGACTCGTTATCACACCTCAGCTAAGCTCTCCGGATTTGCCTAAAGAGCACGCCTACATGCTTGAACCAACTATTCCAACAGTTGGCTGAGCTAACCTTCTCCGTCCCCACATCGCACCATAGATCGGTACAGGAATATTAACCTGTTTCCCATCAGCTACGCATCTCTGCCTCGCCTTAGGGGCCGACTCACCCTACGCCGATGAACGTTGCGTAGGAAACCTTGCGCTTTCGGCGAGGGGGCTTTTCACCCCCTTTAACGCTACTCATGTCAGCATTCGCACTTCTGATACCTCCAGCAGCCTTTACAAGCCACCTTCGCAGGCTTACAGAACGCTCTCCTACCACTCACAGTAAACTGTGAATCCGCAGCTTCGGTAACTGGCTTAGCCCCGTTACATCTTCCGCGCAGGACGACTCGATCAGTGAGCTATTACGCTTTCTTTAAATGATGGCTGCTTCTAAGCCAACATCCTGACTGTTTTAGCCTTCCCACTTCGTTTCCCACTTAGCCAATTTTAGGGACCTTAGCTGGCGGTCTGGGTTGTTTCCCTCTTGTGTCCGGACGTTAGCACCCGGTGCACTGTCTCCCAAGCTGTACTCATCGGTATTCGGAGTTTGCAATGGTTTGGTAAGTCGCCATGACCCCCTAGCCATAACAGTGCTCTACCCCCGACGGTAATACTTGAGGCACTACCTAAATAGTTTTCGGAGAGAACCAGCTATTTCCAAGTTTGTTTAGCCTTTCACCCCTATCCACAGCTCATCCGCTAATTTTGCAACATTAGTCGGTTCGGACCTCCAGTGCGTGTTACCGCACCTTCATCCTGGCCATGGATAGATCACTTGGTTTCGGGTCTACACCCAGCGACTAGACGCCCTATTCGGACTCGGTTTCCCTTCGCCTTCCCTATTCGGTTAAGCTTGCCACTGAATGTAAGTCGCTGACCCATTATACAAAAGGTACGCCGTCACCTTGCGGCTCCGACTTTTTGTATGCATGCGGTTTCAGGATCTATTTCACTCCCCTCCCGGGGTTCTTTTCGCCTTTCCCTCACGGTACTTGTTCACTATCGGTCGATTACGAGTATTTAGCCTTGGAGGATGGTCCCCCCATCTTCAGACAGGATTTCTCGTGTCCCGCCCTACTTATCGTGCACTCAGTTCCACAGAAGACTTTTCTCATACGGGGCTATCACCCACTATGGCCGGACTTTCCATTCCGTTTTGATAAGTCAACTGCTAAAGAGCACTAGGCTGTTCCGATTTCGCTCGCCACTACTTTCGGAATCTCGGTTGATGTCTTTTCCTCGAGTTACTTAGATGTTTCAGTTCACTCGGTTCGCCTCTGCAACCTATGTATTCAGTTGCAGATACCCTTGCGGGTGGGTTTCCCCATTCGGATATCTCCGGATCAAAGCTAATTTGCCAGCTCCCCGAAGCTTTTCGCAGGCTATCACGTCCTTCATCGCCTGTAATCGCCAAGGCATCCACCACATGCACTTAGTCACTTGACCCTATAACTTTGACGACCTGCTGTGTGGTCGTCGGTCAAGGACTGTTTGAGTGTCACATGTCGGTTTAAACATGTGACTTCGCGTTTGCCGATCATCAATATCTCGTATTGATGTCTGTTTTGACGCAATCAATATGTTGCTGATGGCACGGTGTGCTTGCCCCTTTACGAACAAACACTTTCCATCAGCAACGCTGATTTCGACTCTACGAATTTTTAAAGAACAAGCAGCTTGTGCTGCAAACCTTAGCGCCTGGCCGTACAACGTGGTACGCAGACCTTAAGGTTTGCAGTCAAACATGAAGTGAAGTTGGTGGAGGATGACGGGATCGAACCGACGACCCCCTGCTTGCAAAGCAGGTGCTCTCCCAGCTGAGCTAATCCCCCGTATGAGGCGATTCATCCAGGATGCTCTCCTGCATGTCACGCCTTGGTAAGTTGGTGGGTCTGGTTGGATTCGAACCAACGACCCCCGCCTTATCAAGACGGTGCTCTAACCGACTGAGCTACAGACCCAACTGGCTTCACTCTTGTTGTCAATCAACAGCCGATAAGTGTGGGTGCTTGAATTCAATCAGCACTTTTTTAATGACTTCCATCGCATTCAAAGTCCGTGGACATCGAGGCGACTTCCGTATTTTTCCAGAAAGGAGGTGATCCAGCCGCACCTTCCGATACGGCTACCTTGTTACGACTTCACCCCAGTCACGAACCCTGCCGTGGTAATCGCCCTCCTTGCGGTTAGGCTAACTACTTCTGGCAGAACCCGCTCCCATGGTGTGACGGGCGGTGTGTACAAGACCCGGGAACGTATTCACCGCGGCAAGCTGATCCGCGATTACTAGCGATTCCGACTTCACGCAGTCGAGTTGCAGACTACGATCCGGACTACGACCGGTTTTCTGGGATTGGCTCCCCCTCGCGGGTTGGCAGCCCTCTGTACCGGCCATTGTATGACGTGTGTAGCCCTACCCATAAGGGCCATGAGGACCTGACGTCATCCCCACCTTCCTCCGGTTTGTCACCGGCAGTCTCATTAGAGTGCTCTTGCGTAGCAACTAATGACAAGGGTTGCGCTCGTTGCGGGACTTAACCCAACATCTCACGACACGAGCTGACGACGGCCATGCAGCACCTGTGTTCAAGTTCTCTTTCGAGCACTTCCACATCTCTGCAGAATTCTTGACATGTCAAGGGTAGGTAAGGTTTTTCGCGTTGCATCGAATTAAACCACATCATCCACCGCTTGTGCGGGTCCCCGTCAATTCCTTTGAGTTTCAACCTTGCGGCCG
>NZ_JBBEYB010000017.1:0-72953 GCF_037482285.1 Aquabacterium sp. G14
TGCGTATTCCGGTCCAACGTGACCGTTGATTCCGGCGGATCGTGACCGCCGATTCTGGTTCATCGTGACCGGCCATTCTGGTCGAACGTGACCGATTTTTGCACCTGACCGGAATCTCGGTCACGATGCCGGAATCACCGGTCACGATGCCAGCATGGCGTCGTATGCCACCGTGATGGTGTTGCGCAAGTTGTCTCACCCAATGCAGTTAGCCTGCCCAGTTTTTTGCTGGAGCCGGCATGCCTGCACCAAGGATTCACATGCGCAAGATCAAGGACGTTCTGCGTCTCAAACTCGATGCTCGGCTCTCGCACGAGCGTATCGCCGCCGCCCTGGGCATCTCCAAAGGCGTGGTTACCAAGTACGTCGGTTTGGCCTCGGTCGCAGGTCTGGATTGGCACTCCATCCAGCCCCTGGACGAGACCGCTTTGCAGCATCGCCTGCTGGCACCGCCGCCACGGCCGCAGCACTTCGTGCACCCCGACTACGCCCAGATTCACAAAGAACTGCGCCGCAAGGGCATGACGCTCATGCTGCTGTGGGAGGAGCACACCCAGCAGCACCTGGACGGTCATACGCACTCCTACTCGCAGTTCTGCGAGAACTACCGCCGCTACGCCAAGACACTCAAACGCTCGATGCGCCAGACCCACCGCGCAGGCGAGAAGCTGTTCATCGACTTTGCAGGTCCCACGATCGAGTTGGTGGACGGCAGCCGTGCCCACATCTTCGTGGCCGCTCTGGGCGCTTCGAGCTACACCTTTGCGTGTGCCACACCGCGCGAGACCATGGCCGACTGGCTTGATGGCTGCGCCCGCGCCCTGACATTCATCGGTGGGGTGCCCCAGCTCATCGTGCCGGACAACCCCAAAGCCCTCATTGCCAACCCCAACCGCTATGAGCCTCGCGCCAACGAGACGGTGGAGGACTTCGCTCGCCACTACGGCACCTCGATGCTACCGGCGCGGCCCTATCACCCGCAGGACAAGGCCAAGGTCGAGTCTGCCGTGCAAGTTGTCGAGCGTTGGATCCTGATGCGACTGCGCCACCAACGCTTTGCGAGCGTGGACGATGTCAACGAGGCCATCGCGCCGCTGCTGGAACAACTCAACAACAAGGCATTCCAGAGGTTGCCTGGCAGCCGAGTCAGCACGTTTGCAGAGTTGGATGCGCCAGCACTGCAAGCCTTGCCTCTGCAGCCCTGGGAATTCGCCACCTACAAGACCGTGCGCGTGCACATTGATCACCACGTCGAGATCGAGGGGCATCGCTACAGCGTGCCGCAGTCCTTGGTCGGGCTGGTCCTGGAGGCACGCATCACCACGCGCGGCGTGGAGATCGTCCACCGTGGTCAGCGTGTTGCCGCTCATCTGCGCTGTCTCCACAAGGGGGGCTTCACCACCGTGGCGGAGCACATGTCGGCAGCGCACCGCGCGCATCGGGAGTGGACCCCTGAACGCCTGATTCACTGGGGCGGCACCATTGGTGTGGCCTGTGCCAGCACCGTCCAGCGTCTGCTGGAGGAGCGACGCCATCCCGAGCATGGCTACCGCGCCTGCCTGGGGCTGCTGTCACTGGCCAAGAAGTACGGCAAGCCCCGACTGGAAGCCGCTTGCCTCATCGCCCTGGAGCTCGGCACCGTCAAGTACAGGCACGTCAGCGACATTCTGGCAAACGGCCGGGATCAGGTGCCCGCCACGACCGCCACCGACTGGACCAGCCCGCACCATGCCCACGTTCGTGGCCCCGGTTACTACCAGTGAACAGACAGGATTGCACCATGATGATGAACACGACTTTGAACCAGCTGCGTGAACTCAGGCTGATGGGCATGCTCACAGCCCTTGATGAGCAACTGACGCAGGCCGGCATGAGCGCTGTCAGCTTTGAAGAACGCATGGCTCTGATCGTCGAGCGCGAGCTCCATTGGCGCCACGACAAGCGGCGTGCACGCCTGCTCAAAGAGGCCAAGCTGAAGTACCCCCAAGCCGCCATTGAGGACATCGATACACGAGCTGGACGCGGCCTGGATCGCAAGGCTGTCATGAGCCTGGCCTTGGGTGATTGGATCGACAGCGGCCACAGCGTGCTGATCACCGGCCCCACCGGAGCTGGCAAATCCTGGCTGGCTTGTGCGCTGGCCCAGCACGCCTGTCGCCGCGGTCGCTCTGCCTTCTACCAACGTGTGCCACGTCTGAGCGAAGAGCTGCGCATCCGTCACGGCAATGGCACCTTTGGCAAGTGGCTCATCCAGTTGGCCAAGACCGATGTCCTGTTGCTGGACGACTGGGGCATGGCTGGGCTGGACAACCAGGCCCGCGCTGACTTGCTGGAGATCATCGACGACCGAGCTGCCAGCAAGGCCACCATCATCACCAGTCAGCTGCCCATTGAACACTGGCATGCCTGGGTCGGTGACGCCACGATTGCCGACGCGATCCTTGATCGCCTGATGCAGCGAAACCACCGATTCACTCTGACCGGTGAGTCCCTGCGACAAAAGCCCAAACCCACGAAAAAGGAGCCCGACTCAGACCCATCGTGACCGACACCCCTACAATTTGAACGCGCAACACCTCACACGGTGCAACCGGTCACGATGGGCCGGAATCGTCGGTCACGTTCGCCAGAATACGCACACCGAAGGCACCCACACCCTGAGATCGCTGCATCAACTGTTCGACATGGTCGCGGTGTCATGCATTGTGGGTAACGGTGACGCCCACCTCAAGAACTTTGGATTGATCTATCAAGCGCCAGATGGGCAGGATGCCACCCTGGCACCGGCCTACGATATCGTCAACACAACCTGCTACATCCCCGACGACGCTTTGGCATTGACGCTGGGAGGCGCAAAGGGGTTGTATTCGGCGATTCTTCGTTTGACCGAATTTGCGCGCACATGCCGGTTGCCCGACAAGGCAGCCAAGTTACGGATCATTGAAATTGCCCATGCTGTGCGAGACACGGCGCGAGATTTTCGAGACTTGGCAGACGAGGTCCCAGGTTTGTATCCCGCTTTGAGGGACAGCGCTGAACGCTACCTGAGAACGTTTGAAGCGCAGGTTTAAACCCTGCGCAGACCGGCTGACCACGGAAGTGGGTCAACTCCAGATCGACCATCACCCCCACATCAAGCGCCCTCCACTTTTTAGGCGAAGGACTATGCAGAGTTCCGAAAACATCGAATCACTTCCCCGTATTGCCTGCGTACGGTCGCAATCCGCTCATCGTCGGTGATGGTCAATGATGATCGCTCGCGCGCCAGCCTCGTCAACTCGTTTTCGAGTTCGGTCAGCACGGCCCGGTCCGGATCGGTCTTGCATTCTTCCTCGGCAATCTTGGCGCTGCAAATGCCCATCATGTCGGTGATGCACTCGCGGGCGCACTCGAACGCAACAGCTTGCTCTTGGGTCCACTTGGCCATCTTGAAGTCTCCCGCTTGTTCGGCGATCTGTGTGCGCTTCGAACGCACTTCGCCAACTCAGTCCGCATCGCGTTGATCACCGCCTTGTAGTCCGGCTTGCCAAAACTCGCACTGCCCGCCACAAAGGTGTCGGTCTCCGTGTTGGCAATGCAGAGGTGGCGAAGCATGTATACCTGTCAAAGCGGCATCTGACAACGCAAAAAAAACCAGGCCTCGAAGGCCTGGCTGTGTGCTTCAACGCACAGTGATATCGGGCCGCCACTCTGGATGGCCGTCGCCCGTCCTACTTCAGGGCAAGGCCACCACCGGATCCAGCGGGTTCCCAGGCTGAATGCTGGCGCAATTTTGCGGCACCGGCTTGTTGCGGAAGCGGTCATTCACCCAGTCAATGGCTTGTGGCAGCCACACGGCCATGCTCGTGAAGTGGCTCAGAGCATATTCTTTGTGCTCAATCTGCACGCCCTTGGCGCAGTACTGACGCGCCAGGGTTCGGACATCGCCCGCCAGCATCACGCCGTCGCCTTTGCCCCAGATCGGCGAAGCCTTCGTGCCCTCAAGTTCACCGCCGGTACCTTGGCCGATGAACATTGGGGTCGTGGGTGTACCACCCGTGCCCATGATGACCTTGTTCACGCTGTCCACGTAGGCACCCAGCTTCAGGCGGTTTTCGTACTCGGGCTTGACGATGTCTTTCCAGTACAGGTCTGGGTACTGGCCCAGCACGTTCACAATCGACTGGTTCTTCATCTTTTCGTGAAGCGCCAGCCCTTTTTCGGAGAGGTACTGTGGCAGGTTCAGGTCGAACGAGCGGCCCACGCCGATGAGTGCCATGCCCGCCACACCGCCCCAGATGGGCGAGCCCTGGATGTAGTCAAGGTTGTGGTCAGGGTGCACCAGCACACCGCCGATGGCGCTGCCGATCAGCTTCTGGTTCACGTCAGGCGCATAGGTTGGGGCCAACTCAGCGGCCCATTCCGAGGCGATGGCGCCACCCGAGTAGCCGATCATCGCCACTTTGGTGTTGCTGGGCAGGCCCAGCTCGGGAGATTTGAGCGCGGCCCGGATCGAGTTGAGCGTGTGATAGCCGTACTCCGGACCGGCGGCGAAGTTGGCCTTCGGCCCCTCGGTGTCAGGAATGATGATGGTGTAGCCCTGAATCAGGAAGGGGGCGAACAGTGCCGTTTCAACACCTGGGATCAGATCGGGCAAGCGCTTGCCGCCAGCAATGGAGCGCGAAGGCGAGTCTTCAGGATTCAACGAGTCGTAAAACGACTGGTAGGAGACAACCTTGTTTTTGTTCAGGCAGAGCAGGCACGAGGGTTTGACCACCGTGGTGACGTTTGCCACAGGCCGCATTTGCACATCGACCGAGCGATACAGCAACTGCGTGGCTTTCAGCGGTGTCGCCAAGCCCAGGATGCGATAAGTGATGGTGCGGGTCTTGAGAACCGTGCCTGGCGCGTAGCTGGACAGCGGGGTGCTGTCTGTGTACTCATAGAACGGGTCCGGCGTCGCCGTGGCAGCGATCGCGGTGGATGCGCCCGGGAGGGTGACTGCGGCAACGGCGACCCCGGTCAGGGTGCGCAACAGGCGCTTGGCTTGTGAGTGGATGGGCATCAGATATCCAGGAAAGATGGGTGGAGGAGGCTTTTCGATCATGTGGCCCATGTCCATCTTGTGTCGTGCGGCTGCCTTGTTGCCCGGCGACATATCACCAGGCACAGGAGCCGCGCGGCACCACAGCTTTCGTGGTCATTGTGCGCACAATGACCGAATATCGTTGGTTTAACGTGCAATGCGCACGCGCGTTTCCCCTGTGCCAGGGATTTCACGGGGGGGATTTCGCGTCATGCGGCGTCTTCACCAGGTGAACCCGGGCCAGATGCCCTTACTTCGCCAACTCCGCCCGCATCGCGTCAATCACCGCCTTGTAATCCGGCTTGCCAAAAATCGCGCTGCCGGCCACAAATGTGTCGGCGCCCGCATCGGCGATGCGGCGGATGTTGTCCACCTTCACGCCGCCGTCGATCTCCAGGCGGATGTCGCGGCCGGACGCGTCGATGATCTTGCGCACCTTCTCGGCCTTGCGCAGCGTGCTGTCGATGAAGCTTTGGCCGCCGAAGCCGGGGTTCACGCTCATCAGCAGCACCACGTCGACCTTGTCGATGACCCACTCCAGCACGTCCACGGGCGAAGCGGGGTTGAACACCAGGCCCGCCTGACAACCCTCGGCCTTGATGAGCTGCAAGGTGCGGTCCACGTGGGTGGAGGCATCGGGGTGGAAGGTGATGATGTCGGCACCCGACTTGGCGAAGGCCTGGGCCAACGCGTCCACGGGCTGCACCATCAGGTGCACGTCGATGGGCACGGCCGTGCCGTCGGCCTTGACGGCGTGCTTGCGCAGGGCTTCGCAGACCATCGGTCCGAAAGTCAGGTTGGGCACGTAATGGTTGTCCATCACGTCGAAGTGGATCCAGTCGGCCCCGGCGTCGATGACGTTGCGCACCTCCTCGCCCAGGCGGGCGAAATCGGCAGACAGGATGCTGGGAGCGATGCGGAAGGTGCGCGACATGGAAAGGGCCTTTCGGTGGATGGGTGCGCCATTGTAAAAAGACAGCCCCAGGGTTTGCCAGGGTATGTCACAGAGTCCATGAAAGGGGATTGCCTAGAATGGGCCGCATGAGCAAAGCCCAATTCACCTGCGCCGTGGTCCCCCAGTACCTGGAAGACCAGAGCAATCCCGTGCGACACGAGTACGCCTTTGCCTACACGGTGACCATCGTCAACAGTGGCGAGGTGCCCGCGCAGCTGATCGGCCGCCATTGGGTCATCACCGATGCCACGGGCCATGTCGAGGAGGTACGCGGCCTGGGCGTGGTCGGGCACCAACCGCTGCTCAAACCGGGTGAGCGCTTCGAGTACACCAGCTGGACCCGCCTGAACACGCCCCATGGCGTGATGCAGGGCACCTACTTCTGCATGACCGACGCGGCCGAAGCCTTTGAGGCGCCCATCCCGGCCTTCACCCTGGCGCGTCAACAATCCCTGCACTGAATTGATGAAGCGCTTGGCCTCTCTCAAGACGCTGTGGCAGCGACGGCCCTGGTGGTCGCGGCCCGGTCAGGATGTGGAACTGCAGGCCTTGCTGGACGGGGCCGATCCACAAGCGCCCCAGGCGGTTCGGCACCTGTGGCTGATTCGCGTGCTGGGCTGGGTGCGGCGCGCCGAGCCGCGGTATGGCACCCGCACGCTGGTGAGCACCTTGCAGCAAGACCCGGCGCGCCGCGCCCGCGTGGTCAGCATGCTCGCCAGCATCTGGCGCGATGGCGACGTGGCCGCCCTGCTGGCCGACTTCGGTTTTTCGCCGCGCACCTCTTTCTTGAACGAACTGGGCGAGCGCCTGCGCCGCCGCGTGCTGCCGCTGAGCCCGGACACCGACGACCTGGGCACGCTGTTCAACCTGCTGTTCGACGATCCGGCCGATGCGCAATGGCTGGCCGATCTGGATGAGCCCACGCTCAATGCCATCGGCGAGCTGTGGGCAGACGCGATGCGCGAGTTGGATCCGGAGCGCTGCAACGGCGCGGCCTGCCCGCTGGGCTGGCGCGAGCCCTTCCACGACGCCATGCTCTACTTGGCCACGCAGATCCGCGCGGCGGGCTTCTCGCCGGCGTTTCGCTCGCGCATGGGTGTGCGGGTGGACGTGGACTTCGACACCAAGATGGCGCGCGCAGAGGGCCGCTCCAACGAAGCCAGTGCGCGGCATGCCTTTCGCCACCTGTCGCAAACCACGGAGCGGGTGCATGAACTGGCCCTGGCCCATGCTCAGGAAGCCGGCCCCGATGCCCCGCCATCGGCCGCCTTGCTGCACGAGGCCCAGTACCTGCGGGCCCTGCTGGACACCTGTGCGAACGCCGCACGTGGCCTGCATGGCCACCTGGAAGAGCATGGCATCTCGATGGACCTGGTTTTTCAGATCGACCAGTTGTGCGAGCGTTGCCGGCGCATGGAGCGCCTGCTGGAGGCTGTGCTGAGTCCCAAGCCCGGCCCGGTGTTGCGCCGCATTCTGATCGAGTTGCTGCAGGTGAGCGAAGAGCGGCGCAGCGTGCGCGCCCTGTTCACCCAGCATTACTCGATGCTGGCGCGCAAAGTGGCCGAGCGCAGTGCCGAAACCGGCGAGCATTACATCACCCGCACGCGCGCCGAATACCGCCAGATGCTGCGCAGCGCCGCCGGCGGGGGCGCGGTGATGGCCGTGACCACCTTCATGAAGTTCGTGATGCTGGGCCTGGGGCTGTCGCCTTTCTGGAGCGGGATGGCAGCAGGCTTCAACTACGCCACCAGCTTCGTGGTGGTGCAGTGGCTGCACTTCACGGTGGCGACCAAGCAGCCCGCCATGACGGCCCCGGCCATGGCCGCCAAACTGGAGGACACGCGCAGCGAAGCCGGCGTGGAGAGCTTTGTGGACGAGGTGGCCCACCTGGTCCGCTCACAGGTCGCCGGCATCGTGGGCAACCTGATGGTGGTCACCCCCCTGGTGCTGCTCGCTCAGTTGGCGGCGTGGTGGGCCCTGGGGGCGCCGCTGATCAGCGAGGCCGAGGCCCACTACGTGTTCAAGAGCATGACCCTGCTGGGCCCCTCACTCTGGTATGCCGCCTTCACGGGTGTGCTGCTGTTCTCGTCAAGCATCATCGCAGGCTGGGTGGAGAACTGGTTCGTGCTGCACCGCCTGGACAGCGCCTTGCGCTGGAACCCGCGCATCCGCGCGCGCCTGGGAGCGCACCGTGCGGCCCGCTGGGCGGTGTGGTGGCGCGAGAACATCTCGGGCCTGGCGGCCAACATCTCACTGGGCTTCATGCTGGGCGTGGTGCCGGTGGTGGCCAGCTTCCTGGGCTTGCCGCTGGACATCCGCCACGTCACGCTGTCGGCCGGTCAGACGGCTGCCGCGGCCGCCACCCTGGGTTGGGACGTCATCCACAACCCACAACTGTGGTGGTGCGTGGCCGCCGTGCCGCTGACGGGCATGCTGAACGTGGGCGTCAGTTTCGCGCTGGCATTGCGGGTGGCGGTGCGTTCGCGTGGTGTGCGGCTGGTCGATCGGGCGCGCCTGTGGCAGGCCATCCGGCGGCGCATGTGGCGTCAACCCTTGAGCTTCTTGTTGCCGCCACGGTCCTCGTCCTGATCAGCGATCCAAGTCGCGCTCATCCTCGGGCAACTCGCCTTGGCGGCGCCCCGCAAACATCGTCCACCAGACCAAGCCCACCAGCACAGCCAAGGCGGCAGCAGCTTCCAGCACAATCAACCACATGATCGTTCGTCCGTTTTCGAAGTTGAGATGGGCCCTACCGGCTCTGATTGTAGGCAGCCTGATGGGGTGCAGCCTGTTGCCCACCACCACCCGGGAGACCCCCGCGCCGGTGACGACGCCGGAGGTGGCGGCCAGCGGCCCGGGCGCGGCGCCCCTGACTTGGCAGCGCGCCAAGTCCACCTGGACCGCGGCGAACTGGAACGAGTTGCCCGGCTGGGAGCAAGACCGCGTCAGGGAATGGTGGCCCGCCCTGTGGCAAGGCTGCGTGAAACCGGCCGCAGCCTGGGCCCAGGTGTGCGCCGAGGTGCGCAAGCTGGGGCCGCAATGGGGCAAGCAGGTCGAGGACGGCTTCGTACGCCAGTGGGTGCAAAGCCGTCTGCAACCCTGGCGGGTGAGCGCCCCCGATGGCCGCGCCACCGGCCTGCTGACCGGCTACTTTGAGCCACTGCTGGAAGGCCGACGCACCCCGGATGCGCGTTTTCGCCACCCGCTGCACCGGGCCCCGCAGGGGCTGGGCACCCGCAAGCCCTTCCTCAGCCGCAACGAGTTGGAGCGCACACCAGAGGGCCGCGCCGCACTGGCCGGACGCGAACTGGTCTACCTCGCTGACCCGCTGGACGTGCTGCTGATCCAGGTGCAGGGCTCCGGTCGCATCCGCCTGCAAGACGAACGCGACGCGCAGGGCCAGCCCAAGGTGGTGCGTCTGGCCTTTGGGGGCCACAACGACCAACCCTATGTGTCGGTGGCGCGCTGGCTGGTGGACCAGGGTGCGTTCACGCTGGAGCAGGCCTCCTGGCCAGCCATCCGCAACTGGGCCACGGCGAACCCGGCCCGGGTGGACGAGATGATGCACGCCAACCCGCGCGTGGTCTTCTTCCGTGAAGAGCCCTTGCCAGACCCAGCCGTGGGCCCGAGCGGCGCCCAAGGGGTGCCGCTGACGCCTGGTCGCTCGATTGCCGTCGACCGCGACAGCGTGCCGCTGGGCACCCCGGTGTGGCTGGACAGCACGGTGCCCTCCACGTGGTCGGCCAACGGCAGCGCCAGCCCGGCCGCGCCCTTGCAGCGCCTGGTGATGGCACAGGACACTGGCGGCGCCATCCTGGGCGCCGTGCGCGCCGACTTCTTCTGGGGCTGGGGCGATGAGGCCCTGGCCCTGGCCGGTCGCACCAAACAGAATTTGGCGATGTGGGTGCTGTGGCCGCAGGGCGCCGGGCCCACGCGCTGACTCAGCTGACGTTCAAGCGGCAAAGGCCCGCTTGAGCGCCTCGGCCAGGGCCGTGTGCGCCTGCGCGGCTTCCGGCAAGAAGCGACCCATGTTGATGAAGTCGTGGATGACGCCGGGCCACACGCGCAGTTCCACCGGCACGCCGGCCGCGCGCAGCTTGTCGGCGTACAGGTAGCCGTCGTCGGTCAAGGGGTCGCACTGCGCCAGGCCGATCCAGGCCGGGGCCACGCCGCGGTGATCGGGCGCGTGCAGAGGCTCGCGGTGCCAGCGCTCGCTGAGGTGGCCGCCCTGCGCATGGCTTTCAAACCACTTCATCAACTCCGCGTTGAGGAACGTGGCGCGCCCGTAGGTCATGAACGAATCGGTGCGCACGCCCACCTGCACGGAGGGATAGAACAGCGCCTGCAGTTTCAAGGGGATGTCGGCGTCGCGCGCCAGCACCGCCAGGATGGCCGCCAGCGTGCCGCCCGCGCTGTCACCACCGACCGCCATGCGGCTGGCGTCCAGATGCTGGGTGTGACCGTGCTCGACCAGCCAGCGCAGGGCCGCCATGCAGTCTTCCAGCCCCGCAGGGTATTTGTGCTCGGGCGCCAGGCGGTAGTCGATGGCCACCACGGCCGCGCCGCTCTGGTGGGCCACCTGGCTGCACATCGCCTCACAGGTGTCGATGCCGCCCACCACAAAGCCGCCGCCATGCAGGTACAGGAACACCGGCAGGTCCTTGTCGTGGGTGCTGGCCCACAGGCGTGCCGGGATGTCACCGGCCGGGCCGGGAATGGTGAAGTGCTCGACACGGGGCAAGGGCACCGGTGGGTGAGCCATCGCACCCACCCCCGCGGCATAGGCCTTGCGGGCCATCTCCACCGGTTGCTGGCTCAGCGGCGGAAAACCTGTGCGACGGATGCTGTCCATCAGGGCCTGGGTGTGGGGGGCAAAGGGCAAGGGATTGTCGTCAGCCATGTCGAAGGTCTCCTGCCGATGGGTTCGGCGCGTGTGGGACAGGAACGGGGGCCGTGCGGGCGCAGGGCACCTCAAGGCGCGGTGATGCGGATTTCCAGCTGTTCGGACTGTGTGTCATCGATGGCCTCGGTCGACAGCGTGCCACTGCGCGCTTGCTGGGCACGCCGACCACTGCGGGCCACCACGGCCCATTCTCCCAGAGGGACGGCCACCGTGCTGACCACCTCGCTGTACCGTACTTGGCCATCGGGTTCGTAGGCAGACTGGGTGCTGGCGCGGGCATCGAGTTCCACCGTGACAGGCGCCTGGCCACCAGGCCACTGTGGGCGCACATTCAGCCCCTGACCCAGATCAAGCCACTCGGTCTGGCCCCAGGCCTGTACCGCGCCGCCACGGCCATCTCGGCCCGGGCGCTGCGTGGGCACATACGCCCATTGCCACACCGTGTAGGGCTGGCTGCGTCCCACGAACAGACGCGCTCGACCGCCGTTGAGCACCTGCACCTGCTGCACCGACTGGGTCTGGGTCTCGGTCTGCCACCGACCCATCTGCACCTCGCCCTGGGCCACCACGCCGCGCTGGCTGTCGATGATCACCCGCCCCTGGCGCACACCGACGCGGCTGTCTTGCACCTGTCCCTGCCCTGCAATCCGCCACTCCACCACCAGATTGCGCAACGGCAGGCCGGCATCGCGGACCTGCGCAGCAACCCACCCTGGGGTGAGGCTCAGGCCGGCGCACAAGGCCCCCAGAGCACGAGCCCAGCGCCGCCGAGGGCCACTTGTCTGAAAATGCGGGAAATCAAGCATGATCCTGTCTCCTTTCCGACGCGCCAGATCGCGAAGCTCGTGCTTCAATGTGAACGCAGCAGAACCGATGTTCACGTAATCTGCCACAGACTGAAACGAACCGGGGCGGCCGCCCTCGACACCTTACTGCGCCCTGGCTCAAGGCGCCCTACCTCCATGCAGCTCGACGAACTGTTCCAACAACCTCAGGCCCTGCCCGCTGTCCCCAAGATCGTTCACGAACTGATCGACAGCTTCAATGACCAGGATGTGTCGATCGAGGCGATTGCGCGCAAGCTCGCCGCCGACCCGGTGCTGTCGGCCCGCTTGCTGCGCCTGGCCAACTCGGCTTACTACCATGTGTCGCGCACCATCGGCACGGTGCCGGAGTCCATCGCGATGCTGGGCTTCGTGACCGTGCGCACGCTGGTGATCAGCTCGGGCCTGACCGGTGGCTACAAGTCCATGCCCGGCCTGGACCTGAGCCAGTTCTGGCGCTACAGCATGCACGCGGCCGCCGTATCGGGCTGGGTCGCACAGCAGGTGCGCGTCAACCGTGACCAGGCGTTCACGGTCGGCCTGATGCACGCGATTGGCGAGTTGGTGATGCACGCAGGCATGCCCGCAGCCATGCTGCAACTGGACCAGCAATCGTCCCCGATGGACGATGACCGTCTGGCGCTGGAGGAGCGCACCTTCGGCTACCAATTCGCATCCGTGGGATCGGAGTTGGCACGTCAGTGGCGCTTCCCGCTGTCGTTCGTGGAGGCGATCCGCCACTTCCCAGCGCCGCTGGCTCAGCCCAAATTCGACCCGGTGGCCGGCGTGCTGCACCTGGCCGCCTGGCGCGCCCGCGCCGAGTTCCACCAGCTCGATGCCGCGGCGATGGCCGCCCAGGTGCCTGCCGACGTGTGTGCGGCACTGGGCCTCTCGACGGACGTGCTGCTCAAGGAAATGCCACCGCTCGCAGAGTTGTGCGAAGGCCTGGAAGCGTTGATCAGCTGATCCTGAACGCACCGGGCCGCCTCCCGCTGCCGAAGACACGGGCGGCGAACTGTTGCGGCATCAGATGGACAGCGGATCGACGTCCACCGCCCAGCGGATCAGCCCGCTGCGACGGTGCTGCTGAGCCAGGGTGAACCAGGTGGCCTGGGCGGCCGACAAGAAGCGCTGCAGCGGCACACGCTGGGCGCTTTCGATCATCAACTGCGCCCGCTCGACATTGGCCACGCGCTGAACCGGCGTGGGCACCGCAGGGTAGAGCGTGATGCCGGCCGCTTGCGCCTCGGCCATCAGCGCCTGCGCCGCGGCTTCCAGAAAGCCTTGCGCGGCCTCTTGCGTCTTGCCCTCGGCGCGCAACATGGCCAGGTGAGCGTAGGGCGGCAGGCCCGCCATCTCGCGTTCTTTGAGCTGCTGCGCGGCAAAGTCCGCAAAGTCGTACTTGCGCAGCGCCTGGTAGAGCGGGTGCGTGGGGTGCCAGGTCTGCACCCACATCTCGCTGCGCCCCGCCACCTCGGCATCGCGACCGGCGCGACCGGCAGCCTGGAGCAGCAGCGCGAACTGGCGCTCGGCGGCGCGGAAGTCGCTGGCAAACAGGGCGGCGTCGGGGTTGATGGCCGCCACCAGCGTGATGCGCCGGAAATCGTGCCCCTTGGCCACCATCTGCGTGCCCACCAGCACGTCCACCTCGCCGGCGTGCACGCTGGCCAACTGCTCTTCCAGCGCGCCCTTGTGACGGGTCACGTCGGCGTCGATGCGGCCGACGCGGGCGCCGGGCAGGGCCTCGGCCAGTTGCTCTTCCAGGCGCTCGGTGCCGCGGCCCACGGGCGCGATGTCCTGGTTGCCACAGTCCGGACAGGCACGCGGCACCCGTTCGGAAAAGCCGCAGTGGTGGCAGCGCAGGGTGCGGTCGGCCTTGTGGAACACGCGCCAGGCGCTGCAATGGGGGCAGCCGCTCTTCCAGCCGCAGTCGCTGCAATGGAGCACCGGCGCGTAGCCGCGGCGGTTGAGCAGCACCAGGCTTTGCTCGCCGCGCTCGATGCGCTGGGTGATGGCCGCCAGCAGCTCGCGCGCGAAGGGCGGCTGGTCCTGACCCATGGTGGGACGCAGCAAACGAGACTGGTCGAGCAGGCGCACCTGCGGCATGTCGCCCGCGCCAATGCGCGAGGGCATGGCCAGGCGCACATAGCGGCCGGCACCGCCTTCGGCCACCGGCAGCGCGTTATACCAACTCTCCAGGCTGGGCGTGGCCGAGCCGAGGATGATGGGCACCTGCTCCAGCTTGGCGCGGTAGATGGCCAGGTCGCGGGCCGAGTAGCGCGCGCCGTCTTGCTGCTTGTAGCTGGGGTCGTGTTCTTCGTCGACGACGATGAGGCCCAGACGCGGCAGCGGCGTGAACACCGACAGGCGCGTGCCCAGGATCAGGTCGGCGTGACCGGTGTGCGCCATCAACCAGTGGCGCAGGCGCTGGGCGGGTGTGAGGCCGCTGTGCAGGGAGACGATGCGCCGGCCCGCGAAGCGCTCGGCCACGCGGGTTTCGAGCTGCGGCGTCAGGTTGATCTCGGGCACCATCATCAGCACCTGCTGGCCCGCGTCCAGCGCACGCTGGGCCTGGCGCAGGTAGACCTCGGTCTTGCCGCTGCCGGTGCTGCCCCACAGCAGATAGGGCTGGTCGCCGCCTTCGGCCAGACGGTCGAGCACGGCCTGCTGCTCGGCCGTCAAGGTCGGCAAGACAGACACCTGCGGCGGGGCCAGGTCAGGCACGGTGCCTGACGAGGGCGAGGTGGCCTCCTGCGGCATGTCCGATGAGGTCATCGACTCTGACAGACGGACTGCGGCCTTGGCCCGGGCGCGCTTGGGCTTGGCTGCCGGCGGCGACACCTCCTTGTCCAGGCGCTTGAGACGGCGCCCCCACTGGGTGGCATCAAGCTGACGCAGCTCGGGCGGCAACACCATCAGCGCCATCTCTCCCAGACTGCGCTGGTAATAGGCCGCGGCGAAACGCACCAGTTGGCGCCAGGCAGCCGGCATGGGGGGCAGGCCATCGAGCACCTCGGCCACTTCCTTGAGCTGGGCAGGGTCGACCGTGGCATCCGGGGCCACCTCGTCACCACCCCACCAGACCACGCCGGTGACCACACGCCGCCCAAAGGGCACACGCACCAGGGTGCCTGCTGGCAAGGGCCGATCACACAGGTAATCCAGAGGCCCCCACAGGCCCGCATGCTGCGGCGCCTCGACCACGACGCCCAGGCGGTGCAACAAAGGGGTGTCAGGGGAGGCGGAGACAGGCATGAAGGGCATCAGAGTGGCTGAGATTTTGACAGATCCCTGAACTTGCGCCCGCAAGTGCTTGATTCGCAAAGGCCATTCAGGCCCCGCACCCAAGTTGTGGATAACTTTGTGGGGAATTCAGACATACCACAGTCTGGAATGCCTCAAGGTGGGGCTTGACGTGGAAGCACCCCCATCCACAACACATGGAGACCAACCCATACAAATCAATGACTTAGATGAATTTGGCATTTTTTTCAAAGCATGGCGCCGCTCACGGCCCCGCCTGGCGCACGCCCCCCTCAGGGTGGGGATAACTTTCCCCTCGCGTGTGCAAAACCCGGGATTGCCCCAGTTGCCAGACCACGCCCACGCGGATCTCACGCAGATCACCTCGGTCGCCTCGATTCGGGGAATCGGACACGTTGACGCGCACGCTTCCTCACTTGCCCACGGGTGCCAAAGTGGCACTCGACAAACGAGCCGTAAGTGCCTGATTCATAAGCGCACCGCACTTACCCACAATTTCTGTGGATAACTTTGTGGGCAAACCATGCACAGTTGCGCTAAGTGCTTGTCGGGGCGTGGCTTACCCGGCCCTGCCCAGCTTTTCATCATGGCCACATAATCCATGTGAATCAATCACTTACGACACAAACACGTGTTTGACGCCAGACGTTGACGCGCATCAGAGACTGCGTCAGTCGCTCGCACTTTTGTGGGGATAACTGGGGGCCGTTAACACAGAATTCGCCCCGTTTCGGGGCAAAAGTGGCCGCAGATTTGTGTTAGCCATGCCGCATCCCCGGGCCGTGGCACCGCAATTCAGGGGAGGGTAAACCTTACCAATACGTCAAGACGCTTCCAGAGGATGTATGCTTGTCAACGTGCCCGTTCTGGTCGCCTTTTGACCCTTGTGGGGCGCCTCTTCATTACCCTTTTCTTTGTGAGACACGCAATGAGCTTCTCGATCGAATCCAAACTCGGCGACCTGCTGGACAACGAAACCACCAAGGCCATCCTGGAAAAGCACATGCCCGGCATCTCCACCCACCCGCAAATCGGCATGGGCAAGGGTTTCGCCCTGTCGATGGTGGCCAAGTTCTCCGGTGGCCTGATCACCGAAGACATCCTGGCCAAGGTCAACGAAGAACTGGCCGCTCTGGGCTGATCGATGACCGCTGCGTCGCCTCATGGCGCGCCGCCTGGATCTGGAAAGCCTCCTGCGGGAGGCTTTTTTGTGCCCGCTTGCGGCACGTGAACCTGGGCGCCCCGAGCGCCACCTGTCATGGTCCATTCGATCGTCACGGCCGGCATGTCGCGTACCCCCTCCATCCGGAGGGCACGTGGCGCCGCCTTCATGCTCATCACCGGACTGATCGCACTGAGCGCCGGTCTGGCGTCGGCGCAGGCCGACACCCCCACGTGGCGGGAGCGGCTGAAGGCCGCCCGGGCCAGCGCTACCCCGGCAGCGCCTTGGACCACGCCTGGCACCCATCGCGTCACGCTGCCACATGGTGGTCTGGAACGTCACGCGCTGGTGCATGTGCCCGCCGGCTTTCGCCCCAAGGCGCCCACGGCCCTGGTGTTCGCTTTCCACGGCGGTGGCGGCGATGCGGCCTACATGGCCGATGACGATCGCTACGGGCTGATGGCTTTGGCCGAACGAGAGCACTTCGTGCTGGTCTTGCCCAGCGGCTACAGCCGCTTCCCGCGGGGCAAGCTGGCCACCTGGAACGCGGGCGACTGTTGCGGTGATGCCCGCGACCGCCAGATCGACGACGTGGGTTTCGTGCGCGCGCTGCTGACACACCTCGGACAGCAACTCGTGATCGACCGTGGTCGGGTGTTCGCCATGGGCATGTCCAACGGGGCCATGATGAGCTACCGCCTGGCCTGCGAAATGTCGGACACCTTCCGCGCCATCGCGGCAGTGGCAGGCACCGAAGCCGTCGCCAGCTGTCAGCCCAGCCGTCCGGTCGGCATCCTGCACATCCATGCGCGAGACGACACCCACGTGTTGTTCAACGGTGGCGCCGGGCCCGATGCCTTCGGCGATGCCAGCAAGGTGATGGACTTCGTGTCGGTCCCGACCACCGTGTCACGCTGGGTGACGCGCCAGCAGTGTGCGCCCACGCCGCGACGCACGCTGGACGTACCGGGCGCGTTCTGCGACACATACAGCGGGTGTGCGGACGGGGCCGAGGTGCGCCTGTGCGTGACCGCCAGCGGGGGACATTCCTGGCCCGGGGCACCTGGCTCCCGGCTGGGTCGCAAGCCACCGCCTTCGCAGGCGATCTCGGCTCACGAACAGGCTTGGGCGTTTTTCCAGTCTCAGGCAGCGCGCCCGCGGTGAAGACGGCAGCGAGGCGCCCAGGCGGTTGGCCTGCCGCGGCTCATCGGACCTTGGGTGAGGCGTGCCCGCTCAAAGACGACCCTGGCAACCGGGCGCGCCGCAACGGCAGGTGAGCCGGCCGGCGTGGTGGGTTTCGCCGTAGCGCGCGGTGAGTTCCTCGCCTTCGGCGATATCCCGCAAGGCATAGAAGGCCACACGGCCTTGCTGCACCTTCAGCACCATGTTGGGCTGGCAGGAGTGGTTGGCAAAACGCAGCGGGTCGGTGGCGTGGGTCGCGTCCACCGCGCGCTTGTCGGAGATGGCCACCATGAAGATGCGGCCCGAGGTCTTCTCGGCCTGACGGGCGCGGCGGCGGGCCTCGGCCATGTCCACGAACTCCCCGCGCATCTCGCCAATCTTGCGGCGTGCCGGGATGGCTTCGCCCGCAAAGGCGCCCTGGCCGTCGATGGTGCTGGGGCCCACCGTCACCTTGAACTTCTGCGGATCGGCGGGCTGGCCGCGCGCAAGGGTCAACGAGGGCGTCGACACACTCAAGGGTGCAGCGGTTGATGGACTGTCCACGCCAGGCGCCACGGGGTCCGCTGTCACGCTGGACGACGGTGTGACTGGCACGCCAGATGGCAGGGGACGGAGCGTGGGCATGGAGGTGACAGCCGGTGGGCAGTGAAACGCGCGGCCTCAGGCAGGCAACAGGCCGTCGGCCTTGAGCAGCTGCTCCAGGCACTGTTCCTGGATGCCGTAGAAGGCCTTGATGTCCTGGATCTGGCGCACGACCTCTTCCGACGAGGTCGACTTGGCGCGCTTGACCGCCAGGATCATCTTGTTCTTGTTGGTGTGCTCGAGCGAGATGAACTCGAAGACCTGGGTGTCGTAACCAGCCGCGTCCAGCAGCAGGGCACGCAGGCCGTCGGTCAGCATCTCGGCCTCCTGGCCCAGGTGGATGCCGTGTTGCAGGATGGGTCGCAAGGGGTGCGGGCTGAGCAGCTGTGGACGGATCTGCTTGTGGCAACAGGGCGAGCACATGATGATGTCCGCCCCGGAGCGGATGCCCAGGTGGATGGCGTAGTCGGTGGCCACGTCGCAGGCGTGCAGCGCGATCATGACGTTGAGCGCCGCCGGGTGGTAGTGGCGCACATCGCCTTGCTCGTAGTCCATGCCGTCGAGCTTCAGCTTGCCGATGACGCGCTGGCAGAGCTGGACCAGGTCGTCACGCAGCTCGACGCCGGTGACGCGGGCGTCGCGGTGCAGGGTGTGACGCAGCCAGTCGTGGATGGCGAAGGTCAAGTAGCCCTTGCCCGAGCCGAAGTCCACCACGTGGATGGGCTGCTGGTCGCGCGGGGGCTGGCAGAGGGGCGAGCGCGCCAGCGCGGCGGCGAACACCTCGATGAACTTGTTGATCTGCTTCCACTTGCGCGACATGGTGGGCAGGACATGCCCTTGCGCATCGGTCACGCCCAGCTCGTGCAAGAAGGGGCGCGAAGGGTCGAGGAAGCGGTGTTTGTCACGGTTGTGGCCCGTGGTCACAGCGGCCGGCGCGAACACGGCAGCAGGGGTGCCCGGGGCCGGCCTGGTCGCAGCCGATGCTGACGCGCCCGCTGTAGGAGCCTCGGCGTTCGAAGGCTTGCCCACGCGCACGCTCGCTTTGCCCTTCTTGCTGAAGGCGAGTTGCACTTCCTCGGTGGGCGTGTGCAGGTGCGCATTGCGGAAGGCGCCACCGGCCAGCCAGGTGGCGAGCAGCGCCAGCGCGTCCGCCACCGGCAGGTTCTTGGTGATGTCCTTGGTGGGAAAGCGCAGCAAAAAGCTCAGGTGCGGCTGCTCGCGCAACAGCACCGGACGCACAATGACGCGCTGCAAAGAGGCGCCCAGGTCGTCGATGTCGGCCACGCCCCCCTGATAGGCCACCAGCACCAGCTTGAGCAGGCGCTGCTGAGCGTCGGCCTGACGCAGCAGGTCGGCAAAGCGCGCCAGGTGCGGCGCGTTGAACTCGGTCAGTTCGCGGTCCGCAGCCATGCGCACTCCGCTCACGAGGTCTTGCGCGGCGGGCGGTTGTCCGGGCGACCGCCTTCACGGCCTCCTTCGCGCCCACCTTCACGGCGGGGGCCGCGGCCTTCGCGCGGGGCGCCCTCGGCACCGGCTGGGCGCGGACCACGGCCGCCCGGCTGACCTTCACGCGAACCACCGCGGCGCTCGCCACGCGGCGCATCGCGGTGATCGCGACGACCTTCCGGACGCGGACGCAGGGCGTCTTGCTTGGCTTCTTCGCGGGCCTGGGTCAGCAGGCCGTCGAGCGCCGCCGGGTCGATGCCCTTGAGGGCACAGAAGTTGGCGGCGGTCAGGCGGGTGCCTTCGAAGTCGCGCAGCAGTTGGGCGCGGTTGCGGCGTTCCTGCTGGGCTTGCTGGTTTTGCTGCTGGGCGGCGCGCTCTTGCTTGCGGGCTTCGCGGTGGGCCTCACGCTGGGCCTGGATGGCCTCTTCGCGGCGGGCCTTGGTGATGGCGCGGCGACGGGCCAGCTCTTCGGTGGCCACCTGGCGGTGCTCGTCGGTCAATTCGCCCGCGGGCTGGCCATCAAGGTCGAAACGCTGGGTGCCTTGCGAGACCGCGATCAGGTAGGAGGTGGTGCCGGTGTGGCGACGGAAGAAGGCCGACAGGGCCTGCTTGCTGAACACGCCGGGGGCACGCTCCTGGATGTCGACCTGGATCCGCAGCTTCAGGGGCTTGGCCGGGCCGGCGAACAGGGCCGGGAACAACTCGGCCAGGCGCGCGCCGGTGGCGGCGGGAGAGGTGTCGGCCTTGGCTGCGGCCGCGTCAGACGGGGCGCCTTCGGCTTGCTCGGCAGTGTCCGTCACCGCATCCGCAGCGGCATCGGCGGGCGTCGCTGCAACTTCAGAGGCTGGCGCGACTGGCACCACGGCCGCATCGGCCGAGGGGGTGGCAGGAGCTTGCGCTTCGGTGGCTGCCAGAGCGGCAGCGGCATCGGCGGCTGAATCGGCAGGAGCCGCAGGAGTCGAGGACATGGGTCGGACGCAGTGAGACGAAAGGGTCTATTGTCGCCTTTCTGGGCGATTTCAGCCAGCGGTGACGGGGAAGCTCCCAGTGGACGCCGCATGACCGGGGTGAGAGCATCGTTGCATGGCCGCCTGGACCCTGCCCCTGCCTCTCGTGTTGCTGGCCTTGCGCCTGATGAACCGCCGTCGACGCTTCACCAGTGCCGAGGCCTTGCGCGCAGCGGTGGCCGCCGATCGTCGACTCACGCGGGTCGATCCACCGGCTGCCGTGACCCGCCGCTGTCGGGTGAGCGAGCGCCGCCTCGGCGCCCAGCGCTGCCTGACGTTGACCCCGCCCACCGTGCGCCATCCCGCCCAGCTCACCTATGTGCATGGCGGTGGCCATGTGGCCCAGATCAGCCCTTACCACTGGCGCCTGCTGGGGCAACTGGCCGAGGCGGTGGGCTGCACGGTGCATGTGCCGCTCTACCCGCTGGCGCCCGAGCACGCCCATCCCGTCGCCTTCGCGATGCTGGATGCGCTGTATGCCGAACAAGTGGCGCAGCATGGGGCCGAACACTGCGTCTGGATGGGGGACTCGTCGGGGGGCGGTCTGGCGTTGGTGATCGCGCAACGCGCCGTGACGCGCGGGATGCCGGCGGTGCGCGACCTGATCCTGATTTCGCCTTGGCTGGATCTGGCGCTGAGCGATCCGGAGCTGCCGCACCTGGCGCCCCACGACCCCTGGCTGGATCTGCCGGGCATGCGCGCCGCCGCAGCATGGTGGGCGGGCGGCGACGACCCTGCGGCGCCTCACCTCAGCCCGGTCAACGGCGCCTTGGCGGGCTTGCAGCGCGTCAATGTCTTCATGGGCACGCGCGACCTGCTGTGGCCGGCAAGTCGGCGGCTGCTGGCGCGGGCACAGGCTGAAGGGGTGGCGATGACGCTGCACGAGGCGCGCGACATGATCCACGTCTGGCCCCTGCTGCCGATTGCGCAGGCGCGGCCGGCCATCCGGACCATGGCCGAGCTGATCCGCGTCCCGGCTTGAGCGGCTTCAGGCGGCCTGGGGCAGGCGGCGCGCCAGCAGGGCGCCGCGGTAGCGATCATCCAGCGGCACGCGCACATGCAGCGGGCTGCCCGGTGCGGCGGTGATGGGCTCACCGTCGAGGTTGCGCATCTCGGCGAGCACCAGCTCGACGTTGCCCGAGGGGTGGATGACCTCCAGCGTGTCGCCCACATCGAAGCGGTTCTTCACGACCACCTCGGCCCAACCGGCCTCGATGCCCTTGACCTCGCCCACGAACTGGCTGCGCTGGAACTGCGAGTGGCCGGTGATGTAGTTCTGATACTCCTGGGCCGGACGGCGCTCCAACAGGCCGCCGGTGTAGCCACGGTTGGCCATGCCTTCGAGCTGCAGCAGCAGGTCGGGGTTGAAGGGGCGGCCCGCCTTGGCATCGTCAATGGCTTGGCGGTAGACCTGGGCCACGCGCGCCACGTAGTACAGCGACTTGGTGCGGCCTTCGACCTTGAGCGAGTCGATGCCGATCTTGACCAGGCGCTCGACGTGCTCGACGGCGCGCAGGTCCTTGGAGTTCATGATGTAGGTGCCGTGCTCGTCTTCCATGATGGGCATCAGCTCGCCGGGACGGGCCGACTCTTCCAGCAGGTAGACCTGGTCGGCCGCCGGGTGGCGTTGGCCGTCGCCACAGGCCGAGAAGGCCTTTTCGGCGGCTTCCTGCTCCTGAGCGAAGTTGAAGTCACCTTCCAGCTTGATGGGGATGACCTCGCCGGTGTCGCTGGCCTGGGTGCCTTCGTGCGTCTTGTACTCCCAGCGACAGGCGTTGGTGCAGGTGCCCTGGTTGGGGTCGCGGCGGTTGAAGTAGCCCGACAGCAGGCAGCGGCCGGAGTAGGCGATGCACAGCGCGCCGTGCACGAACACTTCCAGCTCCATGTCCGGGCATTCCTGGCGGATCTTCTCGATCTCGTCGAGGCTGAGTTCGCGCGACAGGATGATGCGCTGCACACCCAGCTTCTGCCAGAACTTCACGGTGGCGTAGTTGGTGGTGTTGGCCTGCACCGAGAGGTGAATCGGCACCTCGGGCCACTTCTCGCGCACCATCATGATCAGGCCGGGGTCGGCCATGATGATGCCGTCGGGCTTCATCTCGATGATGGGCTCGATGTCGCGCAGGTAGGTGCGGATCTTGTCGTTGTGGGCGATCAGATTGCTCGTGACGTAGAGCTTCTTGCCGCGCGCGTGCGCCTCCTGGATGCCTTGCTGGAGCTGCTCCAGGCGGAATTCGTTGTTGCGCGCGCGCAGGCTGTAGCGCGGCTGGCCGGCATAGACGGCGTCGGCGCCAAAGTCGTAGGCGGCGCGCATCTTGTCGAGCGAGCCGGCGGGCAGGAGAAGTTCGGTGGAGGCGTGCATGGTGGGCGCTATTGTCCAACCAAGCCGCGTGCTCCGCCAGCGGCCGGCCAACAGCCCCACTCAGGCATGGGTGCCGCCGGGCAGGCCCTGGCGCGGGATCACGCCGCCGCTGGCCAGCATGGCGCTGAGCTGGTCCTCACTGACTGGGCGCGAGATCAGGTAGCCCTGGAACTCGTCGCAACCCTGGCAGCGCAGGAAATCGAACTGGGCCTGGTTCTCCACACCCTCGGCCACCACGCGCTTGCGCAGGCTCTGGCCCAGCGAGATGGCGGCGCGGGCGATCAGGGCGCCTTCTTCCTCGCGCTCGATGTCGGTCACCAGAGAACGGTCGATTTTGATGATGTCGAGCGGGAAGCTGCGCAGGTAGCTGAGCGAGGAGTAGCCGGTGCCAAAGTCGTCCATGGCCAGGCTGAAGCCGTGGTGCTTGAAGGCTCGCAGGCTGTCGATCGCGCCCTGGCTGTGGTCCAGGAACACGGTTTCGGTGATTTCCAGTTCGACCAGATGCGGCGCAATGCCCGCCTCGCGCGCCAGCCCCAGCACATGGCTGACGATGTCGGCGCTCATGAACAGGCGCGCCGAGAGATTGACGGCGACCTGCAGCTGCGGCTCGCCGGGGGCGTTCCAGCGGCGGGCGGCGGCAAAGGCCTGGCGCAGGATGACGGTGGTCAGCGGCGCGATCAGGCCCGTCTCTTCGGCGATGGGGATGAAGCGATCCGGGCCGATGGGGCCCAGGGTGGGGTGGTGCCAGCGCGCCAGGGCTTCAACACCGACGATGCGGCGGCGGTGGTCGACCTTGGGCTGGTAGTGCACGTGGAAGGCATCGGCTTCCAGCGCCTCGCGCATGGCCGCTTCCAGGTGCAGGCGCTCCTCGGCCATGCGGTTGAGGTCGCGGGTGAAGAACTGGAAGTTGTGGCGGCCTCGGTCCTTGGCGGCGTACATGGCAATGTCGGCATGGCGCAGCAGGCTGGCCACATCCTCGCTGTCATCCGGGTACAGGGCCACGCCCAGGCTGGCGCCCACCTGCAGGCTGCGGCCACACAAGGAGATGGGCAGGTGGATCTGGTGCAGCACGCGCTCCAGCAGCGAGATGATGGTGCTGACGTGGTAATGGTCGTTGAGGACCAGTACGAACTCGTCTCCCCCTAAGCGCGCCACCGTGTCGGACTGCCGCAGGCAGGCGCTCAGGCGCCGCGCCACCTCTTGCAGCAGGTGGTCGCCGGCCGCATGGCCCAGGCTGTCGTTGACGAACTTGAAGTTGTCCAGGTCGATGAAGACCACGGCCAGGTAGTAGCCCAGCCGCTGTGCCCGCGCCAGGCCCTGCGACAGGCGGTCACCCAACAGCACGCGGTTGGGCAAGCCGGTGAGCAGGTCGTGGTTGGCCTGACGCTCCAGTTGTTCCTGGTAGTGCTTGCGCTCGGAGATGTCCTGCACCGTGCCTTCGTAGCAGATGAACTCGCCCTGCGCGCCACGCACGATGTGGGCGTTTTCCGAGATCCACATGCGCGAGCCGTCGCTGCGATAGACCTCGGACTCGAAATTGCGCACCGAGCCGTGGGTTTCCATCATGCGGCGAAAGGCCTCACGGCGGCCGGGCAAGACGTACAAGCGGCGGCCGATGTCGGACAGATCGGTGATCAACTCCTGCGGGGTGGTGTAGCCATACAGGCGCGCCAGCGCGGGGTTGGCGGCCAGGTAGTGGCCCTCACGGGTGGTCTGGAAGATGCCTTCGGAGGCGTGCTCGAAGATGCTGCGGTAGCGCAGTTCGGCCTGCTGCAAGGCCTCCAGGGTGGCACGCTGCTCGGTGATGTCTTCGATGAAGCCTTCGATCACGATGCTGCCCTGCTCGTCGGCCACGGGCACGCCGCGCTCCTGGACCCATTTGGGCGCCCCGTCGCGCGGCAGGATGCGGTACTGCTGGGCAAAGCGCCGGCCGGTGCGCACGGCCTCGTCGATGGCGGCACGCACGCGGTCCCGGTCATCCGGGTGGGTGAGGTGCTCCCAGGAGGCACCGGCCGAGCCCACCAGTTCGGCCGGTGTGTAGCCGGTCAAACCGGTACAGCCCTCGCTGACAAAAATCATCGTCCACGCGGCGTCATGTCCGCAGCGGTAGGCCATGCCATCGAGGTTGTTGACCAGGGTGTCGAGCACGCGCGCGCGGTCCAGCACCTCGCTGGACAGCAGGCTGGGGACACGGGGACCATCGGGGAAGGCAAGCAGAGACACGGTCACAGACTCAAGGAGCTAGGTGGCTCTGCCTGTGCAAGCTGCGTGCCGCACCACGTTGGTGCAGATGAAATTCACCCAAATCATGGCCCTTGACTCAGAATGGTGAACATGCCCACACCCCGTCCACTCAGCTTGGAAGACACGCACTGGAAACGCGCAGCCGAAAGCGCTGGCGACGGCGTGTGGGACTGGTCGATCGCCGACGATGCCATCGAGTTGAGTGCCGGTTTGAGCCAGATCTGGCAACAGGTGCTGGGGCACCCGGGGGCCTTGTCAGGCGCGCGCAGCGAGATCTGGTCACCCCACATTCACCCCGACGACCGCCCCCATGTGGAAGCGGCCCTGCACGCCCACCTGAACCAGGAAACGCCCCATTACCAGTGCGAGTACCGCCTGAGTCGGCCCGATGGCCAGGCCCGCTGGGTGCTGAGCCGCGGGACGGTGGTCGAGCGTGGGCCCCAGGGGGAACCCCTGCGCATGATCGGCACCCTCACCGACATCCACTGGCGCAAACACGCCGAGCAGTTCGAGCAGTTCCGCAGCCACATCCTTGAAATGCTCGCGGGCGGAGAAGACTTGCCGGCCATGCTGGACGCCATCGTGCGCAACGTCGAGCAGTTGGTGCCGTCCACCCTGTGCAGCATCTTGTTGCTGGACCCCGATGGGGTGCACCTGCGGCATGGCGCAGCCCCCAGCCTGCCCGCGTTCTACAACGAGGCCATCGATGGGCTGGCCATCGGGCCCAACACCGGCTCGTGCGGCACAGCGATGTACACCGGTCAACGGGTCATCGTCGAAGACATCCAGCGGCATCCTTACTGGGAACTGTACAAAGGCCTGGCGGCCCGCGCCGGGCTGGGCGCCTGCTGGTCTCAGCCCGTGCTGTCGGCGGCCGGCAAGGTGCTGGGCAGCTTTGCGATCTACCACCGCCAGCCGCAAACCCCGCAGGCGCCCGACATCCAGCTCATCGAGCAGACGGCCCGCCTGGTGAGCATCGCCATCGAACGCAAGGAAAGCGAAGAGCGCCTGCACCTGGCCGCCAGCGTGTTCACCCATGCCCGTGAGGGCATCCTGATCACCGGCCCCGACGCCACCATCATCGACGTCAACGAAGCCTTCACCCGCATCACCGGCTACACCCGTGAGGAGGCGATCGGGCGCAAGCCCAACTTGCTCAACTCCGGCCGTCAGGACCGGTTGTTCTACACCGAGATGTGGCGCGCCCTGCTCGACCGAGGTCACTGGCAGGGTGAGTTGTGGAACCGCCGCAAGAGTGGCGAGCACTATGCCGAGATGAAGACCATCAGCGCCGTGAAAGACGCGCAAGGGCAGGTGCGGCAGTATGTGGCGCTGTTTTCCGACATCACGGCGCTGAAAACCCACGAGGAGCAGCTGCGCTACAACGCCCAGCACGATGCCCTGACAGGCCTGCCCAATCGGGTGCTGCTGGGCACGCGGCTGGACGAGGCCATGGCACACGCGCGGCAACGTGAGCTGCGCCTGGCCGTGCTTTACCTCGACCTCGACGGTTTCAAGGAGGTGAACGACCGGCATGGTCACGAAGTGGGCGACCAGCTGCTCGTGGCCCTGGCCCTGCGCATGCGCGACGCCTTGCGCGAGGGCGACACCTTGGCGCGCCTGGGTGGGGATGAGTTCGTGGCCGTGCTGCACGACCACGGTGAGCTCAGCCACTGGCTGCCAGCGGTCAACCGCATCCTGGCCGCGGCAGCCCAACCTGTGCTGATCGGCCCGCTGAGCCTGCAGGTCTCGGCCAGCGTGGGGGTGACCACCTACCCGCAGTCCGATGCGGTGGACGCCGACCAGCTGCTGCGCCAGGCCGATCAGGCCATGTACCAGGCCAAGCTGCTGGGCAAGAACCGCTGCCATGTCTTTGATTCTGAGCAGGATCGCCATGTGCGCGGCCACCATGAAAGCCTGGAGCGCATCCGTCAGGCTCTGGCCCAGGACGAGCTGGTGCTGCACTACCAGCCCAAGGTCAATCTGCGCACCGGCCAGGTGATCGGCGCAGAGGCCCTGATCCGCTGGCAACACCCCGAACACGGCCTGCTCTCACCCGCGGCATTCCTGCCGGTCATCGAAGACCACGCGCTGGCCATTGAGGTGGGCGAGTGGGTGATCCACACCGCGCTGGCGCAAATCACCACCTGGCGCGCGCAGGGCTTGCGGCTGCCGGTGAGCGTCAACCTGGCGGCACGCCAGTTGCAACAGAGCGACTTCGTGGACCGCCTGCGTCAGGTGCTGGCCGCCCACGCGAGCCAGCACAAAGGGGAGTTGGAGCTGGAGGTGCTGGAGACCAGCGCCCTGGGCGACCTGGCCCGCATCTCTCAAGTGATCGACACCTGCAAGGCCATGGGCGTGAGCTTCGCGCTCGATGATTTCGGCACGGGCTACTCCTCGCTGACCTACCTCAAACGCCTGCCGGTAGACCTGCTCAAGATTGACCAGAGCTTCGTGCGCGACATGCTGGACGACCCGGACGATCTCGCCATCCTGGAAGGCATCCTCGGCTTGTCGACGGCGTTCCACCGCCAGGTGATCGCCGAGGGCGTGGAGACCGTGGACCACGGCGAGATGCTGCTCTATCTGGGATGCGAGCTGGCCCAAGGCTACGGCATTGCCCGCCCGATGCCCGCCGACGCCCTGCCGGGCTGGGTGCAATCATGGCGCCCCCATCCGCGCTGGCTGCAAGCGGGCCAGGTGCACCGCGACGATGTGCCACTGATGCTGGCCATCGTGAAGCACCGCGCCTGGGTACAGGGGATTGAGCGTTACCTGCGTCAGGAGCGCGACGCGCCACCGCCGCTGAACGTGCACCACTGCGACCTGGGTCGCTGGATGGCGCAGGAGCTGTGGGAGACCCTGACCACCCCCGCGCAACGCCAGCGCATCGACGCCCTGCACCACGAAATCCATCGGCTGGCCGAGACCTTGTGTGCACTGCAAGCCCAGACGCGCAGCGCCGAAGCCCTGGCCCGCCTGGGCGAGTTGCAGGCCCTGCGCGACGCCATGCTGGCGCAATTGCAGGCGCTGCACAGCGCGCCGCCTCAGCGGCTGGCCACCAACGCCCCCTCCTGCCAGAGCGCCACCCCCGAGCGCACCAACTGATCGGCCAGACTGGCGCTCAAAGCGGCCACGTCATCGCCCAGGTGCGCCCGCACACCGGGCATGGCGGCATGTGAAGCCTGCACCACCGCCCTGAGGTCGTCGTGCGTCATGCGCCGCACCTCCAACAGCTTGAAAGCCAGCAGCACCTTGAGTGCGTGGTCGGTGTGGCGCTGCGGCTCGTCCTGCAGCCACTGCAGGCGCGAGCGGGCGGCCGCCAGCGAGGGCGCCACGTCATCGAACGGGGCGCCATGGCCCGGAATGACCCAGGCGGGGTCAAGGCTCGCGATCAGGTCCAGCGTGGCCGCCTGTTCGGCAAAGCCCGAGACCCCGGCCAGCTCGGGAAAGATCACGCCAAAGCTCTTTTGCCACAGCGCATCGGCCGAGGCCAGCACGCCCAGGCGATCGCACCACAGCATCACCATGGCATGGTCGTGCCCCTGAGCGGGCAGCGCGGTCCAGTCCTCGCCACCGAGGTGCAGGGTGTCGTGCGGCTGGAAGACGTGGTCGGCATGAAAGCGCGGACACAACTGACTGGTGGCGCGGTAGCTGAGGCGGTCCTCATCCCACGCGGCCACGGCCTCGTGCTCGCCCGGCGGGATCCAGATCGCGCAACCATGGTGCGCCTGCAGCAGGGCGTTGCCGCCCGCATGGTCGGAATGCAGGTGGGTGTTGACGATGCGGCGCAGAGGCCGCCCGTCCCGTGCCGCGTCGATCAGGCGCAAGGTCTCCGCGCCGTCGGTGACGTAGCCGGTGTCCACCACCGTTGCGCCCTCCTCGTCCAGGCACAGCAACTGGTTGGACGACAGCCAGCCACGCTCGATCACCCGCAACGCGGAACTGGGCCAAGGTCGGGACATCGTGGGGCTACCTCCTGAGCAAACAGTCTGCCTCAAAGCACCGCGCGCTACACTCGGATTCGTCTCTATTCCCGCCCTGCCCATGAACCCCTCTGGCTTGATCGGCATCCTCGCCACGGTGCTCTTCCTGGCGATCATCGTCGTGTTCGGCGCGGACAGCCCGATGCGCTTTGTCGATCCGGTGGGCTTCGCCGTGGTGATTGGCGGCACGCTGGCGGCCACCTTCATGAGCTACCCGCCCGGCGAGGTGCTGCGCAGCTTCCGTCTGGCGTCCACCGCCTTGAAGCAAGAGCGCCTGCACAGCGCCCAGCATATCGAGGAGCTGGTGCACATCTCGCGCCTGTGGATCCGCGGCGAGTTGCAGGCGGTGGAAAAGGCCCTCACCACCGTCACCAACCCCTTCCTGCGCACCGGGGTGCAACTGGTCATCGACCGCACCCCCGACGAGTACATCCAGGACCTGCTGCACTGGCGCATGCTGCGTCTGCAGCAGCAAGAGGCCGCCGAGGCCCAGATTTTCAAGGTGATGGCCACCTATGCACCGGCTTTCGGCATGCTGGGCACCTTGCTGGGCCTGATCAATCTGATGGACCTGCTGGGCGCCGGTGACGTCAAGGGCATCGGGGTGCAACTGGGCATCGCGCTGCTGACCACGCTGTACGGCGTGATCCTGTCGAACATGGTGTTCAAGCCGCTGGCGCTGCGCCTGGAGCGCCGCACCGAACGCCGTCTGGCGCTGATGAACATGATCCTCGAAGGCATCTCGATGATGAGCGCGGGCCACAGCCCAGGGCTGATGCGCGAGACGCTCAAGTCCTTCGTGGCCCAGATCGACGATGAACTGTCGGATGCGCACGTCGGTACCAAGCCAGCCGCGCCCCGCCAGCGCTGAGCCCGCCCCACGATGGCCCCGTCTGAGATCCCCGCAGCCCCTTCGGACATTCGGCCCGACATGCCGGACGCACCCCGCTCGGCTGCGCCACTGGATGGACACGAGCCCTCGCAGATGCTGAACCCGCCCCCCCCCGGCACGGCCACGGCGCCGGCCGGAACCGGAGGCGCAACCGCCCCGGCGGCGGCCCTGCCACCGAGCGCACGCGGTCGCTTCGGCCGCTGGCACCTCAAGCCCACGGGGGAGACCGAGGAAGAAAGCTGGCTGCTGACCTATCTGGACGTGATGACGCTGTTGCTCGTCATGATGGTGGTGATGCTGGCTTTTGCCAAACCCGCCACCGAAGACACAGGCCAAGGCCAGGGTCCGGGCGGCACGGCCGCGCCGCGGGCCCAGGCCCCGCTGAACCTGCGTCCGCAACTCAACCAACTGGTCCAGGCGCGTGAGAAGGACCCGCTGGCCGGGCTGCCGCTGGACCAGTTGGGCGAGGGCGTGGAGGTCGTGGTCAATGACGGGGTGGTGAGCTTCCGCATCAACAGCGAAATGCTGTTCCCCTCCGGTCAGACCGACCTGATCGGGCCGGGCGCGGAGATGCTGGCGACGCTGGTGCCGGCCCTCAACGCCATGCCCAACCAGCGCATCGTGGTCGAGGGCCACACCGACAACGTCCCCATCCAGACCGAGCGTTACCCATCGAACTGGGAGCTGTCGAGCGGGCGCGCCGGCAGTGTGGTGCGTCAGCTGATCGCGCTGGGCGTGTCGCCCGATCGCATCCGTGCCACCGGCTTTGCCGACACCAAGCCGCTCAAACCCAATGACAGCGAGGCGAACCGCGCGGCCAACCGGCGTGTGGACCTGGTGCTGGAAACGGTGACCCCGCCCAAAAAGTAAACCCGGCCGAAGCCGGGTCAAGGAGGTGCAGCCCCCTTCGCCCCGCCGCTCAAGCGTCAGGGCCGAGGGGAGGTCTCATCAGGCGCGGATCAGGTGATCGAAGGCGCTCAGGGCGGCGGTGGCACCGGCACCGGCAGCGATCACGATCTGCTTGTACGGCACCGTGGTGCAGTCGCCGGCCGCGAACACGCCCGGCACATTGGTGTGGCCCTTGGCGTCGATGATGATCTCGCCGAACTTGCTCAACTCCACCGTGCCACGCAGGAACTCGGTGTTGGGCACCAGGCCGATCTGCACGAACACGCCTTCAAGCTCGACCAGCTTTTCTTCACCCGTCACGCGGTCCTTGAACTTCAGGCCGTTGACCTTGCCGTCGGCACCGGTGATCTCGGTGGTCTGGGCGTTGGTGTGGATGGTCACGTTGGGCAGGCTCTTGAGCTTGTTGACCAGCACGGCGTCGGCCTTCAACTGGTCGGCAAACTCCACCACCGTCACGTGGGCCACGATGCCGGCCAGGTCGATGGCCGCTTCCACACCCGAGTTGCCGCCACCGATCACCGCCGTGCGCTTGCCCTTGAACAGCGGGCCGTCGCAGTGCGGGCAGTAGGCCACGCCCTTGTTCTTGTACTCGGCTTCGCCGGGCACGTTCACATTGCGCCAGCGGGCACCGGTCGACAGGATCACGGTCTTGGACTTGAGCGAGCCGCCATTGGCCAGCTTCACCTCGATCAAACCACCGGGCTCCGTTGCCGGGATGATGGCCTCGGCGCGCTGCAGGTTCATGATGTCTACGTCATAGGCTTGGGCGTGGGCTTCCAGGGCCGCAGCCAAGGCCGGGCCATTGGTTTCCAGCACCGACGGGTAGTTCTCGATGCCCATCGTGTCGTTGACCTGACCTCCGAAACGCTCGGCGGCCACACCGGTGCGGATGCCCTTGCGGGCGGCGTACACGGCAGCCGCGGCGCCAGCGGGGCCACCACCCACGACCAGCACGTCATACGGGGCCTTGGCACTGAGCTTGGCAGCATCCTTGGCGGCGGCGTTGGTGTCCAGCTTGGCGACGATCTCGCCCAGCTCCATGCGGCCCGAGCCGAAGACCTGGCCGTTGAGGAAGACCATGGGCACGGCCATGATCTCGCGCTCTTCGACCTCGGCCTGGAAGGCACCGCCTTCGATGACCGTGGTCTTGATCTTGGGGTTGAGGATGGCCATGAGCGAGAGCGCCTGCACCACGTCCGGGCAGTTGTGGCAGCTCAGGGACATGTAGACCTCGAAGTTGAAGTCACCGTCCAGACCCTTGATCTGGTCGATCAGGTCTTGCTCTTCCTTGGGCGGGTGGCCGCCGGTCCACAACAGGGCCAGCACCAGCGAGGTGAACTCGTGGCCCAGCGGCAAGCCGGCAAAGCGCAGGCTGTTGGTGGCGCCCACGCGCTGCAGCGTGAACGAGGGCTTGCGGGCGTCTTGCCCGTCGGTCTTCAGGGTGATCTTGTCGGCGCGCAGAGCCTGGATGGTCTGCAGCAGGTCCAACATCTCACGGGAGTTCTCAGAGTCGCTCAGCGATGCGACGATCTCAAAGGGTTGTTGCACGCGCTCCAGGTAAGCGCCGAGTTGAGCCTTGAGGGTATCGTCCAACATGTCTTTCTTCCTTATGTGTTTCAAGCGACTTTGAGAACCGGCCCCCTTTCTTGAAGATGAAAGGGCGGCCAGGGGGCACCCCGGCGAGCCTCATGAGCCCGCAGGGTGTGCATGTTCAAGCAAGTGATGAGGTCAGGCCTCAACACAGATCAAACCAAGGTTTGATTTAGATCTTGCCGACCAGGTCCAGCGAAGGGGTCAGCGCGGCAGCGCCTTCCTTCCACTTGGCCGGGCAGACTTGGCCAGGGTTGGCGGCGGTGAACTGGGCAGCCTTGAGCTTGCGCAGGGTTTCCGACACGTCACGGGCGATCTCGTTGCTGTGGATTTCAGCGGTCTTGATGACGCCTTCGGGGTTGATGATGAAGGTGCCACGCAGTGCCAGGCCTTCTTCTTCGATGTGCACGTCGAAAGCGCGGGTCAGCTTGTGGGTGGGGTCACCGATCAGGGGGAACTTGGCCTTGCCGACGGCGTCGGAGGTCTCGTGCCACACCTTGTGCGAGAAGTGCGTGTCGGTGGTCACGATGTAGACCTCGGCACCGGCCTTCTGGAACTCGGCGTAGTTGTTGGCGGCGTCTTCGATTTCGGTGGGGCAGTTGAAGGTGAAGGCAGCCGGCATGAAGATCAGCACGGACCACTTGCCCTTCAGGCTTTCTTCGGTGACGGTGATGAATTCACCCTTGCCGCCACGGTTCACGAAGGCTTCGGTCTTGAACGGCTGAACTTGCGTGTTGATCAGAGACATTGTTTGGTTCCTGTTGGTTAGGGTTGTGAAGACAACGAAGTGAATCTTAGGCGATCCCTTTGCATAAAGCGAATTGATTGATCGTATTCACCCAATTGTCTAGGGCTATCGACAAAGGTGTCATCCGCCTGTCAGACAAAGGTCCCCATCAACGGGGTGTGAAGCGGGGCGACACCGCCCTCAACCGGGCCACTAGCACGAGATCGTGCGTGCCTCGGCGCTGCTGTACTGGCAAATGCACCGACTTTCCCAGCCAATTGTCTGGATGGTTTCTCCACCGTTTATCTGACGTTCTGTCAGACAAATTCTTACAAGGCGTGTAGCCGGGAGCCGACCTGTCTTACAGCCAGTCTCCTATCAAGAAAACTGGGCGTTGTTTGCACAATAAATCCATCGACAACGCGAACGACATCGCGACAAGGAGACCGAGATGAACAACGAACAGATCCTCGCCGAAATCCGCGAAACCAACCTGTCCTACCTGATGCTGGCCCAGAACCTGATCCGCGCTGACCGCGAGCAGGCCCTGTTCCGCCTGGGCATCTCGGAAGAAGCCGCGGACCGTCTGGCCTCCCTGTCGCCCGCTCAGGTGCTGAAGATCGCATCGAGCAACACCCTGGTGTGCCGCATGCGTGTCGACGACGACCTGGTCTGGACCCTGCTGACCAACCACGGCAAGGGCGCCGGCGCCGACAGCACTTCCCGCCTGCACGCCGCCATCCTGATGGCCGGCAAGCACCAGGAAGCGGCCTGAGTCGCCCCCTGATCCCGATCTGACAGAACAAACACCCCGGAGTCCCACCATGCGTAGCAAGAGCCTGTTGACCGAAGTCAAGCAAATCGACCGCGCCATCACCCTGATCCACCTGGGTGCCCGCCTGCAGGTGCTGGAATCCGAGACCGATCTGTCCTACGAGCGCCTGCTGCGCCTGTACAAGGAAGTCGCCGGCAAGTCGCCGTCCAAGGGCCAGCTGCCCTTCTCGACCGACTGGTTCATGACCTGGCAGCCCAACATCCACGCCAGCCTGTTCCTCAACATCCACGAGTACCTGAACAAGGCATCGGAGATGGAAGAGATCGATGCTGTGATCAAGGCCTACCAGCTCTACCTGGAACAGACCGAAACCCAGGGCCTGGAGCCGCTGCTGTCGGTGACCCGCGCCTGGCGTCTGGTCAAGTTCATCGACAACGGCATGTTGACGATGACCAAGTGCAGCAAGTGCGGTGGCCACTTCGTCACCCACCCCCATGAAATCAGCCGCAACTTCGTGTGCGGCCTGTGCAACCCGCCCGCCCGCGCCGGCAAGGGCAAGGCCGCTGGCGCCCTGCAACTGCACTGATCTGAAGCGCCGTGAGTCGCTGAACTCACACTGTCTCTGTCGTTTTCTCTTGTTGTCGTGTTGAACGGGCCTCTCGGGGCCCGTTTTTTTTCGTGGGTGCGCCGCTTGCCGATATGCTGCCCACCATGCTGAACGTCCACCAACTGAGCAAGCGTTACGGCACCGAGCCGGTGTTCTCCCAGGTCGACCTGCGGGTCGCCCCGGGCGAGTTCGTCGCCATCGTGGGCGAGTCGGGCGTGGGCAAATCCACCTTTTTGAACTGCCTGGCCGGGCTGGACAGCGTCTCGGGCGGCACGGTGCGGGTGCAGGGCACCGACATCACCGCGCTGGACGAGACGGCGCAGGCGCTGTTCCGGCGCCAGCACCTGGGCTTCGTCTTCCAGGCTTTTCATGTCCTGCCGCACCTGAGCGTGGCGCAGAACGTGGCGCTGCCCTTGATGCTGCTGGGCACGCCCGATGCACAACGGGTGGCCGCGGCGCTGGACGCCGTGGGGCTGGGCGGCCTGGGCGAGCGCCTGCCGCAGCAGCTCTCGGGCGGGCAGTTGCAGCGCGTGGCGATTGCACGCGCGCTGATCCACCGGCCGGCACTGATCCTGGCCGACGAGCCCACCGGCAACCTCGACCCGCAGACGGCCGAGACCATCATGGACGCGCTGGTGGCCGAAACCCGCGCGCACGGCGCGGCCTGCGTGATGGTGACGCACTCCAGCGCCGCCGCGCGCCGCGCCGACCGGGTGCTGCGCCTGACCCGCGAGGGCCTGCACGATGCGGCCTGAGGGGGGCACGCCCCGGCTGTCGTCCCCCGTGGGGCGGCTGCTGCGCACCTTCTCTTGGCAGGAGCTGCGCCACCACGGCCTGCGCCACAGCACGGCGGTGCTGGCGGTGTTGCTGGGTGTGGCGCTGGCCTTTGCCGTGCACCTGATCAATGCCTCGGCGCTGAGCGAGTTCAGCGCGGCGGTGCGCTCGGTCAATGGCCAGGCCGACCTGAGCCTGCGCGCGGCGCGGGGCACGCTGGATGAAACGCTGTACCCGACCGTGGCGCAGCGCCCTGAGGTGGCCATCGCCAACCCGGTGATCGAGCAGCAGACGCAGGCACGCCACGGCACGGCGTCACCCGTGGCGCTGCGCGTGCTGGGCCTGGACCCGCTGGTGGCCGGCCCGCTGACGCCGCTGCTGGTGCCACGTCTGGCCACCGACGTACCCGGCGTCGACCGCCTCAGCCTGTTCGCGCCCGACAGCATCTCGCTCAACGCCGCCGCCCAGCGCCAGCTCGGTGTACAGGCGGGAGACACCCTCGCGGTGCAGGCCGGCCTGCGCTGGGTGACGCTGCGCGTGGTCGGCACGGTGAGCGCGGGCGGCGGTCCCCTCGGCGTGATGGACCTGGCCGGCGCCCAGGACACCTTCGGCCTGCATGGCCAACTCAGCCGTCTGGATGTGCAGCTGCAAGGCGGCGCCCAGCCCGAGGCCCTGCTGAAAACCTTGGCGCTGCCACCCGGCGTGATCGCTGATTCGGCCGAGGCGGCCACACAGCGCGTCTCCAACGTGTCGCGCGCCTACCGCGTCAACCTGACGGTGCTGGCCCTGGTGGCGCTCTTCACCGGGGCCTTCCTCGTGTTCTCCATCCTCGCGCTGTCGGTGGCCAAGCGCCAGCAGCAGTTCGCGCTGCTGGGCGTGCTGGGCTTGAGCGGGCGCGAGCGGCTGCAGCTGGTGCTGTGGGAGTCGGCGGTCATCGGCCTGGTCGGCTCGGTGCTGGGCCTGGCCGTGGGCACGGGCCTGGCGGCCACCGCCCTTCAACTGCTGGCCGGCGACCTGGGGGGCGGCTACTTCCCGGGTATCGCGCCCACCCTGCAATGGTCGCCGGGCGCCGCGCTGGTGTACGGCGCCCTGGGCGTGGTCGCCGCCATCGTGGGCGGCCTGCTGCCGGCCCGCGCCGCGCAGCGGCTGGCGCCGGCGCAAGCGCTCAAAGGCCTGGGCGATGCGCCTTCGGGTCGCCACCAGCAGTGGTTCGGCCCGCTGCTCTTGCTGGTCGGGGTGGGGCTGGCGCAACTGCCCGCCGTGAGCGGCGTGCCCGTGGCCGCCTACCTGGCGGTGATGGCCCTGCTGGTGGGCGGCATCGCATGCGTGCCCGGCGCCGTAGGCGCCCTGCTCGGCCTGTGGCCCCGCGCCCCGCTGGCCCGCCACGCCAGCCTGATGCTGCCGGTGGAACGCGCGCGTCGCATGCGGCACACGGCCACGGTCGCCATGGCCGGGGTGGTTGCCAGCCTGAGCCTGTCGGTGGCGCTCACCGTGATGGTGGCGAGCTTTCGCGGCTCGGTCACGCAGTGGCTGGACGTGGTGCTGCCCGCCGACCTGTACGCACGCACGGCCAAAACAGCCGCCGGTGCCGACGCCATGCACCTGGACCACCGCTTTCTGGATGCCATCGCGGCCTTGCCCGGTGTGCAGCGCGCCACCGGCATCCGCGTCAGCAGCCTGAGCCTGCGACCCGATCAACCCGCGGTCGCGCTGCTGGCCCGTCCCGTGGGCGACGGCCCCGGTGACGACGCTCCGGGGCGCAGCCTGCCCCTGGTCAGCGATGCCGTGCCGGCCCGCCCGGGTTTCGTCAGCATCTATGTGAGCGAGGCCATGGTGGACCTGTACGACGCGCGCCCCGGCACCGTGCTGCCCCTGCCGCTGCAGGCCGGTCAGCCCCCCGTGCCCACCTGGGTGCGCGCGGTGTGGCGCGACTACGCGCGCCAGCAAGGTGCCATCGTGATCGGTGAGGCCGACTACCAACGCCTGACGGGTGACACCGGCCTGAACGACCTGGCCCTGCACCTCCAACCTGAAGCGCGCACCGCCGATCTGCAGGCCGCCATCCGCGCCACCGCGGCCGCGCAAGGGCTGGACGGGGCGCTGCTGGAGTTCGCCGAACCGCGCGAAATCCGCCAGACCACGCTGCGCATCTTCGACCGCAGCTTCGCCGTCACCTACTGGCTGCAGGCGGTGGCCATTGGCATTGGGCTGTTCGGCGTGGCGGCGAGCTTTTCGGCGCAGGTGCTGGCGCGGCGCAAGGAGTTCGGCCTGCTCGGCCACCTGGGCTTCACACGCCGACAGATCCTGGGCATCGTGGCCGGGGAGGGCGCGGCACTGACCAGCGTGGGCGCCTTGCTGGGCCTGGGGCTGGGCATCGCGGTCAGCATGGTGCTGGTGCACGTCGTCAACCCGCAGAGTTTCCACTGGACCATGGACCTGCTGCTGCCCTGGCCGCGCCTGGCCGCCCTGTGCGCCAGCGTGGTGGTGGCCGGGACGCTGACCGCGCTGCTGGCCGGCCGCGCCGCCGTGGGCCGCGATGCGGTGCTGGCCGTGAAGGAGGACTGGTGATGTCGGCATCGAATCGGCACCCGCGAATGACGCCGCCGATGCGCCTGGACGGGCCAGCCCGCCGACGCTGGCTGCAACAGGCCGCCAGCCTGCCGCTGCTGATCGGCTTGCCCGCCCTGGATGAAGCTCAATCTGCGAGCCCCTCGCCAGGATCTGCCACAGCGGCCTCGGCACCGCCGGTGGCGCCACAGGCAAGCGCCACACCCCCGCACCCGACCGCATCAGGTCAGAACCTGATCCAGCCCGGCCGCGTCTTGCGCTTCCCGCGCGACCACGGCGCCCACCCGGACACGCGCACCGAGTGGTGGTACCTCACAGGCTCGCTGCAGACCGGGCCCTCCAGCGCGTCCGCCGCAGCCACCTACGGCTTTCAGATCACCTTCTTCCGCTCCCGCGTGGACGTGGCCGCACACAGCGCCAGCCGCTTTGCCGTCCGCCAGCTGATCTTCGCGCACGCGGCAGTCACCGACCTGCAGCGCGGCGAGCTGCTGCACGACCAGCGCATCGCCCGCGCCGGCTGGGGGCTGGTCGACGCCTCTGAAAACGACACCCGCCTCACGCTGCGCGACTGGCAACTGCAACGCACCGGCCCCGCCGAGCGCAGCGTGTACCGCAGCCGCATTCCGACACGCGCCTTCGGGCTCGACCTGACTTTCACGCAAACCCAGCCGGTACTCTTGCAAGGCCAAGCGGGTTTTTCACGCAAGGGCCCGGACCTGAGCCAGGCCAGCCACTATTACTCCCACCCGCATCTGGCGGTACAGGGCGGCCTGCGCCTGCACGGCCAGACACTGACCGTGCGGGGCCATGCCTGGCTCGACCACGAATGGAGCGAGGCGCTGATGCACCCCGAAGCCGTCGGCTGGGACTGGATCGGCATGAACCTGCACGACGGCAGCGCGCTCACCGCCTTCCGCCTGCGCCGCCGCGATGGCAGCACACTGTGGACGGGCGGCAGCTGGCGCACGCCGGGCCAAGCCGCGCGGATCTTCACCCACCCCGATGTGCGCTTCACCCCGGGTCGCACCTGGCAAAGCCCCGCCAGCGGCGCCCGCTACCCGGTCGAGTGGACGGTGGACACGCCCGCCGGGCGCTTTCAGGTGCGCGCCCGCCTCGACGCGCAAGAACTCGACAGCCGCGGCAGCACCGGCAGCATCTACTGGGAAGGCCTGAGCGAGTTGCGCAACGCCGAAGGCACGGTGGTCGGCAGCGGTTACCTTGAGATGACCGGCTACGCGGGTGCCCTGGCGCTGTGAGCGTGTCGCTCGTCCAGCGCCCGTCTCGCATTCATGGGGCGCCGCTACACTGGCGCACACCATGAACCTAGCTTTCGACCTTCTGCCCGCCCACTGCGACGTCCTGGTCGTGGGGGCCGGCCCATCCGGCAGCGCCGCCGCCCTGACGCTGGCCCGTGCGGGCTTCGACGTGGTGCTGATCGACCAGCACACCTTCCCGCGCGACAAGATCTGTGGCGATGGCCTGATCCCCGACGCGCACCAGGCCCTGCGTGAACTGGGCGTGCTCGACGCGGTGATGGCGGTGGCCCAGCCCGTGAGCCATGTCCGCTGCGTGGCCCCTCGCGGCGGACGCCTGGACGTGCCCGGCGACATGGCCGTGCTGCCGCGCCGCCAGCTCGACGACATCGTGTGCCGTGCCGCCGTGGCGGCCGGAGCCCGCATGCACGCGCCCGTGCGCTTCGTGGCGCCGCTGGAACAGGACGGCCGCGTGGTCGGCGCCCGGGTGCAACACGGCGACGCCCAGCACGAGGTGCGTGCCACCTGGGTGCTGCTGGCCAGCGGCGCCGCCCCACAGGCGCTGATCGCGGCCGACATGGCCGAGCGCCAAACCCCCAGCGGTGTGGGCCTGCGTGGCTACATCCGCCACCCCGGACTGGTCGACCGCATCCAGGGCCTGGAGATCATCTGGCACCATGCCCTGAAACCCGGCTACGGCTGGATCTTTCCGTGTGGCGACGGGGTCTTCAACATCGGCGTGGGGCTGACCGACGGCGTCGATGGCGAACGCGCCAAGGGTAAGCTGAACCTGCGCCAGCTCTACCAGCGCCTGACCGAAATCCACCCCCTGGCCCACGAACTCGTCACCCAGGGTACCCCGCTGGGCGAGCTCAAAGGCGCCCCCTTGCGCTTCAGCCTGGAAGGGGCCCGCTTCAGCCGCCCCGGCCTGCTGGTGTGCGGCGAAGCCGCCGGCAGCACCTATTCCTTCACCGGGGAAGGCATCGGCAAGGCCTTGCAGACCGGCATCCTGGCCGCCCGCGCCCTGATCGATGCGCGCACACAAGGGCTGGACGATGCGGCCACCTGCGACCGACACGATGCCCAGCTGCACGCGCTGCAACCGCGCTATGAGATGTACCGTAAGGCCAACTGGGTCAACCGCCAGCCCTGGCTGGCCGACCTGGTGATCTGGCGCGCCAACCGCAGCCCGCGCATCCGCCAGCGCATCGCCGGTCTGCTCAATGAAACCAGCAACCCCGGCCACCTGCTCACCCTGCGGGGACTCTACAAGCTGTTCACCGAGTAAGCCGGCGCCCGTTCACCCCTGCTCGAGCGGCGCCATGCGAACTCAGGGGGATACCGACTTGCGTTCAACGCCAAGCAGTCATACAACTGCATTCCGGGTCGCCATCCTGCGGCCTGCGATGGCTCAGGAGGCACGATGAACGGCACCCGACCTCACCCCTTGTCGCTGCGGGAACGCATGCGACTGATCACCACCGGCGCCTGTGTGCTGATGGGGCTGCTGGGCCTGTGGAGCTTGCTCAGCGCCCGTCCGGTGCACGGCGCGCTGGCCCTGGCCGCCTCGCTCTTGCTGGTGCAAGGCAGCATCTGGGGCCGCAAGGCCCGGCGCACACCACTTCGGCATCGCTGACAGCGCCCTGATCAGGTGACCAGACGGCGCCCCCGCCGCGCACCGGATCAGATCGGCAGCGCCGGCCCCTCATGGCCGAGCAGCGCGATCGCGCCACTGCCGCGCGTCTCGTACAGGTCCACCCGGTCCACCTGGGGCAGCACCTTGCGTGCTTCGCGCAAGACCCAGTGCGAGAGCGAGGCGGTGTCGCAGTCCTCCAAGCCCGGCAACTCGTGCAGCGGGTGGTGGTCCAGCGCCTTGAAGATGGGATTGAAGCGGTCTTTCACATCGCCGAAGTCCACCGTCCAGCCCATCACCGCGTCCAGCGGCGCCGACAGGTGCAGGCGCAGCGTGTAGGTGTGGCCGTGGATGTGGGCCAGCGGGTCATCGCTCGGCGCGTGGCGCAGGAAGAGGGCGCTGTCGAGCGTCATCTCCTTCCAGATGCGGTAGTCCGTGCCATTGAAATTGGCCCCGCACGAACCGGTTTCGTACACCGTGACCCACGACAGTTCGGGCAGCACCGCCTTCAGGCGCGTCCACAACCAGCCCGCCAGCACCTCGCTGGTGGGGTTGTCCAGACCATCGATGGCGTTCAGATAACGGTGGTGCAGCTGGTAATGGAAGGGCGCCCAGATGGCGTCCAGGTGGTCGTAGTCGATGCTCAGGTCGCGCCCGCCGGCATCCTGGTTGGCGTGCACGATGACCTCGAAGCCGTGGCCATGCAGGCGCCCGCACTTGTGCCCCATCGGCACATTGGGCAGCTTGTGGGCCGATTCAAACCGGTAACGCCGCCACACATGGGCCTGGTCCTGCCCGTCCAGGTCCACACCCTGGTCGGCCGTGCTCTGGATGCCCACCTGGGTCAGACCCGGCACCGCCAGCTGGTCACGCAGCCAGCGCGCCAGGTTCTCGTCGGTGGGCAGAGGCAGGATGTCGTTGAGCAGGCGGTAGTCAAGCTGGGCCGTGCAGGCCTGCAGGCGCTGCTGCAAGGCGGCCACCTCGCCACCGGGGTAAGGCGCCCAGCCGTCGGGCAGGTCGGCGCGCACCTGGGCGACAAAGCTGTGACCATGCAGACGGTGGCTGCGGTGGTCCGACGGCAACACGCCGACCTGGCGGGCCGACTCGAAGCCGCTGGAGGCGGCGTGCAGGGTGGTCAAGCTCATGGCCGCTCAGACTTTCTCGCTCAGGCGTTCACGTCCACCACCACGCGGCCGCGCACCTGACCGGCCAGCAGCTGGGGCGCCACGTCCAACGCCTCGGCCAGTCCGATGGTGCGGGTGATGGCGTCGAGGTGGCTCACCTCCAGGTCGGTGGCCAGACGCTGCCAGGCTTGCAGACGGTCGGGGCGCGGGCACATCACGCTGTCCACCCCGGCCAGGGTCACGCCCCGCAGGATGAAGGGGGCCACGGTGGACGGGAAGTCCATGCCGCCGGCCAGACCACAGGCGGCCACGGTGCCGCGGTACTTCATCTGGGCACACACATTGGCCAGGGTGTGGCTGCCCACGGTGTCCACGGCGCCCGCCCAACGCTCCTTCGCCAGGGGCTTGCCTGGGGCGGTGAACTCGGCGCGGTCGAGCACGGTGGTCGCGCCCAGGCCCTTGAGGTAGTCGGCCTCTTGCGGACGGCCGGTCACGGCGGCCACGTTGTAGCCCAGCTTGGCGAGCAGGGAGACCGCAAAGCTGCCCACGCCGCCGGCGGCGCCAGTCACCACCACCTCACCCTGCGCGGGCGTCACGCCGTGGCGCTCCAACGCCATCACACACAACATGGCGGTGTAGCCGGCGGTGGCAATGGCCATGGCCTGCCAGGGTGTGAAGGCCGCGGGCAGCGGCACCAGCCAGTCGCCTTTCAGGCGCGCGCGCTGCGCCAGGCCGCCCCAATGGGTTTCGCCCACGCCCCAACCGTTGAGGACCACGGCATCGCCCACCTGGTAGTCAGGGTGGCTGCTGTGCTCGACGGTGCCCACCAGGTCCACACCCGGCACCATGGGAAACTTGCGCACCACCGGCGAGCGGCCGGTGATGGCCAGGCCGTCCTTGTAGTTCAGGGTGGAATAGTCCACCCGCACGGTCACATCGCCCTCGGGCAGGGCGATGTCGTCCAGTTCGGTCAGGCCGGCGCGGTAACCCTGGTCGTCTTTCTCGATGAGGATGGCTTTGAACATGTGGGGCGTCCTTTCAGAAGCCGCCAGCATAGCGCGGCCCCCACGCGTTGGGGGTGCAGATCAGCGCCAGGCGTGGGGACAACGCCCAGCAGGGGCGCCCGCGGGCGCCGCGCCCTCATCCGATGGGGGCACCACCGCACCTTCGGCGCGCTGCAGGTGCACCGGCTGGAGCTGCTCGATGCGGTAACGGTTGCCCGGGTAGGTGCGGTTGGGCGTGTCGGCCAGGCGCAGCGGGTAGGCGCCCAGGCGGGTGCCACGGCGCAGCCAGCCATAGGTGCGCAGGCTGCCGCGCACCAGTGCCGCGAACCAGCGGGGTGGCCGACGCGCGCCCACCGCATTCAAGAACAGCTCATCATCGTCGAACAGGCTGTAAACCACCCAGGGCACCAGGCCCCGCAGCGGCGCCGGCAGCCAGGCCTGCCCCACCCGCAAGGTGTCTTGGGCGACCTGGGCGCTGGCGGCGCAGGGCTTGAAATGGCGCTGCTTGTAGCCCTCGATGAAGGCATCGAAGGCGGCGCGGGTGGGGGGGATGTCGCGCAGGCCCATGCGCCGGCCGATCTCGGTCCAGAACAGGAAGCCGGCTTCGCGCTCGTGCGCGGTCATGGGCCGGCGCGCGTACACCTTGCTCCAGCGCAGCGGAAACTCGATGAAGGTCCACAGCACGAACAGGTAGTCGTCGTTGGGGATGCGGTAGTGCGCATGCGTGCGGTTGATGCGGTCGAGCGCCTGCGCGCCCACCTCGCTGTCCCAGCCCGCCTCCAGAAAATGGCCGATCAGCAGGCGGGTGTCGTCGTAGCGCTTTTGACCGTGCTCACGGAACTCGCCGGTACGGTTCAGCAGAGTCGAGACCGAGTCACTGCCATAGGTGTAGAACAGCGCCAACTCCAGCGCGCGCTGCATGTCCCAGGCCATGTCGTACTGGCCCATCAGGCGCACGATGCGCTGGCAATCGGCACGCGCATCCAGCGCGGCGATGGTGCGCGCCACCTCGGGATCGGGGAACAGGCCCCAGCGCTTGCGAAACGGTTCGGACATGGTGACGGCTCCCTGGCTCCTGGTGTGCCCCGCAGTGTCGCCGGTGCCCCGCGCCATGTCGCCCCCACGCCTGCCACCAGCGGGATGCCACGGGGAGAAAAGACGCCACCGACGGGACACCCTCACACACCAGGGAATACCCTGATCTCTCACTCAAGCTCCCGCCCGGCAACAGGCAGACCGGTCGCGGCACAGGCATACTCTCGCCCTCGCTCGCGCCCTGCGGCACGGCCCCACATGACGGCGGCCTGTCTCCACCCTGGGGCGATCAGGGGCATTCGCCCCCGTCCAACGAATCATTGCGACGGCGCAAAATCCAACCCCTCCGACGTAATACAGTCGAGGCCGTCCTGTGCCGCCGCGTCCCGTCCGCGCCCGCACACCGCGGCCCGTTCAACCCCTCTCATTTGCTTGTCATGACCCACACCACCGCTCTCGCGCTCCCGCCCCAAGAGGCCTCCGTTGACGTCCTGCTGGAGAAGTACGCCGAGCCCGGTGAGACCTCGGTCGATGACGTGCGCCGCCGCGTCGCCAAGGGTCTGGCCACCATCGAAAAGACCCCGCAAGCTCAGCAGAAGTGGGAAGCCACCTTCTACGAAGCCCAGCGTGACCTGGGCGTGGTGATGGGCGGGCGCATCAACGCCGCCGCCGGCCTGGCCGACACCGCCGCCACCCTGATCAACTGCTTCGTGCAACCGGTGGGCGACGCGATGATCGGCGCCGACGGTCAGATCGGCATCATGGACGCCGCCTCGCAGGCCGCCGAAACCATGCGCCGTGGCGGTGGCGTGGGCTACAACTTCAGCGCCATCCGTCCCAAGGGCGGCTGGGTCAAGAAGACCAACTCGCGTGCCTCGGGCCCGGTCAGCTTCATGAAGGTGTTCGACCAGGTCTGCCAGACGGTCGAATCCGCCGGCGCCCGCCGTGGCGCGCAGATGGGCGTGCTCAACGTCTCGCACCCCGACATCGAGGATTTCATCGTCGCCAAGCGCACGCCCGGCACCCTGAACAACTTCAACGTGTCGGTCGGCATCGTCGAAGGCTTCATGGAAGCCCTGGCCGCCGACGGCGACTGGGAACTGGTGCACGCCGCCCAGCCTCACCCCGAAGTACCCGACACCTACCAGCGCGAAGACGGCCTGTGGGTCTACAAGGTGGTCAAGGCCCGCCACCTGTGGGACACCATCATGAAGTCGACCTACGACTTCGCCGAGCCTGGCGTGCTCTTCCTCAACCGCATCAACGAGGAAAACAACCTCGCCTACTGCGAAACCATCGAGGCCACCAACCCCTGCGGCGAGCAGGCCCTGCCCGCCTACGGCTGCTGCGACCTGGGCTCGATCAACCTGGTCAGCCACGTGCGCAACGCCTTCGAGCCGAACGCCAGCTTTGACTTCGCCTCCTTCGAGCAAGGCATTGCCGTGGCCGTGCGCATGCTCGACAACGTGCTGGACGCCACCGTGTGGCCGCTGAAAGAGCAAGGCACCGAGTCGGCCGCCAAGCGCCGCATCGGCCTGGGCTTCCTGGGCCTGGGCGACGCCCTGGTGATGATGGGCCTGCGCTACGACAGCCCCGAAGGCCGTGACATGGCTGCCAAGATTTCGGCCACGCTGCGCGACGCCGCCTACACTGCCTCGGTGGAGCTGGCCAAGGAACGCGGCCCCTTCCCGCTGTTCAACGCCGACCAGTACCTCAACACCGGTGCGTTCGCCAAGCGCCTGCCCGAGAAGCTGCGCAAGGAGATCCGCAAGCACGGCCTGCGCAACTCGCACCTGCTGTCGATCGCGCCCACCGGCACCATCACGCTGGCTTTTGCCGACAACGCCACCAACGGCATCGAGCCTGCCTTCTCGTGGACCTACAACCGCAAGAAGCGCATGCCCGACGGCGGCCACCGCATCTACGCCGTGGAAGACCACGCCTACCGCGTCTACCTGAGCCGTGGCGGTGACCCCAAGAACCTGCCCGACGCCTTCGTGTCGGCCCAGGACATGAGCGCCATCGCCCACGTGGAAATGGTCGCGGCCGTGGCCCCCTTCATCGACGCGGCCATCTCCAAGACCATCAACGTCCCAGCCGACTACCCCTTCGCCGACTTTGCCGACCTGTACCTGCAGGCCTACCGCATGGGCCTGAAGGGCATCACCACCTACCGCCCCAACGCCACACTGGGCGCCGTGCTGTCGGTGGACACGCCCGCTGCCGCACCGGCCGCAGGCACCGCTCCGGCTGGCGCGGGTCGCAACGACGACGATCCGCTGCGCAAGCAGTTCGACTCGCGTCCGATGGGCGACCTCGAAGGCATCACCTCCAAGGTCGAGTACATGACGTTTGAGGGCAAGCAGGCCGTCTACGTCACCGTGAACTTCCTGCGCGTGCAAGGCACGATCGACGGCAAGGAAGTCACCATCGAGCGCCCGATCGAGTTCTTCATCCCCGGCGGCCAGACCTCGGACGGCCAGCAGTGGATCACCTCGAGCATGCGCCTGCTGTCGATGGTGGGTCAGTCCGGTGGCTCGGTGGCCAAGGCCGTCGCCTCGATGCGCAAGGTGGTGTGGGACAAGGGGCCGGTCCGCTTCGGCATGATCGAGCGCGCCGACGGCACCGTGGCCCCGCGCTTCCACGACTCCGACGTGGCCGCCATCGGCTTCGCGCTGCAGCAGATCCTGGCCAAGCGTGGCTTCCTGGACGCCGAAGGCAACCAGGTCCCGGCCCTGCAACTGGCCGCCCGCCTGGCACGCCGTGACGAAGAGCTGGGCCACCACCTGCAGCCCACCGACTACAGCATCACGGCGTCGAGCGGCAACAACGGCCACACCGTGCCCAACTCGGGCAAGAAGTGCCCCGAGTGCGGCGCGCATGAAATGCACAAGGTCGACGGCTGCATGAAGTGCGCCAACTGTGGCGCCATCGGCAGCTGCGGCTGATCACCTCAGCGTGATGCAAAAGGGGCGCTGCGGCGCCCCTTTGTGCGTCTGGATGCGCCCTCAGCGCCAGGCCTGCGCCACCCGCGCATGCGTGGGCCGGCGGTCCAGCCAGGCCACCAGGGCCACGCAGCCCAGCGCCGACAACACGGTGCCGATGCCAAAGGCCCAGGCGTAACCCCAGGCATCGCCGATCAGACCGCCCACCACCCCGCCCAGGCTGCCCACCCCCACCACCACACTGGCCAGCAAGGTGAAGTCCGTGCCGGCATGGTCGGGATCGGACGCGTCCATCATCAAGGCGAACAGCGCCACCGTGGCCATCGTGCCGACCACGCCCTCGGCCACCGTGGCCCACCACAGCCAGCCCATGCCGCCCCAGCCCAGCGCGATCGCCAGGTACAGCACAAAGGTCAGCGACTGGCCCAACCCCGTCCACAGCATGGCGGTGCGCCGGTTCACCCGCACCATCAAGAGCCCACCCAGGACCGCCCCCAACAGGCTGGCACCGGAGCCCACGGCGCCCTTCATCAGCGCAATCGTCTCCTTGCTGGCGCCCTGGTCACTGACAAAGGGCGTGATCAGGCTGCTGACCATCTGATCGCCCAGACGAAAGCACACCACCAGCGCGGCACACGCCAGCATGCCCGGCGTCAGAGCCCGGTGCCACCAGCCCAGGGCCAGTTGCCCGAGCGTCGGATGCGGCAGCGCCATGTCGCTCGCCTGTGGATGGGCCGGGCGCGTCGGCTCCTGCATGCGCCACACCGGCCAGGTGCTCAGCGCCAGCAAGGCCGCCATCACGACGAACACCCACCGTCCATCGCTGCGCGCCCACAGCCACAACAGACCCCCCCCCCCCAGAATCATGCCAAGGCGATAAGCCCCCACCTGGATGGCATTGGCCAGGCCTCGTTCACGCGCCGCCAACAGGCGCACGGCCAGGCCATCGGTCACAATGTCCTGCGTGGCAGCCAGCAGGTTGAACACCAGCACGGCCAGCAGCAGGCCCTGGTGGGTGGGGCTCAGGTCCAAGGCGGCCAAGACCAGCGCCGCCACCACCGAGGCCCCTTGCAAACCCAGCAACCAGGTGCGACGCGCGCCGTGATGATCCACCCAGGGCGCCCACAGGAACTTGAGCAACCAGGGCAAAGCCAACACCTGCAAGAGCCCGATGGCCGTGAGCGACCAACCCGCCTCACGCATCAACACCGGCAAGGCCAAGGTGAAAAAGCCAAAGGGCAGCCCCTGGGCGGCGTACAGACTGGACAGCAAGGCAAGGGGGTGGCGTGACATGGGCCCGGGACGAAGATCGCAACCCTGGCATGGTGGCAGATTCTGTGATGCGCGCACGGGCACCCGAAATCCGCCACGATTTCTCGGATTTCGGACATGCGGGGGCTGTGCAAGCCGCGGGCGTGGTGGCAAGCTGAGCAGCATGTAAGCAGGTGTGACGCGTGCAGGAGGTGCCATGAAGCGTTCCTCGACACTCCGCCGACTCGGCTGGGCTTGGGCCGCCACGGTTTGCGTGGGCAGCGCCAGCGCAGCCTGGATGCCCGATGCGCCGGAATCGGACAGCTGGACGGCCTTGCCCCCCTCGCCGGTGACCGCGCTCGTGCATGCGGAAGCCGCCTGCAGCAGCGCCACCCTCGGCGAAGCGGTGCAACTCATCTATGCGCACGATGCGCCCGAACAGGCATGGGCCCTGGCGCAGCGTTGCACCCAGGAAGCGCGCCAACAAGGTCACGCCGTCAAACGCCTGATCGCCGTGCGCATCCAGGCGCTGATCGCCATGCGCTTTCGGGATCTGGAGACCCTGCAGGCCGCCGGCCAAGCCCTGATCGAGCAGCGTGTCTTGCCCGAGTACGTCCCCGATGGTCACATGTGCCTGGCGTTCACCTGTCTGGCCCAGGGCGACACCCAGTGCGCCCGCACCCACCTGACCCAGGCCCGCGCCCAGTTCACCGCCTTGCAGATTCCGCATGCCCTGGACCAGCTGGTGCCTCTGGAGCAGGCCCTGCTGCACATGGAGGCCGCCGACCCCTCACCCTGACAGGACAAGCACCACGGTGTGTGCGCCGTGGGGCCTGGCCTCACAGTGGCTCGTCGCTGTCGGGCATGGGGTAAGAGTCGGCCTTGTAGTTGGGGCCCTTCATCAGCATGACGATGCCGCAACCGATGGCCACCGTCAGCACCAGGGTCCAGTGCAGGATGACCAGGCCGATCATGATGAACTCGAAGCGCATGACGGCGGGATCGCGGGCGCCATTGGGCTGCTCAGGATAGAACAGCCAGGTGGCTCCGGCCAGCACCAGGGGCAGCGCAGTGCCCACGGCCCAGATCCAGGGCAGCTTCTTCCAGATGGCCCACTCCCACCCCGCGGGGGAGCGGATCGAGTGCGGGTCTTTCTTGAGCCAGGACATGCCTTGATTGGGCCACAAAGGGCCAAGCCTGTCGCCAATTGTTCAAGAAACAGTCACGGCATTTTCACGACAGCCACCTACCTTCCGACGGTTTGTTCCACTTTGTGACTGCCGTCGTGAAAAAAACCGCTTCCGCCCTCGCTGCCAGCCTCGCGTTGTCCACCCTTCTGGTCGCCTGCGGAGGGGGCGGTGACGACACCCCGTCCGTCCCCAAGGTGGCCGCCTCGGTCAGCGACGACACCCAGTTCTTCAACCGCGTGGCCACCTTCGCCGTGTGCGCCCAAATCGGCTCCTCGTGCGAAACCCGCGAGGCCACCGCCGCCGAAATCGTGGCAGCCAGCACCGACGGCATGACCCTGATCTACACCAACAGCCCAAAGGACGAAGTGGGCTTCGTGGACATCACCGACCCCTCGGCCCCGCAAGCACTGGGCGCCCTGGCCATGGGTGGCGAACCCACCTCCATCACGGTGCAAGGCAACCACGCGCTGATCGCAGTCAACACCTCCGCCAGCTTCACCGCCCCCTCGGGCAAGCTGGTGGTCGTCGACATCGCCACGCGCACGGTGGTGCATGAGATCGCCCTGGGCGGCCAGCCCGATTCGATCGCCATCAGCAAGGATGGCAAATACGTGGCCGTCGTGATCGAGAACGAGCGCGACGAAGACGCCGGTGACGGGCGCCCCGCCCAACTGCCGGGCGGCAAGCTGGTGATCGTCGACGCGGTCGGCGCCCCGGCCACCTGGAAGACACGTGACGTGGCGCTGGGCAACCTGGCCATGCGCTTCCCCACCGACCCCGAACCCGAATACGTCTCCATCAACGACAACAACGTGGCCGTGGTCACCTTGCAAGAGAACAACCACATCGTGCTCGTGGACCTGGCCACAGGCCAGCTGACCCGCGACTTCAGCGCCGGCACGGTCTCTCTGACCCAGATCGACCTGACCGATGCCCCCCGCCCCAACCAGGTGAGCCTGACCGAAAGCCTGAGCGACCGCCTGCGCGAGCCCGACGGCGTCACCTGGGTCTCTACCACTCAGTTCGTCACCGCCAACGAAGGCGACCTGGACGGCGGCAGCCGTGGCTTCACCCTGTTCAACACCGACGGCAGCGTGGCCTACGACGCGGGCAACACGATGGAGCACCTGATGGCGCGCATCGGCCACACCAACGACAAGCGCTCGGATGCCAAGGGCAACGAGCCCGAGAACGTGGCCAGCGGCCGTTTTGACCGTACCGATTACCTGTTCGTGGCGTCCGAGCGCTCCAGCGTGCTGGCCGTGTACGACCTGAGCCAGGCCAATGCCCCGGCCCTCAAGCAGGTGCTGCCCTCGGCCCAGGCGCCGGAAGGGGTGCTGACCATCCCGTCTCGCAATCTGGTCATCACCGCCAGCGAAGAGACCAACCCCGTCTCGGGCGGCCCGGCCGTGTTCGCCGCCCTCAACATCTACCAGTACCAGAAGGCCCCGGCCCAGTACCCCACCATCGCATCGGTCAACCGCACCGACGGCACCCCGATCCCCTGGTCGGCCCTGTCCGGCCTGGCGGCCGCGCCCACCGGCTCGCTCGTGTACGCGGTGGACGACGCCTTCTTCCGTGGCAACCGCATTTTCGAGATCGACACCAGCGTCAAGCCCGCCAGACTGCAGCGTGAGATCCGCATCACCGACCCGAATGGCCTGATCGCCGGCCTGGCCACCAGCCTGCCGGACACCCCCAGCGGCAGCACCTTCGACGACGCCGACCTGGCCGCCCTGGTCAACAACGCCGACAAGAGCGTCAACATCGATCCCGAAGGCATCGCCATCGCCTCCAGCGGCGGCTTCTGGATTGCCTCGGAAGGCGCGGTCGGCAAAAGCGCCAACCTGATCTTCAAGGTCTCGGCCACCGGGGTCATCGAAGACATCATCCAGTTGCCTGCGGACGTCAATGCCAAGCAGACCAGCAATGGCTACGAAGGCATTGCCGAAGCCGACGGGAAGCTCGTGGTGGCCTTCCAGCGCACCTGGACTGGCGACACGCATCCGCGCATCGGCGTGTACGACCTGGCCACCCAGACCTGGTCCTTCCTGTTCTACCCGCTGGACCTGCCCACCTCGCCCAACGGCGGCTGGGTCGGCTTGTCGGAAATCATGGCGCTGGGCAACAACCGCTTCGCCGTGATCGAGCGTGACAACCAGGCAGGCCCCGATGCCACCGTCAAGAAGATCTACCGCATCGACCTGACCGGCAAGGCCGACGGCAGCGTGCTGAGCAAGACCCTGGTGCGCGACCTGCTGCCCGACCTGCGCGCCACCAAGGGCCATGTGCTGGAGAAAATCGAAGGCCTGGCCCGCCTGGCCAATGGCGACGTCTACATCGTCAACGACAACGACGGCGTGGACCTGGGCAGTGGTGAAACCCAGCTGATCAAGCTGGGCAAGATCTTCAACTGACCCTGCTCAACGCCTCCACACCATGCGCCCGGCCCGTCCGGGCGCTTTTCATTGGCGCGTCAGCCGGCACACACATCCAAGACAAACATTTCGACTTTATCTTCAAATTCACAAAATAATTTCTGATTTTCTCGATGCGTTGAAATTCGTATGCTGGGGCTCCGTGTGATCTTCAATGGAGTTTTCCATGCGCAGCTACCGTCGCAACAGCCCCGAATCCGCCGCCCGCATCGTGAGCATGATCCTGCTGGCTGACTGCCATGTCAGCCGCGATGAGATGGAGGCCCTCAAGCACCATGACATCCCCCACCGCCTCGACCTGAGCCATCCGCACTTCATGCTGGTGACGCAGCAGTTGTGCGATGACCTGCGCACCTTCTCCGAGATCCCCTGGCAAGGTGCGCAGGCCCTGCCCACCGCCAGCTGGCACGCCATGCTCGACGAAATCGACGACAGCGGCCTGCGGCTGATCCTGCTTGATCTGTGTGCCACCCTGGTCGAGTGTGACCATCACATTGCCGTGGACGAGCAGACCCTGGTTCACAGCATGGCCGACCACTGGCACCTGCCGCGCCCGGTGTGGCGGCATCGGGCGCGGCCTCAACCCAGCACGGCGAAAAGCACGCCTGCGCTGGTCATGTGCTGAACCAGCGTCAGGGCTCGAACGCCATGGTCAAGGCGCCACCTTGCGCTTGATCGCCTGCGCCAGCGGCTGCGGCAGACTGCCCAGGGCGTTGAGCACGTGCGGCAGCACCTTGAGCTTCAGCCCGGTGTAGGCATTGGGCACCACCGCCTCGATCAGGTGCGGTCCTGGCGTGCGCAGCGCGTTCTCCAGCGCACGGTTGAACTCTTCGGCCGTGGTGGCGCGCACCGCCTGCACGCCCATGCCCTGGGCCAGTTGGACGAAATCCAGGCCGGGGTTGCCAATGTCCAGCTGCGAGCGGGCCTTGTCGCCCTTGCCGGTGGCACCCACCCGCTGCAACTCCATGTTCAAGATGGCGTAGGACTTGTTGTTGAAGATGATGCTCGTGACGTTGAGCTGCTCGCGAGCCATCGTCCACAAGGCCTGAACCGTGTACATGGCCGAGCCGTCACCGGACAAAGCCAGCACCGGGCGATCTGGACAGGCAATGGCCGCCCCCACCGCATTGGGCAAACCCTGGCCAATGGCCCCGCCCGTCAAGGTGATCACATCGTGACGGGGCGCGCCACGCGTGAAGCTGGGCAGCTTCACACCCGAGGTCTGGGCCTCGTCCACAATGACCGCCCGCTCAGGCAGCAGGGCCCCGATGGCCTGGCACACCTTCTCCGCGCTCAGTTCGCCACTGGGCAGCTCGGGGCGCTGGGGCGCTTGCAGTTCGGGCGTGGCGGCTTGTGCACCCAGCTGCGCCACCAGCTTCTCCAGACTGCCCAGGGCATCTTGCTCGAAGGTGGCCAAATGGTGCACCGTGCAGCCCTCGGGCACCAGATCGCTGGCCTTGCCGGGGTAGGCGAAGAAGGACACGGGCGACTTGGCGTCCACCAGCACCAGGTGCTTCAAACCGGCCAACTGGGTCGAAGCCAACTCGGCCAGGTAGGCAATGCGCTCGACATGCGGCAGGCCCGCACCGCGCTCGATGCGGGTAGGGAACACCTCGGCGTAAAGCTTGGCCCCGGATTTCGCGGCAATGCGGGCGGCCGCCATCAGAGCGGGCTCGCGCAAGGCACGCGCGCCCAGCAACAGCGCGGTCTTGCCACCGCCTTGCAGGGCCTGCGCAATGGCCGCCACCACCGCATCATCGGCCACTGGCGGGACCGTCAGTGTTGGCATGGGGGCCGGCACGCCGCCCTCGCTCCACGACACATCGGCCGGCAGGATCAAGGTGGCCACCTGGCCGGGTGGGCCCATCGAGGCTGCCACCGCCTCCACCGCGTCCTGACACAGCGCCGCGGTGCTCTGCGAGGTGCGCACCCACTTCGATACATTGCGCGCCACCGTCTCGATGTCGGACTGCAACTGTGCGTCGTACTGAACATGGTGGGTCGCATGGTCGCCCACGATGTTGACGACCGGCACACGCCCCTTGCGGGCGTTGTGCAAGTTGGCCAGGCCATTGCCCAGGCCGCAGCCCAGGTGCAGCAGCGTGGCGGCCGGCTTGTCCGCCATGCGCGCATAGCCATCGGCCGCGCCGGTGGCCACGCCCTCGAACAGCGTCAGCACAGCGCGCATGCGGGGCTCGTGATCCAAGGCGGCCACGAAGTGCATCTCCGAGGTGCCGGGATTGCTGAAACACACGTCCACCCCGGCATCGGCCAGGGTCTTCATCAAAGCTTGCGCACCATTCATGGTGTTCTCCTCGTTGTCGGTCTGATGTCAGTGCGGGGGCTGCGCCACAGCGGGCGCCCCCATGAAGCGGCGCATGGTGAACGCGAACAGCAAACCGCCCGCATACATCAGCACACCATACAGGGCACCGGGAATGGCCATGGCATCGTCCTGCAGCACCGTGCTGGCAATCACCAGCGCCAAGGCGGCGTTCTGCACCGCTGTCTCGATGCCCAGCGTGATCGACTGGCTGCGCGAGAGGCGGGCCAACCAGGCCACGGTAAAACCCACCCCCAGCATGGTGAGGTTCAGCACCAGCGCAAGGGGGGCGAGTTTGGCGAAGTTGTCACCCAGCAAGCCCCAGTTCTTGACCACGGCCAGCACCACGATCAGCACAAACAGCACGGTGGCGATGCGTGTGGCGCGCGGCTCAAACCGCAGGGCCCACGCCGTCCAGCGGTGGCGGGCCACCATGCCCAAGCTCACCGGCAGGCCCAGCACCAGCGCCACCTGCCCCATCATCAGGCCCACCGGCACGTTCACCGCCCGCTCGGCGGCCATGAAGTGCGCCAGGGCCCACGTCACCACCACCGGCAGCGTGAAGATCGTCAACACGCTGGCCACCGCCGTGAAACTCAGCGCCAGTGCCACATCGCCGCGCGCCAGGTAGGTCAGCAAGTTCGAGGTGGAGCCGGTCGGGCAGGCCGCCAAAATCATGAACCCGACGGCAAACGCGCCGGTCACGCCCATGGCGGTGATCATCAGGTAGCACACCAGCGGCAGCAGCACGAAGTGGCAAAAGGCCCCCACCAGCAAGGCCCGAGGCTGCTCAAGGATGCGCTGAAAGTCGCGCACCGTCAGGCCCAGCCCCAGAGAGAACATGATGAAAGCCAGGATCAGGGGTAGCAAAACGCCGGAAACAATGTCACCTTGCATGGGTACTCCTTGGATGTTGGGGTGCGCTCTTGGATGTGCCCGCAGCGCTCAGCGGTTGCGCCACAGCATGACGCTCAGCATCTTGCTGGCCAGTCCGCCATACGGTGGCTGCAAAAAGTCCACCGTGCGCAGCAGCCCTTGCTGAAACACCGGGCGCAGCTTGGAGAAGGTCAGGAAGCCCTCGCGCCCGTGGTAATGCCCCATGCCGCTCGCGCCCACGCCGCCAAAGGGCAGGCTGTGCTGCCCGGCGTGCAGCAGCGTGTCGTTGAGCGTGACGCCGCCCGACAGTGTCTGGCTGAGGTAATAGTCTTGCAGGCTGCGCTCGTGGCTGAACAAGTACAGCGCCAGCGGGTTGGGCCGATCGTTGATGTACTGCACCACGTCTTCCTTTTGCCGATAGGTGCGAATCGGCAGCAAGGGGCCGAAAATCTCGCGCTGCATGACCTGCATGCCGTCGTGGACGTTCAAGAGCGCGATGGGCGCCATGATGCGCCTCGCTGGGTCGCCGGTGTGCCCCGGCATCAACGGCACGGCCTGCGCGCCTTGCGCCATCGCATCGGCCAGCATGGCCTGCAAGCGCTCATACTGGCGCTGGTCGATGATGGCGGTGTAGTCGCCGTTCAGCAGATCGGGATAGCGCTGCGCGAGGATTTTTTGCGCGTGGCTGATGAAGGCCCGCTCCTGGCCTTCAGGCACAAACAGGTAATCGACGTTGGTGCAAATCTGCCCGGCGTTGAGCATCTTGACCCACATGATGCGTTCGGCGGCGGTGTCCAGGGGGTAATCAGGCGCGACGATGGCGGGCGACTTGCCACCCAGCTCCAGCGTGACAGGCGTGAGGTTGGCGGCGCAATTGGCCATCACGGCCTTGCCTGTTTGCGGTGAGCCAGTGAAGAACAGGTGGTTGAACGGCAACTGCGTGAACAGCGGCCCCACGCTCTGGCCATCCGCGCCCGCATCCTGAAACAGGCTCACCTTGTCTGCCGCGAAGTAGCGCGGCAGCAGGCTTTGTAGCAGGCGCGCGAGGTGGGCGGAGTTCTCCGACATCTTCACCATCACGCGGTTGCCTGCGGCCAGTGCGGCAATCATGGGCTGCACCGCCATGCCGATGGGAAAGTTCCAGGGCACGACGATGCCGATCACGCCCAGGGGCTGGGGCATCACGTAAGCACTGGCCAGCGGATACTGGGTGATGTCGAGCGCGCGCCTTTGCCTTTTCATCCAGCTCGGCAGGTGTTTGATGGCGTCCAGCGCCGCTTCCTGGCCTTGCAGCAACTCGGTCATCAGGGTCTCGAAGCGGCTGCGGCAGCCGAAGTCCTGATTCACCGCGTCGACCAGGGCGTCGCGGTTTTCCAGCAGCAGGCGGTGCAGCGCGCGCAGGTCTTGGCGGCGCTCTTGCAGGCTGGGGCAGCGTGCGTTCTGAAAGGCGGCGCGCTGCGCGCTGAAGCAGTCGCGCAGGGCTTGGGGGATGTGATCAGGCAAGGGTGTGTGGCTCATTGCGGGGCTTTCGGTGCGGCATGCGTGGGTGCCATCATGACCAGTCCTCTTGCAGCATGGCCGCGCCTTTTTCGCCCACCATGTAGCTGGGCGCAGTGGTGTTGCCACCGGGAATGGTGGGGAAGATGGAGCTGTCGATCACGCGCAGCCCCTGCAGACCGTGTACGCACAATCGGGCATCGACCACGCTCGTGGCCGCATCCGGCCCCATGCGGCAACTGCTGGTGGGGTGGTAGTTGGTGCCCGCCACGTTGCGGCAGAACTGGGCATAGTCCTCATCGGTGCGGCAGTGCGCGGTGCGCAGGTCGGCCTTGACGCGACTCTTGAACGTGGGCGTGTCATACACCTGAAGCACGCGCCGCACACCCGCCACCATGGTGGCCAAATCATCGGGGTGCGAAAAATAGCGGTAGTCGATGGCGGGTGCATCCTCCCAGCGCGGACTGGCAATCTGCACGCTGCCCCGGCTCTTGGGGTGCAGCAGCAGCACATGGGTGGACATGCCATGCTTGGCGTAAACGTCGCGCCCGTGGTCCATGGCCAGGGCGACGACGAACTCGTACTGGATCTCGGGCAGGGGCGAATCCTGGTCCAAACGCATGAAGCCCGTGACTTCGGCAAAGTTGGTCGTGAGCATGCCACGGCGCTCTCGGCGCCAGCGGCGAATGGCACGCCACAGGTTCAGCGCCCCGGTGGGCGAGATACCGAGCAGGTGGGGATCGCCTGGAATGTGGTGCCCCAGGATCACGTCCACATGGTCTTGCAGGTGCTGCCCCACGGCAGGCAGGTGCGCCACCACAGGAATGCCCATGCGCTGCAACAAAGCGCCATCGCCCACGCCCGAGAGCTGCAAGAGCTTGGCCGAGAGCAGGCCGCCACTGGAGACGATGACCTCTTTGCGCGCACGGATCTCGCGCTTGGTGCCGTCCTGCACCACCTCCACGCCCACGGCGCGCCGCCCCTCGAACAGGATGCGCGTGACCGGGCTGTCGCACTGCAGTGCCAGGTTGGGACGCACGCCCAGGTGCGGCAGGATATAGGCGTGGCCCGCATGGTGGCGCTCGCCGTTTTTCATCATCACCTGCGTGGGACGAAAGCCTTCTTGCGTCGCACCGTTCAGATCGGGGTTGTAGGGCCAGCCCGCCTCCTGACAGGCCTGGCGCAGCGTGGCGTGCCAGGGGTTGTCCGTGCGCAGCTCCTCCACCCACACCGGCCCACCCTGGCCGTGATAAGGGTCACCAGGGCTCTTGAAGGTCTGGTTGTTCTCGCTTTTCTTGAAGTAGGGCAGCACATCGCTCCAGCTCCAGCCGGGGTTGCCTGCCTGGGCCCAGGCGTCGTAGTCGTGCGGGTGGCCGCGCAGGTACATCAGCGTGTTCAGCGTGGTGCCGCCGCCCAGACCACGCCCCAGCGGGTTGTAGGAAATGCGGCCATTGAGGCCTGGGTCTGGCAGACTGTCAAAACCCCAGTTGTAGGCGCTGGGCCTCGTGCCGTAGATCACGGGGGTCAGTGCAGCATTGCTGCCCAGCACACCCTTGCGCAGCCCTGGACCGGCCTCCAGCAGCAGCACCTGATGGTGCGGGTCTTCCGACAGGCGCGATGCCACGGCGCAGCCCGCTGGGCCAGATCCGATGACGATGAAGTCGGGCTCCATGTGTGGGGTGTTCTGTTGCTGTCTTTCCATGACTCAACCCGCAGTGATGTGCCGCGCCGCAGCACGCGCCGTCAAGATGCAGCCGGGCAAAAACGTGCCCTCCAGCGAGCGCTTGCCATTGGCCCCGCCGCCGCCAAAGCCAGCGGCCTCTCCCACACAGTACAGACCGGACACGGGCTGGCCCTGACCATCGAGCACCCGGCTGTACAAATCGGTCTGCAGGCCACCCAGGCTCTTGCGCGTGATCAGTTGCATGTGGATGGCGATGAACGGCCCCGCCCCCTTCATCTGCAACGGCGCCGGCGCGCAGGTGCGCAGCTTGTCCGATCCCCATTGGCGCGCATGCTGCACCCGGCGCAGCTGGTCATCGTTGTGCAGCTTGCTGCCGTGGGCAAAGTTGGCATCAAAGGCGTCGGCGGTGGCCTGCAACACGGCGGGGTTCACGTCCTGCTTGCCGTACAAAGTCTGGGTCAAGGCGTTCATCTTTTGAGCCAGCCCCTGCAGCGTGTCATCGACCAGAAAGTGCGAACTCTCCTGCTGCATCTGGCGCAACAGGCGGTCGTTGCCAGTCAGCATCTCGAATACAAAGCGAATGAACTGCTTATCGCGGATGCGCGGGTTGTGCTCGGCCCCTGAGATGGCGAACTCTTTGGCGCCAATGCGCCAATTCAACAACTGCCAGGTGTACGGCTTGGGCTGAGTCGCCACGCGCTGGCACAGATCGTGGGTGTCAAAGCCCGTCACCAGCGGCTCCGGCCCGATGCGCCGCCCGGTGTGGTCCAGCCACAGCGCCGACTTGCACGGGATCAGCGACAGGCCATGCCCGTCGAAATGCGGCTGCGGGTGCGGGATGCCGGCGGCGTAGTTCCACATCTCGCCCGCGTGTGTGATCTGCCCGCCCATGGCATCGGCCACCAGGTGATGCAGCTTGCCATCGGCAAAGGGATGCGCCCCGTTGAGCATGGTGGCAGGCCGTGGGCGATGCGCGGGCCAGTTCGCCACCGTCTCAGCATGTGAGCCATTGATGCCGCCCATGGCCAGCACCACCACCGGCGCTTGCACGCGCACCTCGGCCCCGGTGGCTTCGTTCACCATCACCGCGCCTGACAAGGCCCCGCCGGTGCGCTCCAGATTCGTCACGCGGTGGCGGCTCAGCACCTGCAAACGCCCGCCCGGGTCAGCGCCCTTCATGGCGGCGATCATGCAGCGCGTCAGCTCGCGCGAGGTGCCCCACACCACGTGGTAACGCGGCACGCTGTTGCCCTCACCGAAGCGCCCCCGTTCCACCCAGTTCACCGCCGGCATGAACTTCAGCCCATGCGCCCGCAGCCAGTCGTACACCTGGGCGCGCGAGTGCTGCACGTAATACTCGGCCCAGCGCCGGGGCCACACATCGGCCTCACCCAACTCGCCAAAACGCAACCAGTCCTGTAGGGCGCGCTCGGGCGTGTCGGCAATCTTCATGCGCGCCTGCAGGGGGGTGCCCACCAGGGCCATGCCGCCAAAGGCCCACAGCGCCAGCCCGCCCAGGCGCTCAGGCGTGTCGCGGTCCACCAGGGTCACATGCTGGCCTGCGCGCAGGCATTCCAGGGCCGTGACGATGCCCGCCAGGCCGCCGCCCACCACCAGCACATCCGAACGCCTCTCTACCGCCATGCACCGCTCTCCTCTTGTCACACCGTGAACGCCACCTTATCGATTTATGATCCCCAACAATTGACTTCACAGGACACGCAAATTGATTTTGCAGGCCACCGTGTCGATGAGCTGGGTGCAGACCGTGCTGGGCGAAGCGCGCCGGCAGGGCCTGGACGACGCCACGGTACTGGCGGCCGCCGACATCCGGCAAGACGAGTTAACACGGGAGCGGTGGCCGATTGACCACATCACCCGGCTGTGGCGAACGGCGGCGCGGCTGTCGAACGACCCCGGCTTCGGGCTCAAGGCCGGCACACGGGTGGGCCCGGCCAGCCTCAATGTGGTGAGCTTCATCCTGCAATCCGCCGCCACCCTGCGCCAGGCACTCGGCGTGATCCAGAAGTACCAGAGCCTGATCTCCGACGGCGGCCGTTTTCAGATCCTGCCCGGTGCCGAGGCCAGCTGGCTGGTCTACCACCCGCGACAGGGCGACCTGGCGTTCAGCCCCCACCAGATCGAGGCCGTGCTGGCCGCCGTGGTCAGCGCCACCCGCTGGATCACCCACCGGCCCATCGCGCCCCGCCAGGTGTGCTTCAGCCACGAGCAGGTGGGGCCCCTGGCCGGCTACCGACGGGTGTTCGCCGCCCCCGTCTCCTTCAGCCAGGCCTACAGCGGCCTGTTGCTCGACAACACCCTGCTGGACCAGCCCCTGCCGCAGGCCCAAACCCATGCCCAGCTCGCCCAGGTGCACGAGCAGTACGCTACCGCGCAGTTGCAGCACCTGGCCCAGGGCCAACGCCTCGACCAGACCCTCGCCAGCTGGATCAGCAGCCGCATGGGGCCGACCCCGCCCACCCGGGCCGAGGCGGCCCAGGCCCTGGGCCTGAGCGAGCGCACCCTGGCCCGACGCCTGCACAGCCTGCACACCACCTACGCCGACCTGCTCGACGCCGCACGCCGCGACCTGGCCCTGCAGCAGCTGGGCGAACCCGACCGCAGCCTGCGCGACATCGCCCACGGGCTGGGCTTTGCCGAACTCAGCCCCTTTTACCGGGCGTTTCAGCGCTGGACCGGGACCACACCCGCACAGTGGCGGCGTCAGGCTGGCGCCCCTGTGCTGAATCCGGACACGGCCTGCGGGCATTGACCCGTTTCGCACACGGCGCAACAGGGTGTGTTAAACCTGTGTCACAAAACCTTCCTACACACCCCTGGAGACATGACCTTGAGCACCCCTGTCACCGCCACGAACCTGGCCGCCACCGTCGCCGCCATGAAGCGCGCCCACATCCAGGACGGCCCTGCCAGCGCCGAACTCCGCCAGGACCGCCTCAGCCGCGCCATGACGCTGCTGAGCACCCACCACCGTGAGCTGGTGGCCGCCGTCAACGCCGACTTCGGCCACCGCAGCGCCTATCAGACCCTGGCCGCCGACATCATGTCCTCCCTGGGTGCACTGCGCCACGCCCGCGAACACCTCACGCAATGGATGCAGCCCGAAGAGCAGCCCGCCCCCGCGCCCGGCATGCAGGCCCGCATCCAGTACCAGCCCCTGGGCGTGGTCGGCATCATCAGCCCCTGGAACTTCCCCATCAACCTGGCCTTCAGCCCGCTGGCCGGGGTGCTGGCCGCCGGCAACCGCGCGCTCATCAAACCCTCCGAGCTGACCCCGCGCACCGCCGAACTGCTGGCCGAGCTCTTCGGCCGCTACTTCGACCCGATGGAGATCGGCACCGTGCTGGGCGACGCCAGCGTGGGCGCCGCCTTCAGTGGCCAGGCCTTTGACCACCTCATCTTCACCGGTGGCACCAACGTGGGGCGCCAGGTCATGCGCGCCGCGGCCGAGAACCTCGTCCCGGTCACCCTGGAGCTGGGCGGCAAGTCGCCCGTGCTGGTCGACACCGACGCCGACATCCAGACCACCGCCGAGCGCGTGCTCACAGTCAAGACCTTCAACGCCGGCCAGATTTGCATCGCGCCGGACTACGTGATGCTGCCCGCCAGCGCCCAAGACGACTTCGTCACCCACGCCCGCGCCTTCGTGTCGCGCGTGTTCCCCACGCTGCACGCCAACCCCGACTACACCGCCATCATCAGCGAGCGCCACTTCCAGCGTCTGCAAGCCCTGCTGGACGACGCCCGTGCCCAAGGCGCCACCGTGGTCGAGCTGCAACCTGCCGGCGAGCCCTTGGCCGATGCCGCGACCCGCAAAATGGCGCCCACCCTGGTGCTGGGCGCCACCGACACCATGCGCGTGATGCAGGAAGAAATCTTCGGCCCCATCCTGCCGATCCAGACCTACGCCCAGCCCGACGAGGCCCTGGCCTACATCAACGACCACCCCCGCCCGCTGGCCGCCTATTACTTCGGCCAGGACCCGGCACGCCAGCAACGCTTCGCCGACCTCACCACCTCGGGCGCCCTGGTGGTCAACGACGTCATGACACACGCCTCCATTGAGAGCGTGCCCTTTGGCGGCGTCGGCCCCTCGGGCACCGGCGCGTACCACGGCATTCACGGCTTCCGTCGCTTCAGCCACGCCAAGGCCGTGGTCGTGCAAAGCCCGGGTGGGGAATACAACCTGCGCCTGCGCGCCCCGTACGCCGCCGCCCAGGCCCACATCGAAAAAATGCTGGGAGGGTGAAAAGCTCACACGGCTGTCACACACGCCCGCCCAAACTGGCCCAATTTCTGCATGATGCAAACAAGCGGCCTGATCCCTCAGGCGCTTTTCAAGGAGGATGACGCATGAACACCCATTTCGGCAACATCTCTTCAGACAGCGATCAATGGGTCGCACCGGCCCGGCTGTACGTGGGCCACTGGCGCCACCCCATGCACGCGCATGGGGAGCCGGTGCTCTGCCAGGTCGTGATCGATGCCGCCGAGTCCCGCCTGGTGGCCGCGCAAGTGGCCGAGCACGGCGTGGCGCGTGAGGCCGACCGCCGCATGCTCCACACGCTGGACAAGGTGTTGCGCGCCCAGGACGTGTACGACCAGCCCAGCGCCTGGGGCTTCACCCCCTGCACCATGCTGCCGGTCTGGGCCCGCCCCAGCTTCAGCGAAAGCCAGATCGAAGAGCTTGAACGCATCCAGGGCTACCTCATCGAGGCCTCGGACGACACCGTGGACACCGTGCTGCAGCTGCGCGATGCCTTCCTCAAGGGCATAGGCGTGACCGAGCGGCACATGTGCCGCGCCGTGCGGGAAGGCGGGCGCTACCTGCCCAAGCACGGGCGTTCAGGCGTCAACTGAGGCCCCCACCAGCCCACTCCCTGCCCACCCGGCGGCGTGGCAGGGAGAGGTGCCCGATGGCACACTCCCTGCCATGAAGGTCTCACAACGCGCCCAGTCGATCGCCCCGTTCCTGGCCATGGAGTTCGGCAAACACGCTGCCGAACTCGAAGCTGCCGGCCACCGTGTCATCAAGCTCAACCTCGGTGAGCCTGATTTCGGGGCACCGCCTGCGGTGCTGACCGCACTGCAAGACGCCGCCGCCCAAGCCGCCTTGCCCTACACCGGCGCCCTCGGCTTGCCCGCGCTGCGCGAAGCCATCGCCGGCTTCTACCAGTCCATGCACGGCGTCCACGTCGCGCCCGAGCGCATCGTGGTCACGGCAGGTGCCTCGGCCGCGCTGCTGCTTGTCACCGCCGCCCTCGTTGACCCCGGTGACGAGGTGCTGGTGGGCGATCCGTCCTACCCCTGCAACCGCCAGTTCCTCAGCGGCTTTGGCGCCAACGTGCGCCTGGTGCCCACCGACGCCGCCTCGCGCTTTCAGCTGGACCTGGGTGCGGTGCAACGCCACTGGTCGGCGCGCACCCAGGGCCTGATGCTGGCCACGCCGTCCAACCCCACCGGCACCTCGGTGCCCGCGTCCGAACTGGCCGCCATCTGCGACTGGGCAAAACGCCACGATGCCTGGCGCATCATCGACGAGATCTACCTCAACCTCAGCGACGCCGACGCCCAGGGACACCCCGCACAAACCGTGCTGGCCATCGACCCCGACGCCATTGTCATCAACAGCTTCTCGAAATACTTCGGCATGACCGGCTGGCGCCTGGGCTGGGCCGTGGTGCCCGAGGTCATGGTGCCGGTGATGGAGCGCCTGGCGCAGAACTACTTCATCTGCGCCTCCACGCCCGCGCAGCTGGCGGCCCTGGCCTGCTTCACGCCCGAATCCCTGGCCGTGTGCGAAGCCCGGCGCGCCGAATTTGCTGCCCGCCGCGCCCTGGTCCTGCAAGGTCTGGCCCACGCGGGCCTGAGCGTGCCCGTGCAGCCCGATGGCGCGTTCTATGTTTACATCGACGTCAGCCATACCGGGTTGGACTCGATGCAGTTCTGCCAGCGCGCCCTGCAAGAGGCCCACGTCGCGCTGACACCGGGCCACGACTTCGGACCCAGCAGCGGTGGCGCACACGTGCGTCTGTCGTATGCCGCCTCACGCGAGGACCTGCAGGAAGGGCTGGCGCGCCTGGCCAGCTTTGTCAGAAAACTGACCGATCAACCCTGAAGGCCCACGGCCAACATGCCCGCGGGCACGTCGCGCTGCGCCTGCAGCACACGCCACACCGCAACATGGTCGGGCAGGTCCACATAGAAAACCAGGTAGGGGTAGCGGGTCAAAGGCCAAGCGCGCAAACCCGGCAAACCCAGCTCATGCCCCCAACGGGGCGAACCGATGCCTGGTTGTTGGCCAATGAGTGCGTAAGCCTGCTCCAGCGCATCAATGAAGCCCAGGGCCACATCCACGGGCGCCTCGTTCACATAGTGGGCCAAAGCCTCATCCACATCGCGATTGGCCAGTTCACGCGGGATGACCGCCTTGCCTTTCACTCGGCCCGGCCCTTCGCGCCACCTTTGCGCACACGGCTGCGCAGATCGTCAAAGTACGACGCCGTGACCGGCTCGGCTGCCACCGAGGCAGCGCCTGCCAGAAGCAAACCCCGCAACTGCTGCCGGTCACGATCCTGACGAATCAACTCGCGCACATACTCGCTGCTGGTGCCATAGCCACGCTCGCTGACCTGCTCGTCCACGTAGGACTTCAGCGCGTCGGGCAAAGAAATGTTCATGGTGCTCATGATGAGCTGCAGAATAGAAGGCTTGGCAATTTTTGGCAAGATCTGCTTGCGGCGAATCGCCCGCACAATCACCGCAAAAAATGCGGTGAATAGAGCCTTCCCCGCCATGTCAGCCCTTCACACCTCCGTCGCCCGCCAAGTGAAACAAACCCTGCACCTGTGGCTGCAGTCCCTGCGGGACATGCTCGCGTCGGCCGGCCCGGTGGCCGTGCTGGCTTTTGCGCTGGTGGCGGGCGCCTACTGGTGGCTCGACCCGCAGCCGCCGCGCACCGTCACCTTGGCCACCGGCCCCGCCGGCAGTGCCTATGCCGCCTTCGGCCAACGCTACGCCCAGGCGCTCGCGCGTGAAGGCATCCAGGTCAAGCTGCTCACCACCGAAGGCACCGTCGGCAACCTGCAAGCCCTGCGTGAAGGCCGTGCCGACGTCGCCTTCGTGCGTGGCGGCAGTGTGGACATGGCCCAAGACGCTGACATGGGCATCATGTCGCTGGGCGCGCTGTTCTACGAGCCCGTCTGGCTGTTCTACCGGCCCACTGCCTTGCAGCCCCCACACAAGCCCGGCCAACCCAAGGCGACCGAAGTGCCCCGCCTGCACGCCCTGAGCCAATTGCGCGGCCTGCGCCTCAACGTGGACCAGGACGGCAGCGGCGTGCCCGACCTCATGCGCCGCCTGCTCGATGCCAACGGCCTGTCGCTCGACGCCCTCACGACCCGCCACCTCCCCCCGCACGACGCGGCCGAGGCCCTGCGTGCCGGCAAGCTCGATGCCCTCGTGCTCGTCACCGCGCCCGAGTCCCCGGTGGTGCAGCGCCTGCTGCGCGAGCCCGGCATCGCCCTGGCCGAGCTGCCCCATGGCGATGCGCTGTCACGGCGCTTCCCCTTCCTGCAAACGGTGGACCTGCCCCGCGGCATGGTGGACCTGGCTCGCGACCTGCCGCCCCAGGACATCGACCTGATGGCGGCCACCACCGCCTTGCTCACCCAGGAAGACACCCATCCCGCTCTGCGCCAGCTGTTCGCGCAGGCCGCCCAGCAGATCCACGGTGGAGCAGGGTGGTTCAACGGCGCCCGCGACTTCCCCAACACCCGCACCAGCGAACTGCCCGTCAGCCCTGAGGGCGACCGCGCCATCAACGGCACGCCGCCCTTCTGGCAACGCTACCTGCCGTTCTGGGCCAGCAATCTGCTGGAGCGCATGTGGCTGGTCATCGGCGGTTTGATCGTGCTGCTGCTGCCGCTGTCCCGCGTCGTGCCCCCGCTCTACACCTACCGCGTGCGCCAACGCGTGTTCCGCTGGTACGCCCGCCTGCGCGAGGTGGAAACGCGCATGGACGAAGGCGATGCCGACTCCACCGCCTTGCTCAACGAACTGGACGAACTCGACCGCGTGGCCAGCCAGATCACCGTGCCGCTGGCCCATGCGGATGAGTTGTATGCCTTGCGCAGCAACATTGAGAAGACGCGGCGGAGGTTGTTGGCGCGCAAGGGTCGTGCGCCACAGCCTTGACAACAGTCATGACACCCGGCAACACCAGCCCCCTCTAGGCCGACAGCACTCAGCGTCTGTTGGACCTGCGTCGCGTTCGGGCCTGCTTCGCCGCCTCCACGGCCATGGCCAGGTCATCTGGTCTGGACTCGATTTCAGACGCCAGCCGAAACGACCATCGCACCGATTCGACCACCTCATCGTGCACACCCGGCAGCGGTGCCAGCGCCTCGCGCATGAGGGGCTCCCATTGGCTCGCTACGGTTTGTGCTGCCGATGACAGCCACGCTGCGGCCGCCTCCACCTCAAGCCCGAAGTGCGCAGCCACGCCCAGAAAGCGGCCGAGCCCTGTCTCGCCGTGGCCATCCAGCCCTGTGGCCATGGAAAGACTGGGGCGATCACCATGGCGCACGGTGAACATCGGCGTGATGTCAAAGGCCGGTGACAAGCGCCACCCGTGTCCATCATGAAGCAAGCCATGGTTGCGGGGGTGATCGTCAATATTGCCAACCAGTGCATTGAAGACCATGCGCCTCCAAAGCTCTGGCGTCTCCCCTGCACCCCACCGCCTCATCGCATCCGCCAAGTGCAGATACGAGCGCCGTGGATCACCGCGAACGGCCGAGGGTGCCAGCTGCAGCACAGCATGCGCGCTGGCAAAGAGCCGACGTTGTGGGCAAGCCGGATCGCCGTCTCGGTCGAACCGCTCGATCATGAACACCTGGTGGGCGCCGTGCGTGCGCAACGCGATCTTTGGCACCGTGAGCCCGACGCTGCCCGCCAGCGACATGGCCACGAACTCACGCGCGGGCCATGCGTCAGTCCTTTGCGCCCGCCAGCGCGCTGCGGGCATACGCTGCGATCTCGGGGTCGCTCTGGAGTGAGAACAGCTCGTCCGCCTGCGCGAGCAAACCCATGGCGTCGAGCACCTTCAGGACGTTGCCAAAGGCAATGCCATCGAAGCCCCCCTCAATGGAGGCCACCGTGCTGATGCCAACGCATGCCAGCTGCGCCAACTCGGCCTGGGTCATCTGCCTCGCCTTGCGGGCCACCTTCACGCGCTCACCCAGGCGCAACAGCGCATGCTGGATGAGAACCGGGACGGGCTGCTTGCGTGGCATCGTTGTCATATGAATGAATAGTAGGTCTAAATCATTCCTTTGACAACGATCAGCTTGAACCCGTCAATGCAGCAATTCTTGAGCTGACCGACCGATGAGTGTCATGGTCACCCACATTGATCGGGATGACCTGTTGATCGCGAATGAGCAACTCCAGCGTGATGCGATACGACAGGTTGATCGACACCGAATGCAACCCCGCCAACCGTCCTGACAAAGCATGTAAGCGCAGCGAAGGATGGTGAGGATTGGCCTCCAGCAGGGCCAGGGTTTTGGCGTACTGGGCTTTCAACTCGGGGTGACGTTTCAGAAAACGGAGCGCACGGCGCATGTAATCGTCGGTGAAGACGAGCTGATAAGGCATGTTCAAGCCTTGCGGCGGGGAGCTTGGTGAGACGCGCCTGCAACCAGCATGGCGTCCAGACGTGCGACATGAGCCTGGGCTGACTCCGCTACAAAACGACCAGCCGCCACATCGGCCTGGCTCTGCGCCAGGGCAGCATCCAGCTCACACTCGCGCAAGTAGTGGTAATGCTCCATGTCCATCACCACGAAGCGATCCTTGCCCCGCACCGAAATGATGACCTCGGGCTGCTCGGCCAAGGCCGCAGCGATGGCCGCTACACCGCCCGTCTTGAGATCATTGGCACTGAGGTGAGACATATCTGACCCTCTATCTGTCGCTAGGAAAGAGTCAGATTATCCGCCCCATCAATCACACCGTCAATCGTACGGTTGATCGCTTTATGAATGCCACGCCCAACCGCCTCTCCAACGCCACCACCACCGCATCGGCGGTGTGGCCTGCAGCGCACGCCCACTCCAGGCCACCGCAGGCTTCGCGGCAGAGCCGATCTCATGCTCATGCGCTTTCACGATCTGGGGGGCCGTGCAGTGCATCGCCGAACAGCTTCACGACCTGGGCATCGAGCTGGCCTGGGCGCTTGACGGCACTGCCAAGGATCTTTCCGGTTTTTTTTGAAGACACTCACCGTCTCCAACTCCTTGCCGACTCACACATCGCACCACACAGCCAAGCCCCAAAAAAGGGCACACACAATACTGGCATGAACACGCCCAGCAGCCCAGTGAGCCTCGGCTACTACACCCACCACGCCGAGGCCTACGCCCAAGCCACCCGCGCGGTGGACATGACCCCGCTGTACGCACGCTTCCTGCCGCATGTGCGTGCGGGTGGACTCATTCTGGATGCGGGCTGTGGCTCAGGACGTGATGCGCTGGCCTTTCTGCAACGCGGCTATGCGGTAGAAGCCTTTGACGCCAGTCCTGAGTTCGCGCAACTGGCTTCGCAGCACGCTGGCATCCCCGTCAAGGTGATGCGCTTTCAGGACTTGGACGACACCGCACGTTTCGATGCCATCTGGGCCTGCGCCAGCCTCTTGCATGTGCCAGCCCGCGAACAGCCTGATGTGTGGCGGAAGCTCTGGCAGACGCTCAAAACCGGTGGCGTGGTGTACGCCAGCTACAAACTGGGGCAAGCAGAGCGCGTGGATGAGTCGGGCAGGGCTTTCACGGACGCCAATCAGGACCGGTTGTCCGAATGGCTGAACCCACTGCAAGGTATCGTACGTGTGGAGACCTGGCTGACCACCGACCAGCGACCTGGCCAGACCCAAACGTGGTTGAATGCCTTGGTACACCGACACCTCGTTGAGCGATGACACTCCACAGCCAGGACGTCCTGAAAGCCTTTGACCGCATCCGCGTGTTTCAGCGCGGTGAACAACGTGCCGTTCACAAGCCACTGTTGATCCTGCTGGCCCTGGCCCGCATCGCTCAGGATGCCCCACGCATGGTCACCTTCGAAGACATCGAAGGTCCCTTCAAGAGCCTGCTGGCCGAGTTCGGCCCCAGCAGCGCACCCAACTCCCGACACTATCCCTTCTGGCATCTGGCCACCGATGGCGTCTGGGAACTCGACGGCCCGGCCGACTTCCTCAACCGCCCCGCAGGCGCCACGCCCAACCTCACCGACCTGCGCAAGCTGCACATCGCTGGAGGCTTCGCGCCCGAGGTGGACGCCGCCCTGCGACGCGACCCGGCCTTGCGCGCCCAACTGGCCCACCAACTGCTGGACGCTCACTTCCCCGAAACGCTGCACGGCGACATCCTGTCAGCCATTGGGCTGGACCTGAGCGCACCACGCACAGGGGAATCCACCGACAGCGATCGACAGTCTGCACGCCGTGACCCACGGTTCCGCGAGCGCGTGCTGCGCGCCTACGAGTACCGCTGCTGCGTGTGCGGCTTCGACCTGCGCATCGGCAACATCACGGCAGGCCTGGAGGCCGCGCACATCAAGTGGTTCCAGGCCAAGGGGCCTGACATCGAAGCTAACGGCCTGGCGCTGTGCGCCCTGCATCACAAGGTGTTCGATCTGGGTGCCTTCACCATCCTGCCCGACACGTACAGCATGGTGTTCAGCCAGCATGCCGTGTCAGGCGAGGCATCACGCAAGATGCTGCTGGGCTTTCATGGTGCCGGGATCATCCTGCCGCAAAGCAAGGACTACTACCCGAGGGCTGAGTTCTTGCATTGGCATGAAAAAGAAGTGTTCAAGAAGCCAGGAAGGCCGCAGACCTGATTGAGCCAGCCAGCATGACAAGAACAAACAAAAACAGGATGGAAGATGCAGCAGCCTCTCGATAGCATTCGCGCGATCCGACGCTGGATGTACAGCGCACCTTTGCGCGACTTTTTGGCACAAGACGCTGATGCCATTCTCGGGGCCTTGCTGCGGACTTCGGAAGGTGATGTCGAACTCACTCAACGCAACGCCTGGACTCAGCAAATACAAGTATTGAAGTCCTTGGCCCTGCCAGCTGAGTTGATTGCCGACGGCCGCATCTACTTTGAGTTGACCGTCCCACGGCTGGGTCGTCGGGCGGATGTCGTGCTGCTGACCGGCCCCCTCATGGTCATTTTGGAGTTCAAAGTTGGGGAATCCCACTTTGATCGATCGGCCATCAATCAGGTCTGGGATTACGCACTCGACTTCAAATACTTCCACGAATCGAGTCACCACATCCATGTCTTGCCGGTGTTGATCGCAACCGAGGCATCGCCTCGGGCGTACAACCTTGAGCAAACCATCCATAACGATGGCCTTTACCTGCCCGTCTGCGCAGCCACCAGCCAACTTGCATCGCTGCTCATCGATGCCATCACCACCACTACGGCAACACGGATTGATGTTCAGCGATGGGAGCAGGGCCGCTACATGCCGACCCCAACCATTGTGGAAGCAGCCCGTGCCCTCTACGCGGGGCACAGGGTTGAAGACGTCTCACGCAATGATGCTGGTGCACAAAATCTGGCTGAGACCACGCACGCCATAGATCAGATCATTGACGAAGCACGTCAACGTGGGCAAAAGTGCATCTGCTTTGTCACAGGCGTGCCGGGAGCGGGCAAAACATTGGTTGGGTTGAATGTCGCGAACCGCCACCTCGATGCCGACAGCGATACATACAGCGTCTTCTTGTCGGGTAACGGTCCGCTGGTGGCCGTTTTAAGAGAAGCATTGATACGCGATAGGGTTGAGCGTGCAGCCAGTGAAGGCACCCGCATTCTCAAGAGTGAAGCCAAGAAAGAGGTTGAGGCCTTCATCCAAAACGTTCACCACTTTCGCGACGAATACCTCCGCGATCACGGCGCTCCGCCTGAGCATGTGGTGCTTTTTGATGAAGCCCAACGTGCGTGGGATCTGGCGCAGACCAGTGCCTTCATGCAACGCAAGAAGGGGCAGGTTGGTTTCAACCAGTCAGAGCCCGAGTTCTTGATTTCCTGTCTGGATCGGCATGACAACTGGGCCGTGATTGTGTGCCTCGTTGGCAGCGGCCAAGAGATCAACACGGGTGAAGGCGGCATCGACGAATGGCTCACCGCCCTGCTGCGTAGATTCCCATCATGGAAGGTGCACTTGTCACCGCAGTTGATCGACGAGCAACCCAGCGACGCCTTGAGGGCCATCCTTGATAAATCAGACACTGTGCAGAACACGTCACTGCATCTGGCCACGTCCATGCGCTCGTTCCGTGCCGAGTCCTTGAGTCGCTTCGTCAAGGAGGTGCTGAATTTCGAGATCGCATCTGCACGGCAAACCCTCTCGGGGCTTCAACACAAATATCCGATTGTGCTCACACGTGATCTGCACCGGGCGAAGCGGTGGCTGAAGCAACAGGCTCGTGGCACCGAGCGATATGGCATCGTCGTGTCCTCACAGGCCGAGCGATTGAAGCCTCACGCCATTGACGTGCGCGTGAAAACCGATCCCGTGAAGTGGTTCCTGGATGGCAACGAGGACACCCGATCGTCTTTCTACTTGGAGGATGTGGCCACCGAATTCCAGGTTCAGGGGCTTGAGTTGGACTGGGCTTGTGTGGTGTGGGATGGTGACTTGCGTGTTCATGGCGACGCATGGTCGCATCACCAATTCCGAGGCTCTCGATGGAACCGGATCAACAAGGTGGAACGCAAGCGTTACCTTGAAAACGCATACCGCGTCCTTTTGACCCGCGCCCGACAAGGCATGGTTCTGGTGGTTCCAGAGGGTGATACGGAGGATCCAACACGGTCGGAGAGTTTCTATGATCCGACCTATTCGTATCTCCGCTCGCTGGGCATTCCCGAACTCTGAGCCTCGAAGAGGTCTGAGCATGGGGGGATTTCAGCAATCCCCCCATGCTCAGAGCCAAATCCCCCCCAGCTAGGGCGTGTTAACACTAATGGCGACGGCGACGATTGCGCCAGAAAATCTCCGACATGGAGATCACGCCCGAACAATTCGCTACCATCGAACACTGCCTGCCCAGGCAGCGTGGCAACGTCAGCCTGAGCAATCTGCAGGTGGTCAATGCGATCCTTTATGTGGCCGAACATGGTTGCAAGTGGCGCGGACTGCCCAAACGCTTCGGCAACTGGCACACGATTTACACGCGCATGAATCGCTGGACCAAAGCTGGCGTCCTGGATCGCATGTTCGAGGAGTTGCAGCGTGCGCAAGTCGTGCGTATCAGGATCGAAGCCGTCTCGCTGGACTCCACAAGCATCAAGGTCCATCCCGACGGCACGGGGGCACTAAAAAAAACGGCCCACAAGCCATCGGAAAGTCCCGAGGCGGATGGAACACCAAGATTCATATGGTTGCCGCGGATGCTCGAACGGCCGTAACGTTTTGCCTCTCGCCTGGGCAGGCACACGACGCACCCGAAGGCCGGCGCCTGCTCAGCAGTCTTGGGCCCGCCAGCAGGCCGGTGCATTTGTTGATGGACCGCGCCTACGAAGGCAACGAGACACGGCAGCTGGCACTGGATCTGGGTTTCATTCCGGTGGTGCCACCAATGAAGACGCGGAACGAACCGTGGGACTACGACCGCGAGATGTACAAGCGCCGCAATGAGGTGGAGCGGTTGTTCCGTCGACTCAAAGGCTATCGCCGTATCTTCTCGCGGTTCGAGAAACTCGACCTCATGTTCCTGGGCTTCATCAGCTTCGTGCTCGTCGCTGATGGACTTCGGATGTGTTAACAGGCCCTAG
>NZ_JBBEYB010000018.1:0-58760 GCF_037482285.1 Aquabacterium sp. G14
TGCGTATTCCGGTCCAACGTGACCGTTGATTCCGGCGGATCGTGACCGCCGATTCTGGTTCATCGTGACCGGCCATTCTGGTCGAACGTGACCGATTTTTGCACCTGACCGGAATCTCGGTCACGATGCCGGAATCACCGGTCACGATGCCAGCATGGCGTCGTATGCCACCGTGATGGTGTTGCGCAAGTTGTCTCACCCAATGCAGTTAGCCTGCCCAGTTTTTTGCTGGAGCCGGCATGCCTGCACCAAGGATTCACATGCGCAAGATCAAGGACGTTCTGCGTCTCAAACTCGATGCTCGGCTCTCGCACGAGCGTATCGCCGCCGCCCTGGGCATCTCCAAAGGCGTGGTTACCAAGTACGTCGGTTTGGCCTCGGTCGCAGGTCTGGATTGGCACTCCATCCAGCCCCTGGACGAGACCGCTTTGCAGCATCGCCTGCTGGCACCGCCGCCACGGCCGCAGCACTTCGTGCACCCCGACTACGCCCAGATTCACAAAGAACTGCGCCGCAAGGGCATGACGCTCATGCTGCTGTGGGAGGAGCACACCCAGCAGCACCTGGACGGTCATACGCACTCCTACTCGCAGTTCTGCGAGAACTACCGCCGCTACGCCAAGACACTCAAACGCTCGATGCGCCAGACCCACCGCGCAGGCGAGAAGCTGTTCATCGACTTTGCAGGTCCCACGATCGAGTTGGTGGACGGCAGCCGTGCCCACATCTTCGTGGCCGCTCTGGGCGCTTCGAGCTACACCTTTGCGTGTGCCACACCGCGCGAGACCATGGCCGACTGGCTTGATGGCTGCGCCCGCGCCCTGACATTCATCGGTGGGGTGCCCCAGCTCATCGTGCCGGACAACCCCAAAGCCCTCATTGCCAACCCCAACCGCTATGAGCCTCGCGCCAACGAGACGGTGGAGGACTTCGCTCGCCACTACGGCACCTCGATGCTACCGGCGCGGCCCTATCACCCGCAGGACAAGGCCAAGGTCGAGTCTGCCGTGCAAGTTGTCGAGCGTTGGATCCTGATGCGACTGCGCCACCAACGCTTTGCGAGCGTGGACGATGTCAACGAGGCCATCGCGCCGCTGCTGGAACAACTCAACAACAAGGCATTCCAGAGGTTGCCTGGCAGCCGAGTCAGCACGTTTGCAGAGTTGGATGCGCCAGCACTGCAAGCCTTGCCTCTGCAGCCCTGGGAATTCGCCACCTACAAGACCGTGCGCGTGCACATTGATCACCACGTCGAGATCGAGGGGCATCGCTACAGCGTGCCGCAGTCCTTGGTCGGGCTGGTCCTGGAGGCACGCATCACCACGCGCGGCGTGGAGATCGTCCACCGTGGTCAGCGTGTTGCCGCTCATCTGCGCTGTCTCCACAAGGGGGGCTTCACCACCGTGGCGGAGCACATGTCGGCAGCGCACCGCGCGCATCGGGAGTGGACCCCTGAACGCCTGATTCACTGGGGCGGCACCATTGGTGTGGCCTGTGCCAGCACCGTCCAGCGTCTGCTGGAGGAGCGACGCCATCCCGAGCATGGCTACCGCGCCTGCCTGGGGCTGCTGTCACTGGCCAAGAAGTACGGCAAGCCCCGACTGGAAGCCGCTTGCCTCATCGCCCTGGAGCTCGGCACCGTCAAGTACAGGCACGTCAGCGACATTCTGGCAAACGGCCGGGATCAGGTGCCCGCCACGACCGCCACCGACTGGACCAGCCCGCACCATGCCCACGTTCGTGGCCCCGGTTACTACCAGTGAACAGACAGGATTGCACCATGATGATGAACACGACTTTGAACCAGCTGCGTGAACTCAGGCTGATGGGCATGCTCACAGCCCTTGATGAGCAACTGACGCAGGCCGGCATGAGCGCTGTCAGCTTTGAAGAACGCATGGCTCTGATCGTCGAGCGCGAGCTCCATTGGCGCCACGACAAGCGGCGTGCACGCCTGCTCAAAGAGGCCAAGCTGAAGTACCCCCAAGCCGCCATTGAGGACATCGATACACGAGCTGGACGCGGCCTGGATCGCAAGGCTGTCATGAGCCTGGCCTTGGGTGATTGGATCGACAGCGGCCACAGCGTGCTGATCACCGGCCCCACCGGAGCTGGCAAATCCTGGCTGGCTTGTGCGCTGGCCCAGCACGCCTGTCGCCGCGGTCGCTCTGCCTTCTACCAACGTGTGCCACGTCTGAGCGAAGAGCTGCGCATCCGTCACGGCAATGGCACCTTTGGCAAGTGGCTCATCCAGTTGGCCAAGACCGATGTCCTGTTGCTGGACGACTGGGGCATGGCTGGGCTGGACAACCAGGCCCGCGCTGACTTGCTGGAGATCATCGACGACCGAGCTGCCAGCAAGGCCACCATCATCACCAGTCAGCTGCCCATTGAACACTGGCATGCCTGGGTCGGTGACGCCACGATTGCCGACGCGATCCTTGATCGCCTGATGCAGCGAAACCACCGATTCACTCTGACCGGTGAGTCCCTGCGACAAAAGCCCAAACCCACGAAAAAGGAGCCCGACTCAGACCCATCGTGACCGACACCCCTACAATTTGAACGCGCAACACCTCACACGGTGCAACCGGTCACGATGGGCCGGAATCGTCGGTCACGTTCGCCAGAATACGCATCAAGCTGATCAAGGGCCGATCAGCCCTGCCAGAGCGTGCATGCAAGGCTTGGGCAACCAGTTCTTTGCCCACACCCGTCTCACCGGTGATCAACACCGTCAACTCACTGGCGCCAACCAGGTCAATCTCCTTGAGCAACTGCTTGAACGCGACGCTGTGTCCGATGAGTTCGCGCTCAGGCTGTCCTGCAGCTCGCCTGTAGGACTCGGCACGCAGGCGCTCGGTTTGCAGCAGTGTCGCCAATCGGTTGATACGCATCACAGCACCGACCGTGGCCGACGCAAGGTTCGCAAACGACTGCAGCCGCTCCAGATGTTCATCGCTGAAACGCCCTCTCTCAACGGCATCCAGCGTCAACAGCCCCCAGATTCGCCCTTCCACCTGCAGCACGCAACCCATGCAGTCATGAACCTCCAGGTGCGCATGATCTCCCTCGATCAGCCCATCGTAGGGATCGGGCAGGGTGCTGTCGGCATCGAAGCGTTTGGCTTGTCCACTGGCCAACAGAAATTGAAAGCGCGGGTGATCTGCCACCTTGAAGCGTCGCCCCAGGGTGTCTCTGCTCAGCCCCTCGGTCGCCAGGGGCAACAACACATCCCCGTCCAGCTTGAGCAAAGCCACGGCATCACAAGGAAAAAGCGAGCGCGCCGCGTGCAGCAAGCGCCGATAACGCTCCCCCTCTGGCAGGTCCTGAGGCAAGTCCCCCACCAGAGCAACCAAGGTTCTCAACCAATCAGCTGTTGTCATACCGACATGCAATCGAGTCAATATGACTCGAATCAATTATGGGTCAATTGGACATTTTCACCCGCAAGTACTTGATATGACAGGACAAGGGTTTTGGCATGTGCATTGCGATGTATCAATGCCGACCACTCCAAGTGTGGAGTCACGCTCTTTCAGATACCACAGGCATGCAGACCATCTCCAGAACCGTACAGATCAAGACTTTCATGCTCATGCGCTTGCGCCATTGGCTGCCCGCACCACCCATGCCGGTCGGCCGGCAAACGCTGTTTCTCGGCGTGCTGAGCGCCGCCATCGGCTTGAGTTTCATGGAGTGGGTGAGCCATCACTGGCTGGGTGCCCACGCCCATGGGTTCATTGCGCCCATGGGCGCTTCGGCGGTGTTGCTGTTCATGCTGCCACTGAGTCCCATGGCGCAACCCTGGTCCGTGATCGGGGGCAACGTCGTGTCTGCCTTGATCGGCGTCTTCCTGCAGCACTGGCTGGGCGACACCGGATGGTGCGTGGCCTTGGCGGGTGCCACTGCCATCGGAGCCATGTGCACACTGCGGTGCTTGCACCCGCCAGGCGGGGCGGTGGCCATCATGGCCGCGCTGGGAGGAGGACCCGCACACGAGATCGGGTACGAGTTCGCGCTGACGCCCGTGGGGCTGAACTCGATCCTGCTGGTGCTGATGGCACTGCTGCTGAACAACCTCACGGGGCGGCGATATCCACACCGTGCGTCAGTTCCCCCCTCTTCGCCCCATCACACGAATGACCCTCGGCCCAGTCACCGCATGGGTGTTCAAGCCCAAGATCTGGATGCCGCCCTGGCATCGTTTGGCGAGTTGCTGGACATTGAGCGCGACGATCTGGAGGAGATCGTCTCTCGCGCGAACTTGCAAGCACAGCGCCGCCAGTGGGCGGACGTGCACTGCGAGGACATCATGTCGCGCGATGTCGTCACGGTCAGGGACACCGAGAGCGTGGAAACCGTCTGGATCCGATTGTCACGACACAAGGTCAAAGCTCTGCCGGTGACCAACAAGGCCCACCAACTGGTCGGCATCGTGTCCCTGCACGACTTCTTTCTCAGCCATACCGATCAGACCTTGAGGAAGCTGGCGCCCGGCAGGCTTGTCAGCGACATCATGACCACGTCGGTGAGCAGCGTGTACCCAGATCAACCCATCGCCGATCTTGTCCCCGCCTTCTCCGACGGGGGACTGCATCACATGCCCGTGGTCAATGCAGAGGGGCATGTGGTGGGCATGGTGACGCAATCTGATCTGGTGGCGGCGCTGTTTCACCAAACCATCCGCCGTTCACATGTGACAGGTCGGTGAGGATTCGGGGCGCGCGCGCTTCACGCGTCGCTGCGACGACAAACAAAACGGGCCAGCACCTCACGATGCTGACCCGTTGGATTCAATGGTCGGGGCGGTGGGATTCGAACTCACGACCCTCTGCTCCCAAAGCAGATGCGCTACCAGGCTGCGCTACGCCCCGACTAGACCGCTAGTATAGCCTGTGAAGCACCCTGCCCCACACCCCGGTGTGCAGAAAAATGCAACGGGGCGCGGCAATGTCTTTTTGACGCGCTATAAAGAGACATGCTCACCCCTGTTCAACAGGCCATCACGCTGCTGGGTGACACGCTGCTGGCGGTGTGGCGTGGCACGCGGCGCGGCTGGCAGTTCCGCCCGCAAGACTTTGCGCGCATCCTGGCCGATGCCAGTGCGCGGGCCTTGCTCATCGTGCTGGTGGTCAATGTGCTGGTGGGCGCCATCATCGCTTTCGTCGGCGCGGTGCAGTTGCTCAAGTTCGGGGCCGGCATCTTCGTGGCCGACCTGGTGGCGATTGCCATCTCCCGCGAAATGGCTGCCGTCATCACCGCCGTGGTGATGTGTGGGCGCACCGGCGCGGCCTTTGCGGCCGAGCTGGCCACCATGCAGGCCAATGAAGAGATCGACGCGCTGGCCGTGCTGGGGCTCAATGCGGTCGACTACCTGGTGTTGCCGCGCGTGCTGACACTGCTGTTCATGATGCCCCTGCTGTATCTGTTCGCCTGCGTGGGCGGATTGGTGGGCGGATTCGCGGTGAGCTCGTCGCTGCTCGACCTGGCTCCGGTGGCCTACTTTGACCGCAGCGTGGCCGCACTCACCTACACCCACCTGGGCCTGGGCTTTTTCAAGAGCATGGCCTTTGGCCTGCTGGTGTCGCTGGCAGCCTGCTTTCACGGCCTGTATGCACCGCGCAATGCGGCCGGCGTGGGTTCGGCCACCACGCATGCGGTGGTGGCGGGCATCGTCGGCGTGATCGCGCTGGATGCCGTGTTCGCTGTGTGTGCGGACGCGCTGGGGATCTGACATGAGCTTGCTCGGCGTGCGTGACCTGAAGCTGCAGTACGGTGCCAACCTGATCCAGGAGCACATCAGCTTCGACATTGAACCCGGCACCATCTTTGCCGTGATGGGCGGCAGCGGCTGCGGCAAGAGCACCTTGCTCAAGTGCCTGATCGGCCTGCTACCACCGGCCTCTGGGCAGGTGCTCTACCGCGAGCAGGATTACTGGGCCAGCCCGGAGCGCACCCGCAACGAACTGCGTGCCGACATTGGCGTGCTGTTTCAGAGTGCGGCGCTGTGGTCCTCGATGACGGTGCTGGAAAACGTCCTGCTGCCGCTGGAGGTGCAGGGCACCTTGCCCAAGGCACAGCATGAAGCCCGCGCCCTCGAAGCACTTGAATGGGTGGGCATGGCGGCCGCGCGCGACCGCCCGCCCGCCGATCTGAGTGGCGGCATGAAAAAGCGCGTGGGCCTGGCACGCGCCATCGTGGCCTGCCCTCACCTGCTGTTCCTCGACGAGCCCTCGGCCGGGCTGGACCCGATCAGCTCGGTCAAGCTCGACCGTTTGATTCTGGACATCCGTGAACGCACCGGTGCGGCCATCGTCATCGTCACGCATGAGCTGCCCAGCATCTACGCCCTGGCCGACGACGGCATCTTCCTGGACGCAGAGCACAAACGCCCCATTGCCCATGGCAAACCCACGCTGATGCGCGACACGGTCATGCACCCCACGGTGCAGGCCTTCATGCGCCGAGAGGAGATCGACACCCTATGAAACGCCATGCTTTTCTGGTGGGCGCCTTCGTGCTGCTGGCCCTGGTGCTGGTGGTGGCCGGCGTGCTCACCCTCAACAAATCCGGCTGGTTCCACACTCGACACCAGGCGGTGGTGTACTTCGATGACAGCGTCAAGGGCCTCTACATTGGCGCGCCGGTCACCTTCCGCGGCGTGAAAATGGGCGAGGTCACACGCATTGGTGTGGAAGTGAACCAGCAGACCCTGGTCGCACGCATCCCCGTCACCCTGACTCTGGGCGCCGAATCGCTGCAGATGGACTCGGGCAGTGGGCAAGCCCAGGAGCTGGATCTGCCAGAGCTGGTCAAACGTGGTCTGCGCGCTCGTCTGATCCTGCAAAGTGTGGTCACGGGGCAGACCGCCATTGAGCTGGACTTCCGACCGGACCTGCCTGGTCGTTTGCTCGCTGATGGCAAAGGGCCCATCCCGGAGATCCCGACCATGCAGGACAAGCTGGACGCCCTGATCACCCAAGTGCAAGAGCTGCCGCTGGGCGAGATGGTGGCCGAACTGCGTCAGACCATGCGCACCCTCAACGACACGCTCAAGACGAGTCAGACTGCGATTGAAAAGACCAGCCAACAGCTGAACGCCACCGGTGTTCAAGCCCGCCAGACCCTGGCCACCGCCGATGCGGCCTTGAAGAATGTGGAGGCGCAAACCACGCTCACCTTGCAGTCCCTGCAGCAACTGAGCGACACGACGCGCGGCACCGTTACGCAGATGCAGCCGACTCTGCAACAGACTTTGCAGGAAACCCGACTGGCCGCCGAAGGCGCACGCCGGGCCATGCAGGACCTGGCGGCGGTGGCCGCACCGGGCTCTCCCTTGCGCACCGATGTGAATGCGGCGGTGAGCGACCTGTCGCAGGCTGCACGCAGCCTGCGTTCGTTTGCCGACCAGGTCGAGCGTGAACCCAACAGCCTGATCTTTGGAGGAAGCCAGCCGTGACGATGCAAGCTGTTTCGCCGGCCCGTCGTAAGACGCAGCCTGGGCGTGCGTTCAAAGCCTGTTGCCTGCCGCTGTGTGTGGTGCTGGGCATGACGCTGGCAGGCTGTGCCAGCTCCCCGCCTGAGCGAACCTGGTTGTCGCTGCCTTGGGACGCCAGTCCCGCAACGCCGCAGGCGCCTGCGCCGGCCACCGGGAGTGCCTCGACGCCTGTCACCACCGGCATCGCGTCGCGCGGCACCCCACAGCTGCGCCTGCTGCGCGTGCAGATCCCCGAATACCTGCAGAGCAACCGAGTCCGCTACCGCGACAGCGCCGCCACCCTGGCGGAATGGCCGGGCGTGAGATGGGCGGAGCGTGTCGAGATCGGCCTCACCCGCCACCTGGCTGCGCAATTGAATGGTCTGGTGGGCGCAGGCGCGGTGTGCGACGACATCTGTAACGCCACGCCCAATGTCGGCAACCTGCAAGTGAGCTTTGTCGTGCTGGACCACGACCGGCCCCAGGCACGTCTGCATGCCCAGGTGAGCTGGGCGCTGACCCCGACACCAGGCAGCGCCGCCACCCCGCGTCAAGGGCAAGTGCGCTGGGCGGAACCCGTGCAGGACGACAGCCCAGCGGGACAGGCCGCGGCCATGGCACGTGTCAATGCCGCCATCGCTCGAGAGCTGGCGCAACAACTGGGCCTGTGAAACGTCTAGCTCGGCAGATCAGGCCTTGCACGGATCAGGCGGCGCACACCCTGGCGCTTCCGCCTCGGGTGATCAAGCCGTGATCTGCGCCCAGGCCTTTTCCAGTCGCTTGATGCTGACGGGCTGGGGCGTACGCAGCTCCTGCGCGAACAGGCTCACGCGCAGCTCTTCCAGCAGCCAGCGGAACTCGTCGGTGCGCGCATCCAGCACGCCTTTGAGCTCGGCCAAGCGGCGGGTGTAGCGCTGGTCCAGCGGGCGCAGTTCGCTCAGGCGTTGTGCGTCGCGGGCCGGGTCACCTTTGAGCTTGTCCAGGCGCAGCGTGATGGCCTTGAGGTAGCGCGGGAAGTGCTGCAGCTGCGTGTACGGCGTCTGCACGATGAAGCGCTTGGGCATCAGGCGCTGGAGCTGGCCCGCGATGTCGTCGGCCACGTCCTTGGGCGGCTTGGCGTCTTTCAGCTTGCGCGTGGCGGCGGCGTACTCCACCAGCACCGTGCCCACCAGGCGCGCCACTTCCTGCGCGATCAGGTTCAGGCGGGTGCGCCCTTCTTCCACGCGCGCCTTGAAGCTGGCGGCATCGGTGGGCAGTGGTTCGGCCAGGTAGGCGCGGTCCAGCGCCACGGCGATGATCTGGTCGCGCAACTCGTCCGCCGTGCCCAGGCTCATGTAGGCCATGGCCATCTTCTGCAGATCGGGGATGTTCTTTTCCAGGTACTTCAGCGGCTCCTTGATCTGCAAGGCCACCAGACGGCGCAGACCGGCGCGGTGTTTGGCCGCGGCCACGTCGGGTTCGTCAAAGATGTCGATCTCAACGTGAGCGCCCTTGTCGATCAAGGCAGGGAAGCCCACCAGGGTGTGCCCACCGCGTTGGATCTCCATCAGCTCGGGCAGTTCGCCAAAGGTCCAGTCGGTGAAGGCTTGCGCAGCCTGAGGCTTGGCGGCGGCACCGCCGGACGCCCCACCTGAGCCACCCTTGCCTGCGCCCCCCTGGGCGCCTGCAGGCACGCGCTGCGCCCCACCACCCGGCATCGCACCTCGACCGTCGGCCTTGCTTGGCGCTCCCTGTGTTCGCACCCCGGGCTGAGAGGCAGAGGCCCCCTCGCCTGCCGCACCACCCGAAGTAGCACCGCTCGCACCGCCTTGTGCCACCGCCTGCGCCTTCAGGGCCGCCAAGGCTTGGAAAGCCCCCCGCGCCAGGGAACCCAGCTCAGCCTTGAGCACCGCGAGATTGCGTCCCATGCCCAGCTGTCGACCATGCTCGTCCACCACGCGGTAGTTCATGAACAGGTGGGGCGAGAGCATGTTCAGCTTGAAGTCGTTGCGCTTCACATCCAGCTGGGTCTTGTCGCGCACGGCCTTGAGCAGCACGTCCATCAGGCCGCCCTGCCCGAACGGCACCGACTGCACGAAGGACTCGGCGTAATCGGGCAGCGGCACGAGGCGCGCACGGGGCTTTTGGTGCAGGCTCTTGAGCAGCGCCAGCACCTTGTCCTTGAGCATGCCAGGCACCAGCCATTCGCCGGGCTCTTCCTGCACCTGATTGAGCGCGAAGATGGGGATGGTCACAGTCACGCCATCGCGGGCGTCGCCGGGTTCGTGCAGGTAGGTGGCCGAGCAGTCCACGCCGCCCATGCGGATCACCTTGGGGAATGCCGCGCTGGTGATGCCTGCCGCTTCGTGGCGCATCAGCTCCTCGCGGCTCAGGTAGAGCAGCTTGGGGTTCTCGCGGCTGGCCACCTTGTACCAACGCTCGAAGCTGTGGCCGCTCATCACCTCGGGCGGGATCTGTGCGTCGTAGAAGGCGTAGATCAGCTCGTCGTCCACCAGCACGTCTTGGCGGCGCGACTTGTGTTCGAGCTGCTCGACCTGGCTGATCAGCTTGCGGTTGGCCGCCAGGAAGGGCAGACGCGTCTCCCACTCCTGCCCCACCAGCGCTTCGCGGATGAAGATCTCGCGGGCCTTGAGCGCATCGACCAGACCGAAGTTGACGCGCTTGTTGTTGTAGACCACCAGGCCATACAGCGTCGCCCGTTCCAGCGCCACCACCTCGCTGGCCTTCTTTTCCCAATGCGGGTCGAGCAGCTGCTTTTTGAGCAAGTGGCCACCCATCTGCACCAACCAGGGCTGTTCGATGTTGGCAATGCCACGTCCAAACAGGCGCGTGGTCTCGACCAGTTCGGCCGCCAGAATCCAGCGCCCCGGCTTCTTGCTCAGGTTGGCGCCGGGGTGCTTGTAGAACTTGATGCCACGCGCGCCCAGGTACCAGTCTTCCTCGTCGCTCTTGCAGCCGATGTTGCCCAACAAGCCCGACAGCAGCGACAGGTGCACCTGCTCGTAGGTGGCCGGGGCACCGTTGAGGCGCCAGCTGTGCTCGGCCACGACGGTGTGCAGCTGGGTGTAGACATCCTTCCACTCGCGCACGCGGCGCGGGTTGATGTAGTTGTCGCGAAGCAGCTGCTCGTACTTGCGGTGGCTGAGCTTGTGCTTTTCTGGCTGGCCCGGTTCGTGGTGCCCATGCCCACCGCGCGACTCGTCCAGCCACTTCCACAGCTTGAGCGTACCCATGAACTCCGACTTCTCGTCGTCGAACTGCTTGTGCTTGGTGTCGGCCTGCTGTTGCTGGTCAATGGGCCGGTCGCGCACGTCCTGCACGCTCAAGGAGGCAGCGATCACCAGCACCTCGGCCAGCGCCTGCCGGTCCTTGGCTTCCAGGATCATGCGGCCCACGCGCGGGTCGAGCGGCAAGCGGGCCAGGTCCATGCCCAGCTTGGTGATCTCGTTGTTGTCGTCAACCGCGCCCAGCTCGTTGAGCAGCTGGTAGCCGTCGGCAATGGCCTTGCGCAGCGGGGGTTCAATGAAGGGGAAGTCGTCCACCAGGCCCAGGTGCAGCGACTTCATCCGCAAGATCACCCCGGCCAGCGAGGAGCGCAGGATTTCAGGGTCGGTGAAACGCGGGCGGGCGTTGAAGTCCTTCTCGTCGTACAAACGGATGCAGATGCCGTTGGCCACCCGGCCGCAGCGACCGGCCCGCTGGTTGGCCGCCGCCTGGCTGATCGGCTCAATCTGCAGTTGCTCGACCTTGTTGCGAAAGCTGTAGCGCTTGACACGCGCCAGGCCCGAGTCGATCACGTAACGGATGCCCGGCACCGTCAGTGAGGTTTCGGCGACGTTGGTGGCCAGCACGATCCGGCGTCCACCCCCGGTTTTGAAGACCTCGTCTTGCTCCTGTTGGCTCAGGCGTGCAAACAGCGGCAGGATGTTGGCGGTGACGCGGTGGTGGGCAAAGTGCTTGCGCAGGTGGTCGGCGGCTTCGCGGATCTCGCGCTCACCGGGCAGGAAAACCAGGATGTCGCCACTGCCTTCGCGCCATAACTCGTCGGCGGCGTCGGTGATGGCCTCGTTCAAGCCGTATTCGCGGCTTTCCTCAAAGGGACGGTAGCGCTGCTCGACCGGGAACAGGCGCCCGGACACCATGATGACTGGCGCCGGGCCCTTGGCAGACTCGAAATGCTTGGCAAAGCGGTCGGCATCGATCGTGGCCGAGGTCACGATGATCTTCAGGTCCGGACGGCGCGGCAGCAACTGACGCAAGTAGCCCAGCAGGAAGTCGATGTTGAGGCTGCGTTCGTGCGCCTCGTCGATGATGAGGGTGTCGTAGGCGCGCAGGTCCGGGTCGCCCTGCGTCTCGGCCAGCAAGATGCCGTCGGTCATCAGCTTGACGCTGGCGCCTGGCTGCAGCCGGTCCTGGAAACGCACCTTGTAGCCCACCACCTCGCCCAGGGGCGTGTTCAACTCCTCGGCAATGCGCTTGGCCACACTGGAGGCCGCAATCCGCCGCGGCTGGGTGTGGCCGATCAGCTTGGGTCGCAGGTGACGCGGCGCCTTCGGGTCACGCGGCTGGCCCCAGCCCCCGCGCCCCATGGTCAGCGCAATCTTGGGAAGCTGCGTGGTCTTGCCCGAGCCCGTCTCGCCGCAGACGATGATGACCTGATGCTCGCGCAGGGCGGCTTCGATCTCGTCGCGTTTGCCGCTGACGGGCAGCGATTCCGGAAAGGTGATGGCGGGAAGGAACACGGGTAAGACTGGAGAAAGCCGCAGGGGAAAAGTGCGCATTATCCCGCCATGCACTTCGACGACTACCAACGCTACGACGCCCTGGGCCTGGCCGATCTGGTCCGCCGGGGCGAGGTTCACCCCAGCGAGTTGCTGGACGCGGCCCTGGTGCGCGCCGACGCCACGGCTTCACTGAACGCCATCGTGATGCGGCTGGATGACAGTGCACGCGCACGGACCCAGGCGCCATTTGATCCCTCGGCCCCGTTTGCCGGCGTGCCCTTCCTGGTCAAGGACCTCTTCCAAGACCTGAAGGGACTGCCCTCCTCAGGTGGCTGTCGCGCCCTGAAAAACGTGCCCGTGCCCGAGGATGCCGACGTGGTGCGTCGCTGGCGTGAGGCCGGCCTGGTCATTTTCGGCAAGACCAACACGCCCGAGTTCGGCGCCAAGAACGTGACCGAGCCCCTGGCCTGGGGTCCGGCTCGCAATCCCTGGGATCCCACCCGCACCCCCGGTGGCTCCTCCGGCGGCTCGGCGGCGGCCGTAGCGTCGGGCATCGTGCCCGTGGCGGGCGCCAACGATGGCGGCGGCTCCATCCGCATCCCGGCAGCGGCCTGCGGGTTGTTCGGGCTCAAGGCGGGCCGCGGACGCATCTCCATGGGCCCGATGATGGGCGAGGCGCTTAACGGCGCGGCCGTGCAAGGCGTGGTCTCCCACAGCGTGCGCGACACCGCCGCGATGCTCGATGTGCTGCAAGGCCCGGAGGCGCACGCGCCCTATCACATGCCCGCGCCCGAGGTGCCCTACCGGAAATGCCTGGAACGCCCGCCGGGCCGCCTGCGCATTGGTTACAGCACGCACTCTCCCATCGGCACCCCGGTGGACCCGCAGGCCATCGCGGCCGTGGCCGACGCGGCGGCCTTGCTCACCGACCTCGGCCACCACGTCGAGCCTTGCGACACGCCCTTCAACGGCGTGCAACTGGCGGAAGACTTTCTGCTGGCCTGGTTCTGCGCCCAGGCCGTCATCATCGACCACATCGAGCGCACCCACGGGGCCAGCCGGAACGACTTTGAAGCCGACACGCGCCTGATGGCCGCCATCGGTCGCCGCACCTCGGCCTTGCAACTGCTGCAGTGCGAGGCACGCTGGCATGAGCACAACCTGGCGCTGTCCACCTTCCACGCCCAATACGATCTGTGGCTGTCCCCCACGCTGGCCGCGCCACCGCCCCTGATCGGCAGCCTGGCCACCCCGCCGGCCCTGGCCATGGTCAGCGACGTGGCCGCTCGCCTGGGCCTGGCCGGATGGCTCAGCGACACGCCGCAGTTCAAGCAAACGGTGCTGAGCAACCTGGGCTGGACGCCATACACCCAACTCGCCAACCTCACTGGGCGCCCCGCGATGTCGGTGCCGCTATACCGCACACCCGAAGGCCTGCCCCTGGGTGTGCAGTTTGTGGGGCCACTCAACGGTGAAGCGCAGTTGCTGCAATTGGCATCGCAGTTGGAAGCAGCACGCCCATGGCATCAGCCCCTCAGCGCAATTGCAGCCTGAAAAAGAGGTAGAGAAAACGGATGGGCTGTTTCGAATACACGGATCAAGACCCGGATTTTCGGAAACGGGGAAGACAACCGGTAAGATCAGGACAGACTGGTTCGTCACTGCCGGAGTCTCATGGCCCTGCCCCCTCCACTGTTGCGCCTGTTGCTGGGCTCGGATCCTGAACGCCATGCGGCGATCGGTCTGACCCTGTCAACCAGTGGGCGCTACCTGTTCAACGCGGGGCTGGTCCTCGCGGCCGTGCCGCTGGGGTATGCATCCGCCAAAACGGCGCCCTACCTGCTCGCCTGCATGCTGACAGGCGCGGTGGTGTTTTACGCCTTGCTCCGCTTAGGGCTGAGTCGGCGCTTGCCTGACCCGAACCTGGTCATGGCGCAAGCCCTTTACTGCGCACTCACCGTGGCCGTGGGTTATCTGACGGTACACATGCACTTTCGAGGCGTCGTGCTGGCCTTCATGCCGGCGATCCTGTTGCCCACACAGTTTGCCCTGTCGCCACGGCGCATCCGTCAGCTGACCCTGGCCATGTTCCTGCTGTTGATCGGCACGACTGCGGTCAACTGGTACGTCAACGAGGGAGAAACTCACATCTACGGCGACATCCTGCGGTGTGCATATGTCAGTGCCATCTTGCTGGCAGTGTGTGAGGTGGCCCTGCGCGTCAGCCGCGCCCGACACGACATGAAGCTCAAAAGCGAAGCCTTGGCCAAGGCCCTGCACAAGGTGGAGCACATGGCCTCTCACGATCAACTCACCGGCTTGATCAACCGGCACCGCATGCACGAGATTCTGGACAAGGAATGGCATCGACTGCAGCGCCAGCATCATCCCACCACCCTGATCATGATGGATCTGGATCACTTCAAGCGGGTCAATGACAGCCATGGTCACCAGGTGGGCGATGCCGTCTTGCGGCAGTTTGCGCTGCTGGCCGACACCTGTCTTCGTGACGCTGACGTGGTGGCGCGTTGGGGCGGAGAAGAGTTTCTGGTGTTTTGCCCAGACACCACCCCTGAGCAGGCTCTGGTCGCCCTGAATCGCCTACGCGAGCAAGTGCGCTTCCAGCCCTTCCTGGGGCAGCATCCCACCGTGACCATCACCTTTTCGGCCGGTTTGGCTGCGGTTCGCCCGAGCGAGAGCATGGATAGCGCCATCGATCGCGCTGACCAGGCGCTGTACCAAGCCAAAGAGGCGGGGCGTGATCGCTTCATGCAAAGCCCATAATACGGCCGGCTGACGCTTTTCACCTACCCCCATGGATCTGGTCTTCCCCCACACCTTCGTGCCCTGGTTTCGTTCGGTGGCACCCCACATCCACGCCCATCGAGGCAAGACCTTCGTGGTCGCCTTGTCGGGGGAGTTGATTGCGGCCGGCAAGCTGGAAAGCTTCGTGCAAGACCTTGCGCTGATGCACGCCATGGGCATCAAGATCGTGCTGGCGCACGGCTTCCGCCCCCAATTGGAAGAGCAGTTGCGCGCCAAGGGGCAGACCTCGCACTTCAGCCATGGCATGCGCATCACGGACCCGGTGGCACTGGACTGCGCCCAGGAGGCCGCCGGCCAGCTGCGCTACGAAATCGAGGCCGCTTTCTCGCTGGGCTTGCCGAACACGCCCATGGCTGGCGCGGCCATCAGCCTGATCTCCGGCAACTTCATCACAGCCCGCCCCGTCGGCATCGTGGACGGCGTGGACTTCATGCACACCGGTCTGGTTCGCAAAATCGATGCGGTGGCCGTGCGCCGCGCCATCGACACCGGCGCCCTGGTGATGCTCTCGCCTTTCGGGTTTTCGCACACCGGTGAAGCGTTCAACCTGAGCATGGAAGACGTGGCCACCAGCGCAGCCATCGCCTTGCAGGCCGACAAGCTGGTCTTCGTGACCGAAGTGCGCGGCATCTTGCAGAGCATTGTCGCCGACCCGGCCCGTGCCGTGGCCCTGGAGGCGCGCCAGTACGATCCCGACGAGGAGGTGGACCAGGAGCTTGCCTTGGCTGATGCCAAGCGCCTGCTGGCCGCGCTGCCCAACCCCACCCAGCCCACGGATACGGCGTTCTACCTGCAGCACGCCGTGAAGGCGGCCGAAGGTGGCGTGGAGCGGGTGCACATCATCCCCTATCGGGTGGATGGCGCCTTGTTGATGGAGGTGTTCACCCACGATGGCGTGGGCACCATGATCGTGGACGAGAAACTGGAAAGCCTGCGTGAGGCCACGCCCGATGATGTGGGCGGCATCCTGCAGTTGATCGAGCCCTTTGAACAGGACGGCACCTTGGTCAAGCGCAGCCGCACCGAGATCGAACGCGATGTGGCCCAGTACACCGTGATCGAACACGACGGGGTGATTTTTGGATGTGCGGCGCTCTACCCCTTCCCTGAAGCCGGCACGGCCGAGATGGCTGCGCTGACGATTTCGCCCAGCGTGCAGGGCCAGGGAGACGGCGAACGCATCCTCAAACGCATCGAGCAGCGCGCACGGGCAATGGGCCTATCCACATTGTTTGTATTGACAACGCGTACCATGCACTGGTTTATCAAACGCGGCTTCGCGCCGGTCGATCCGAACTGGTTGCCCGAGGCTCGCAAGCGCAGCTACAAGTGGGACCGGCGCTCTCAAGTGCTGGTCAAGCACCTCAAGTGATTTTTCTTCAGAACTGACAAGACAACACCATGGCACGCACCATCCAATGCAAGCACCTCAACAAGGAAGCCGAGGGACTGGATTTCGCCCCGTATCCGGGCGAGCTGGGCAAGCGCATCTACAACGAGATCAGCAAGGAAGCCTGGCAGATGTGGCTCAAACACCAGACCATGCTGGTCAATGAGAACCGACTGAACCTGGCAGATGCCCGGGCACGCCAGTACCTGGCCCGACAGATGGAGCAGTTCTTCTTTGGCGAAGGTGCCGAGCAGGTGCAGGGCTACGTGCCACCGTCGGCCTGATCAGACGGCGCACTCAGCGACAGCCGAGTTAGACGACCAAGCCGACCCTAGTGGGTCGGCTTTTTCATGCCTGAGACGGCCGCGGTTCGGCCGCATGCATGGCTTGAGGCAATGGACGGAATACCCACCACCCCCGCAAACTGCTGGCAGCCAGGGTGAAAACACCGGCCAGGCACTCCAGCCCCTCTTCGAACATCAGCGCCCAAAGGGTCCATACATCGGTGGCTGAACTGCTTTGATGGCCCGCCCAGCGTTCGGCCAACTGCGCTGTCACCAGCAGCCCGAATGCGATCGTGAGAAATTGACCATCGGGGCGACGCCAGCCCTGCTCACGCCACAGGTAGCGCAGGGTGGACACGACGCTGGTCACCAAGGCTGCGAGGAAGATCAGCAGCAGAACCCCGGTGATGGCGCGGCGAAGCGGATCCACCGCAGCGTCCACGTAGTAGCGCCAAGTCAGCAAAGCTTTGCCGCTGGGCACCAGATCAGGCGGCAGGCCGGCTTCGCGCACGCCCATCAAGACCTTCACCAACACAAAGGCCAAGGGCAGCAGACGCTGTGCGCGCATGGTACGACCCAGCGTCCACACGGCGGCGACCAACCACACCCACACCGATCCCTGCTCGATGGGCCCTGACTCCTCACCGAGCAGAAACACGGTTTCCTGCGCCAGCATCAACGGCGCCAAGGCCAATGCCAACACAGCCCACCACAGGAGGCGCAAACCCCATTTCAGTTGAACAGACATATCGCGCAGCAGCCCCAGTGGAGCTTCGAAAGCAAAGCGCGATTATGACGATTGCATGACAAATGCAATCGTTATAAGGGAATAGCGTAACGTTTTACGCGGGCATCAAGAAGTCCCGACTGATGCCATAACCCAAGTCACTGACCCGGTCGAGGAACTGGGTCAGGTAGGCGTGCAGACCCGTCGCCAGGATCTCGTCAATGCGGCTGAACTGCAGATCGGCACGCAAGCGCCCGGCACGGCGGATGGTTTCATGGCTCTGGTCATTGGCCACAGCGCGCAGGTTGCTCACCACCTCATCCATGCAATACACCAGAGAGCGCGGCATTTCGGCGCGCAAGATCAGCAACTCGGCCACTTTCTCCGGACGGATGACGTTGCGGTAGACCTTGCGATACACCTCGAACGCCGACACGCTGCGCAGCACGGCCGACCAATGGTAGAAGTCGACCTCCTTGCCCTCGTTGCCAATGCCTGAGCCGAAGAACTCGGTGTTGCGGGCGTGGAACTTCACGTCCAGCAGACGCGCGGTGTTGTCGGCCCGTTCCAGGAATGTGCCGATGCGCTGGAAGTGGAAGGACTCGTCCTGCAGCATGGTGCCCAAGGTCACGCCTCGCGACAGGTGCGAGCGGAACTTGACCCACTCGAACAGCTCACCCGGGTCTTTCGCCAGCGCACCTTCCTTGACGAGGCGGTTGTACTCCAGCCAGGTCTGGTTCATGGTCTCCCACACCTCGGTGGTGAGGGCGCCACGCACGGCCCGAGCGTTCTCGCGCGCGGCACGCAGACAGTTCAGGATGCTCGACGGGTTGTTGGCGTCGGTCACCATGAAGGCCATCACGTCACGGGCGTTGACCGTGTCGTAACGCTTGAGGTACTCGGGCATCAACTCGCTGATGCTCAGCAAGCCCTTCCAGCCCTGCAAGGCGGCCTCGCTCGACTGCGGCAGCAGCGAGGTCTGGTAATTGACGTCCAGCAGGCGGGCGGTGTTTTCGGCCCGCTCCATGTAACGGGCCATCCAGAACAGGTGGTCGGCGGTGCGCGACAGCATGGGCTTGATCTCCAGGTGTGAGGCGTTGCTGGCGCGCAAGGCCCCCGTGGCAGTCTCGATCAGATGGGCAGGCAGATGGTCTTCAATGCGTTCGTTGAGCATGATGCTTCCCTTCTTTGTCGGTGTCTTACTCTTCCAGCACCCAGGTGTCCTTGGTGCCGCCGCCCTGTGAGCTGTTGACCACCAGCGAGCCTTCTTTCAAGGCCACACGGGTCAGGCCACCGGGCACCATCTGCACCTCTTTGCCAGACAGCACAAAGGGACGCAGGTCGATGTGACGCGGCGCGATACCGGACTCGACGTAGGTGGGGCAGGTGGACAGCGAGAGCGTGGGCTGGGCGATGTAGTTGCTGGGGTTGGCCAGCAGCACCTTGCGGAAGTCCTCGATCTCGGCCTGGGTGGCGGCCGGACCGACCAGCATCCCGTAGCCGCCCGCGCCATGGACTTCCTTGACGACCAGGTCGGCCAGGTTGTCGAGCGTGTACTTCAAGGCATCCGGCTCGCGGCAGATGTGCGTGGGCACGTTCTGCAGGATCGGCTTTTCGCCCAGGTAGAACTCGATCATCTTGGGCACGTAGGGGTAGATGGACTTGTCATCGGCGATGCCCGTACCGAAGGCATTGGCGAGCGTGACGTTGCCGGCGCGGTAGGCACGCAGCAGGCCCGCCACCCCCAGGGTCGAGTCCTTGCGGAAGACCTCGGGGTCCATGAAGTCGTCGTCCACCCGGCGGTAGATCACGTCCACGCGCTGCGGACCCCGGGTGGTGCGCATGTAGACGAAGTCGTCCTTGACGAAGAGGTCCTGCCCTTCGACCAGTTCGATGCCCATTTGCTGCGCCAGGAAGGCGTGCTCGAAGTAAGCCGAGTTGTGCATACCCGGGGTCAACACCACCGCAGTGGGCTCGTTGACGGAGGCCGGTGCCATGGCCCGCAGGGTGTCGAGCAGCAAGTCCGGGTAATGCGCCACCGGGGCCACGCGGTGCTCGGCGAACAGCTCTGGGAAGAGGCGCATCATCATCTTGCGGTTTTCGAGCATGTAGCTCACCCCGCTGGGCACGCGCAGGTTGTCTTCGAGCACATAGCAGGTGCCCGAGCCGTCCGGATTGCAAGCCCGCACGATGTCGATGCCTGAAATGATGGAGTAGATGCCCCCCGGCACATTCAGGCCCATCATCTCCTTGCGGAACTGGGCGTTGTTCAGCACCGGCTCGGCCGGGATGACGCCAGCCTTGAGGATCTCCTGGTCGTGGTAGATGTCGTCCAGGAAGCGGTTCAAGGCAGTGACCCGCTGCTTGAGGCCCTTCTCCATCTCGCGCCATTCGGCCGCCGGGATGATGCGTGGGATCAGGTCGAAAGGAATGAGGCGTTCGGTGCCCGAACCATCCTCGTCCTTGTCGCCGTACACCGCGAAGGTGATGCCCACGCGGCGGAAGATCATCTCGGCTTCGTCACGACGGGAGCGCATCAGCTCCCCCGCCTGACGTGCCAACCAGCGCTCGTATACCTTGTAGTGATCTCGCACCGCCGTTTCGGCGCTGTGCATTTCGTCAAAGAATCGCATCGCTTGGTCTCTCATCGGGCTCACACGTTGACCGTGTGCAGGAGTCAATGCATGGACTGTGCCAACACCTTGTCACACGCAGGGACATGGGCACGGTTTCAGGGCGCGCCCCATCTTGGGGCTGGGCTCGACAAGCCGCTTCCCTCGGCCAACAAGCGGGTGGTGACACGCACCAAAAGGGTGTGCTCGCCCCCACCGCGGATGACACCGCGCAGGGGTGTGACGTCCCCAAAGTCGCGACCGTGGGCCACACGCACGTGGTGCAGGCCCGGCACGCAGGCGTTGGTGGGGTCCAGGTCCAGCCAATCGTCGGCCGCGTCCAGGCCCAGGCCCGGCACCCAGACGCTGAGCCAGGCATGGGAAGCGTCCGCCCCCACCAGAGGCGCCTGGCCCGGCGGCGGCAAGGTCAGGAGGTAGCCACTGACGTAGCGGCCTGCGAGGCCACAGGCGCGCAGGCAGGCCAGCATCAGGTGGGCAAAGTCCTGGCACACGCCTCGCCGTTGCGCGAACACGGTCAACACCGGGGTGGAGATGTCGGTGGACGCCGGGGCGTAGGTGAAGTCGCGGTGGATGCGCTGCATCAGGTCGATGGCCGCCTCGGCCAAAGGACGCTCGTCTTGCAGGGATTCGGCCGCGTAGGCGCGCAACTCGGGCAGCATGGGCACATAGGGCGACGCGTGCAGGTACTCGCTGGCAGGCTCGAAAGGCGCGTGCGAACGGTAGCGCAGGCGCTCGCGCACCTCGGCGCAGGTTGGCCCCTGGCTTGGCTGCAGGCCGGCATAGCGCTCGCGCACCAGCACCTCGCTCACCGCCTTGACACGCAACTCACCATGCGCCGCATGCAGGGCGAAGTGCGCGCGGCTGTTGCCGTGGCTGTCGGTGCGGGTGTGGTGCTGGGCCGGATGCGGGTGCACAGCCATGTCGAACTGCCGCAGCGCCTGCCCGGCGTCAGACAGCGGACGCAGGCAGGCCACGTGCAGCGCTTGCTCCACCGGCACGCTGTAGGTATAGAGGGTTTCGTGCTCAACCCGCAAGCGGGCCCAATCGGCTTGAGGAGCGAGGTGCGGTTGAAGCGTGGGATGCGTCATGCACTCACCATGGAATCAGTGGGTTCGGCATGGGCGAAGTACAGGCGCCCGACCTCGTCGGACAGACGCCAGCTGGCCTCCAGCAAGCGATCGAGCAAGCCCAACACCGCAGCATGGCCTCTCACCGGGTCACACAAGGCCGCTAAGGTGGCGCCCACGCCCTCATGCGGCAAGAGTGCCAGCAGGTCGGCCGGAGAACCCGCGCGCGCGGGCAGCTTGCCCAGCTCGGTGCGCAGGCGGCGCACGACGCAGGCCAGCGAGCGCTGGTTGGCATCGTCCATGACCAGCAGCGCCACCAAGGCGGGCACCTCCAGGCGGCGCTGAAAGCGGGCGCGGAAGGTGATGGTGCTGTCGAACATCTCCAGGATCTGGTCAAAGCCCTGCGGGTGCTGCAGGGCCTGGTGGGTCCAGAACGCCTTGAGGATGTGGGCGTGGCCATGCAGTCGCTCGATCAGGCGCCCCACCGTGAGCAGGCGCCAACCAGGATCACGCGTCATGCTGTCCGACTGCGCTCCGGTGACGGCGCCGAGTTGCACGCTCAGGTGGGCCAAGGCGTCCTGCACGGTGTTGACGCGTGCGGCCAGGTTCGCGGGATCCAGCGGACCGCTGGAGCGCAAGGCCTGCTGGAAATCGGCGGCCATGGCGCGCAGCAGGCGGGCGTGCGCGGGCGACAGGCGCTCGCGCAAGGCCTGCGCGGTGCGGGTGAGCTCAGACAGGTTGAAGGCCAGGCTGTAAGCGCCCTGCCCTGCCTGGGCATCGCCCAAGGCCTCCAGGGCCACGCGCTCGAACACACGGTTGGACCTGTCGAGCGCAGGGGTGTCGGCAGGCACCATGCCGAACTGCACGCCCAACTCGGACAGCGCCTTCAGCAAGGCGGGCTCGGGCTCGTCGTCCTCTGCCCGCAGGCTGATGAGGCGCTCTGCCAGACGCAACTGCTGCTCACAACGCTCGGTGTAGCGCCCCATCCAGAACAGGTTTTCGCCGGTGCGGCTGGCCACCGGTCGCTGGCGTTGCTCCAGCTCTTCCAGCTTGATGGACTTGGGCAACATCGAAAACGCGTCGATGGGCTCCTGGCTGATCACCCAGGTGTCCAGCGAGCTGCCCCCCAGTTGCAGGGACACCGGCCCGTCGTCGCGGGTCGCAATGCGGGTCATGCCGCCAGGCAGGACACGCCAGCCGCCTCGCCCGTCCGACAAGGCGTAGACCCGCACCGAGGCACTGCGCAAGCTCAGGCCGCCCTCCGACCAGACGGGGGTCTGGCCATAGGGCATGAAGGTCTGCACGGTGTAGGCCGCTGGGTCTTCGTCCACCGCCTCTTCCCAGGCGCGGACCTCCTGGGGCGTGAGGCTGGCACCGAGCACCGTCTCCTTCAGTCCTTTGCGACGCGCCGACACCCCACCCGGTGTGTTCAACAAGGGGTAAGTGGGGCGGATGACCTGACGGGCCAGCTGCGGCCGCACGGCCTCCCACGCCGAGGCCTCGCCGCACCACCAGCTCGGCAAGGACGGCAAGATCAGGTCTTCGCCCAGCAGGTGCGAGGACAAGGCCGGCAGGAAGCCATGCACTGCAGGTGACTCCAGGAAACCGGTGCCCAGTGCGTTGGCCAGCACCACATTGCCAGCCCGAACCACCTGGGTCAGGCCCGGGATGCCCAGGGTCGAATCGGTGCGCAGCTCCAGCGGGTCACAGAAGTCGTCGTCCAGCCGGCGCAGCAGGCCGTGGATGGGCGTCAAGCCCTGCACGGTCTTGAGGAACAGGCGGTCGTCGCGCACGATGAGGTCGCAGCCCTCCACCAGGGGCAAGCCCAGGTAACGCGCCAGGTAGGCGTGCTCGAAGTAAGTCTCGTTGTAAGGGCCGGGGGTGAGCAGCGCCAGGCTGGGCGTGTCGCCCTGGGCACAGGGTTGCGCCAGCGTGCTGATCGTGTCCAGCAACTGGCGGTAGGTGCTGGCGAGATGCTGCACATTGAGCGCCCGGTAGGCCTCGGGAAAAAGACGGGACACGATCAGGCGGTTTTGCATGACGTAGCCCAGCCCCGACGGAGCCTGGGTGCGTTGCCCCACCACCCACCAGGCGCCATCCGGGCCGCGAGCCAGGTCAAACGCCACGACATGCAGGTAGACGCCCCCCAAGGGTTGCGTGCCTTGCAGGCCACGCAGGTAACCGGGGTGGCCCAACACCAGCGCGGAAGGCAACAGGGCCTCGCGCAACAGGGTTTGCGGCCCGTAGGTGTCCACCAGGATCCGGTTGAGCAAATCGGCACGCTGGGCGATGCCACGCTCCAGCCAGGGCCACTCCTCAGGCGCGATCAAGTGCGGCAAAGGCTCCAGCGACCAGGGTCGGCTGCTGCCGCCCGCGGCGTTGTAAACGTTGTAGGTGATGCCGTCTTCGCGAATCTGACGCGCCAGTGCCTCCTGACAGCGGCTGAGCTCGGCCAAGGGTGTGCCCAGTTGCTCGGCCAAGGCCCGCCAGACTGGCCGCAACTGGCCGTTGGGCAAGCGCAACTCGTCGTGATGACCCGGCTCGACGGGGCGAGCCTGGCTGAGCCACGCTTCGGCCCAGTCCGTCTGGACCGTGGCAGAGGGGGCGCGCATGGATGAGAAAGTGGACATGATGAGGCTCAAAGGACGGCATCGGTGCGCGACAGGGCGTGTCCCCGATTCTCAACCATGCAAGCAAATAACCGGCCAAGGGTTGTTCAGCACAACATGACCAAGACGCCATGACTCAATGGCCGGGCGCCATCAGCAACTCATCCAGGCAGCGCAACAAGGCCACCACATCCAAAGGCTTGGTCAGGTAGGCCGCGAACCCGCGATCCTTGGCTGCGTGCACGCGATCCGGCATCGCGTCGGCCGACAGTGCCACACGGGGCACATGACGCAGGCGCGGATCAGCCTGCAGGGCGTCATCCAGTTCGAAACCCGTCATGTCGCCCAGGTGCATGTCCAGCAAGAGCAGATCGGGCGGCGTCGCCGTGATCAAGCTCAAGGCCTCTTGCCCACTGGTCGCCACCTTCAGCGCCCAGGCGGGCCGCAAGGTCATGATCTGTCGAACCAGTTGCACATTGATCTCGTTGTCCTCCGCATAAACGATGGTCGCGGCGTGAAGTGAAGGCGGTGTCTCTTCGCCCAGCCCAGCAAAGCTCGATGACTCCGCGACCGCTCCGGCTGGCAAGGCAACAGTGAACACACTGCCCACGCCATGTTGGCTCTGAACGGACAGGGTCCCGTCCATCAAAGCCAGCAGGCGTTGCACGATCACCAGCCCGATGCCCGTGCCTTCGATTCCGCTCTGCTCTGCCCCCAATCGGTTGAAAGGCTCAAACAGGTGGTCAAGCTGTTCAGGCGTCAGGCCCCGTCCGGTGTCAGACACCGCACACCGCACCAGATCGCCCTCGGACCACACCTGCACGCGCACCATCCCACCAGCGTGGTTGTACTTGATGGCATTGCTCAGCAGGTTCACCAACACCTGACGCAGACGCACCCGATCGGCGCGAACTGTGAGCTCGGCATCTTGAGGGGCAATGTCCAGGCTGACCCGCGCCTGCTCCGCCGCATCGGCCACCATGCTCACGGCATCGTGTAGCACGGTCTCGAGATGCAAGGATTCCACCGACATGGGCAGGGAGCCCGCCTCGATGCGCGACAGATCGAGGACGTCGCTGATCATCGCCAGCAGGTGCGCCCCTGCCCGCTCGATCAACCGCACCTTGCGCAACTGGTCGTCCAGCAGCGGTTGTTGGGGGTCCATGCGCAACAGTTGCGCAAAACCCAGCACGGCGTTCAACGGCGTGCGCAACTCGTGGCTCATGCGAGACAGGAACTCGGACTTGGCCTGGCTGGCGCGCTGCGCGGTTTCCGCCACCACACAAGCTTCTTGATACAGCTTGTGTTCGGTGATGTCGGCAATGTAGCCACAGCGAACCTCATGCCCATCGGCATCCAGGCCCGAGATCGAATCAGCCGCACACCAGCGCCACTCGCCACGCGCGTTGCGCACGCGAAACTCGCTGTGCAAGCGCACCGAACCGGCCATGGCAGCGTCTCGTTGCTGGAAGAACAGGGCCAGGTCTTCCGGCATCACCCGGTCATACAACACCCAGGGCGAGGTCATGGCCTGCTCTGGTGTGGCGCCAAACATTTCGCGCACGCCTTCACTGACGAAATCAAGGTGTCCACCCACGTCCGCACCAGCCCGGAACACATAGATCATGCCTGGCAGGTTGTGGGACAAGGCTGTGAGCAGCGCATTGCGCTCGTTCAGCCAGGCGGCGTGTCGCTTGCGATCGGTGATGTCGTTGAAAACGCAATACCAGCGCAGTCGCCCATCCTCCACCTGATGAGCGCGTGCCTGCACAGCGAACCATCGAAGACCGTGGACGGGTGAAATCACCCGGCAGTCCATCTCAAAAGGATCCAGGGTGCGCGCACTGTTTTCGATGGTGTTGAACAGCACAGGCTGTTCTTGCGGGTGCACCAGATCTGCCAGACGCTGCCCGAGCAAGCGACCCTTTTCATAACCCAGGGCCGTACAAGCCAGCTGATTGACATCGTCGATGCACCCCCGGTGATCCATGATCACCTGGGCGGCGGGCGAGAGATCAAAGGCGGTCTGGTACGGCGAAAGGGGCGCAAACACGAATGAGGCCGAGTCATGACAACAGTGGGCCCTTGATTAAACCCCAGAATGGACGGCGGCCCACGTAACAAGCCGTGTCAGGACCGCACCCGGGCACGCCGCAAGTCCAGCGTCAACGGGTGTTCGATGCCGGGTTGCAGCGGCTTGATGAACATCTTGCCCGGCGTGTGCCCCATGCGGAAGAAGCGCGCCAGGCGCCGGCTTTCCGCCTCATAGGCATTGATCGGGAAGCTGTCGTAATTGCGGCCACCGGGGTGGGCCACGTGATACTGACACCCGCCCACCGAGCGCTGCAGCCAACTGTCCACCACATCCAGCGTCAGCGGCGCATCGGCTTCGATGGTGGGGTGCAGACACGAGGGCGGCTGCCAGGCCCGATAGCGCACCCCGGCAACGTACTCGCCCACGCGACCGGTCGGATGCAGCGGCAAGACCTCGCCATTGACGGTGATCACATGGCGATTGGGGTTCAAGCCTGTGGCCCTCACCTCGATGCGCTCCAGAGACGAGTCCACATAGCGCACCGTGCCCCCGGCCGAACCCTCCTCACCCATCACATGCCAGGGCTCCAGGGCTGCGCGCAACTCGACGTGCACGCCCGAAGCGGCCATGTCGCCGATGTGCGGGAAGCGGAAGGAGAAATGCGGCGCAAACCAGGTCGGCTCGAAGGCAAAGCCTGCCTGATTCAGTTCCGTCAACACGTCGGCAAAGTCTTGCTCGACAAAGCTGGGCAGCAAGAAGCGATCGTGCAAGGCGGTGCCCCAACGGGTCAGGCGCTGCGTCCCGTGACCGCGGTAAGGCTCACGCCAGAACCACGCCACCAAGGCGCGCAACAAGAGCTGCTGAACCAGGCTCATCTGCGCATGCGGCGGCATCTCGAACGCACGCAACTCCAGCAGTCCGAGGCGCCCCGTCGGCCCATCGGGCGAGTACAGCTTGTCGATGCAGAACTCGCTGCGGTGCGTGTTCCCGGTGGCATCGATCAAGAGATTGCGCAGGGTGCGGTCAATGATCCAGGGCGGACACTCCCCGTACATCGCCATCTGCCGCTCGATCTCGGCCAGCCCCAACTCGACCTCGTAGACCTGGTCGGTGCGAGCCTCGTCCACGCGCGGCGCCTGGCTGGTCGGCCCGATGAACAGGCCGGAGAACAAGTAGGACAGCGACGGGTGGTTGTGCCAGAAGGTCAACAGGCTGGGCAACAGATCTGGCCGACGCAAGAAGGGACTGTCCGCGGGCGTCGCGCCCCCCAGCACGAAGTGATTGCCGCCCCCCGTGCCGGTGTGCCGTCCATCCACCATGAACTTCTCGGTCGACAGTCGGGTTTCGTGCGCGGCCTGGTACAGGAACTCGGTGTGGTCCACCAGTTGCGCCCAGCTGGATGCCGGATGAATGTTGACTTCGATGACGCCCGGGTCCGGGGTGACCTGCAACAGCTTGAGACGGGCGTCGCGCGGAGGTGGGTACCCCTCCAGCACGATGGGCATGCCCAACTCCTCCGCTGTCGCTTCCACGGCGGCAAGCAGGTCGAGGTAGTCATCCAGCACAGGTAGGGGCGGCATGAACACATACATGACACCCCCACCGCGCCCCTCCCTTTCAACCTTGGGGCCACTTGCACGATCGGGATTGCGCACTTCCACGCACAAAGCGGTACGGGTGATCCAGGCGGCGGACTCAAAGGCGGCAGGCACCGCATTGGCATTCGCGGGCAAGTCGCCCCACTCACCGTTGCGTGCAGCCCCGCCAAGCCCCCCGACCCCTTGCCCCTGCACAGACACGGCGCCACCTTCTGCAAACCCACCGCCCACGCTGTGCGGCGCGTACTGCGTGCGCAACTGGCTGGCATCCGGCAAGGCATCGCGCGGTGCGAAAGGATCGTGTGCATGCACGTAGGGGTAGTCGGCCTTCGACACCCATGGCAAGGCATCCAGAGGCAGGCGGTAACCCATGGGCGAGTCGCCTGGGATCAGGTACATGCGCTCGTCGCGGAAATGCCAGGGACCGCTGAGCCACGGGGCACCACCCGGAACGCCCTCACCACGCCGAATCGGCAGCACGAAGCCCACCTCGTGGTCCAGTCCCTGGTCGAACACCCGACGCAAGCGCACGCGCTCCATTTCGTCGTCCAGACGGGCGTCAAAGGGGTCCACGTTCACCGGCAGACGGCGTTCACGCCACAGGTAGTAAAACGTGTCTTCATAACCCGGCTGAACATGCGCCCCGCCCACGCCCAGCTTGTCGGCCAGAGTGTGGATGAACAGTCGGGCATCGTCGGTGCTGTAACGCACCCCGCTGCGCTCATCGGCAAACAACAAGGGGTTGTGCCAGCAAGGCTGACCATCGGTGCGCCAGAAGATGGACAGGGCCCACCGGGGCAATTGCTCGCCGGGATACCACTTACCCTGGCCAAAGTGCAAGAATCCGCCCTCACCATAGCGCGCGCGCAGCTTGTGCACCAATTCGGTGGCCAGCCCGCGTTTGGTGGGCCCGAGCGCATCGGTGTTCCACTCCGCGCCATCACGGTCATCGACCGACACAAAGGTTGGCTCCCCGCCCATGGTCAGGCGCACATCGCCTGCCGTCAACAAGCCGTCCACCTCGTGGCCCAAAGCATCGATGGCCCGCCATTGCGCCTCGGTGTAGGGCTTGGTCACACGTGGCGACTCGAAAATACGGGTGATGGCCATGTGGTGGTCGAACTCGCATTCGCACTCGTCCACAGCGCCAGACACCGGCGCAGCCCCGGTCGGTTCGGGGGTGCACGCCACCGGGATATGCCCCTCCCCCGCCAGCAAGCCCGAGGTCGGATCCAGGCCAATCCAGCCAGCACCGGGCAGGAAGACCTCGCACCAGGCGTGCAGGTCGGTGAAGTCCACCTCGGTGCCCGATGGGCCATCCAGGGCCGCCACGTCGGCCTTGAGCTGAATGAGGTAGCCCGATACAAATCGAGCGGCCAAGCCCAGGTGGCGCAAGGTCTGCACCAACAACCAACCGGTGTCACGGCATGAGCCAGACTTGAGCGTCAAGGTCTGCTCCGGTGTCTGCACCCCTGGCTCCATGCGGATGGTGTAGGCAACGTCGCTTTGCAGGCGCTGATTCAGGCCGACCAGAAAATCAATTGTGCGCGTCTCGCGGCGGTCAATCGTGTCCAGAAAGGCCTGAAAAGCGGGCGTGGGGGCCGATTTGACCAGATAGGGCTGCAGGTCTTGGAGCGAGGCCGCGTCATACTGGAACGGGAAGGTTTCCGCGTACGGCTCCAGGAAGAAGTCGAACGGGTTGTACACCGCCATCTCGGCCACCAGGTCCACCGTGATCTTGAACTCGGTGGTCTTCTCCGGGAACACCAGGCGAGCCAGGTGATTGGAGAACGGGTCCTGCTGCCAATTGACAAAGTGGGTCGCAGGCTCCACCCGCAGCGAGTACGACAGGATGCGCGTGCGGCAATGCGGTGCCGGTCGCAAGCGGATGACCTGAGGCGACAGGCTCACCGGCCGGTCGTAGCGATAGTGCGTGACGTGATTGAGGGCAACGTGGATGGACACACAGTTCTCCGTGAAACGGTGCTGCCGCAAGCGTGCAGCCTGTGTGTGACACCAGCAAGTTACGGGCCACCAAGCTGGTGCATGGCGACCTGTGCCCTCTCATGCTCTCACTTCAAACGTCGACCCGCCAATGCGCCAACACCAAGGAGCCCCAGGCTCATCAACGCCCAGGTGCCAGGCTCGGGCACGGCGGTGATGGTGATGTTCGAAGGCATCACAGACCACTGATCGCCCATGGGGTCCGATAACGTGGACTGGTACAAAGCCCAGAAATTGAAGGACTGTCCATTGGCCCACACGCCCGACAGATGCCCGCCGGCATAACTCACATTGGATGCCTGAATCTCCACGGCAGCATCCGGGCTGTTGATGATGAGCCAACTGATGTCATCTGCGCCCGAAATGGTCACCGAGGCCTGATCGTAGACATGCAGCCAGGAAACATCCCCACCTGTCATCGTCACTTGAGATTGGCCACGCGCATCAAGCCAGCTGATGTTCGCTCCGGGCAAAACCATTGCGGTGTCGACACCCGTGAGCACGACACTCACTTGACTGCCATCAATCACCACATCGCCCGCTTGCGCAGCGAATGGGACCGCAATCGCACCTGCCAGCGTCAGCCTGGCAAGCATGTTCAAGACTTTGGAGTGCACTGTGAATTCCTTTCAGCGTCAGCGCCGGCCATCAAAGGCTGAATTGGAACGTTCACCAACCTGACGCACCACCCTCTTTCGTGTGATGGGCCATGAGGAGAGGGAGTTTTCGCGACAAAACTCAACCCCAACACCACGCCAGCAAAACGGGCAAGAGCAGTGCGGTGAGCAGGCCGTTGAGGCCCATGGCCAAGGCTGAAAACGCGCCGCAGGTCTCGCCAATCTGCAAGGCACGCGAGGTGCCAATGGCATGCGCGCAGGTGCCCAGTGCGGTACCCAGACCTGCGTCGTCGCCGGGCAGCAGTCGGTGAAAAATCCAAGGGCCCACCACGGCCCCCAGCAACCCTGTCACCAGCACGATGGTTGCAGCCAAGGCCACATTCGCCCCGACCTCGTGCGCGAGCACCGTTGCCAAGGCAGTGGTCACCGATTTGGTGCTCAAGGCGAGAACCAGCTCGCGGTTGCCACCCAACCAGTGCGCGACCAACATGGCCGTGACCACGCTGACCACTCCTCCCACCAGGATCGCAGCCAGGGTGCTGCGCCAGCGCGCCCCCACATGCTGCAGCTCGGTGTACAGCGGGATCGCCAGAGAGACGATGGACAGACCCAGCATCCAATGCAGGAACTTCGTCGCCTCGAAATAGTGGGCGTATGACATGCCCAGCCCTTTCAGCGCCACGATGACCATGGCCACCGAAAGCACCAACGGATGGACGAAGGGGGACTGCCCCGCCTTGCGATACAGCCAGGTGGCCACCGCATAAGCCGACAAGGTCAGGAACAGCGGAAACAGCTGATGCGTCAGCACCGCCGACGATGCCTGATGCCACAGCGCCATCAACTCAGACATCGTGAGACTGCTTTCCGTCAAGTTTGCGCAACCAGCGAATGGTCAGGCCCGTGGCCAGCATGCCCGCCACGATGCTCACCAGCAAGGCCACGGTCAGAGGCCACCAATTGGCTCGCAGCAAGTCTGCCTGCTCCATGATGCCCACGCTGACGGGCACCAGCAGCAGCGGCACCAGCAACAACATGGTGGAGCCAGCTCGCCGCAGCTCCGGCAAATGGCCTTTCCTGGCCAACAAGGCCAGCAGCACCAGCACCATGCCGACCACCGAACCCGGCACAGGCAAGCCTGTCACGGCAACTACCGCCTCGCCCATCAACTGCCCGGCCACCAGCAGTGCCATGCCCTGGATCATTTCTTCACACCTCGCTCAACGCATCTCGAACAATTCCTGATGGAAGTCATCGGGCGATCTGCCTTGAGCCGCCCAATCATCACGCAGCGCCTGTCCAAAGCTGGCCGGCCCGCAGAACCAGACGCTGGCCTGCGCCCACTCGGGCACCAACTCGCGAACTCGCTGCGGCGTCAGTCGCCCCTGCTCCGCGGCCTTCACCACATGCAGCGTCACACCCGCCTGCTCAGCCCGCTGACGCACGCGTCGGATGAACTCGGCATCAGGCGCACTGGTGCTGTAGAACAGATCAATGGCCTTGCCGTCAGGCTTCTCGCACAAAGCCTGCATGCGCGCGATGAAGGGGGTGATGCCAATGCCACCGGCCACCCAGATCTGACGTGGGTGACGCCCCTGGAAGGAAAAGCGACCATAGGGCCCCTCCACCTGCGCCACATCTCCCACCTTCACCTTGGATGGCAACGTCTGGGTGTAGTCTCCCAAGGCCTTGATCAGAAAAAACATCTTGCCGTCATCCTTCCAGGCTGACGACATGGTGAACGGATGCGGGCCCTCCCGAGGGTCCAAGGTGACGAAGGCAAACTGCCCCGCCTGATGCCCCGGCCAGCGACTCTGTAGCGTCATGGCCACACGCAACACCTGGTTGTCGGCGTGGTACTCCACGTCATCCACGACCGCCACGGCACGTCGGGTCTGGCCCACGCTACGGGTCAGGCTCACCAGCGCAGCGAAAGAGCCTCCCGCGAGCAACACCGCCATGACGGGCCCGATGCCCTGAGTCCAGTAGCTGAACTTCATCAGCACAACCGAGTGGTAGACCAGCACCAAATAAACGACTGCCAGCCAGCGGTGTGTCTTGAAGAAGTAACGGTACGGGAAGCGCTTGATCAAGGCCAACCCGATCATGACCACCGCGGCGTAAAAAGCCCACTCGCCCACGTCTTCGGCCATACCGCGCTGGCTTGACAACCAAGCTTGCAGACCTTCATACGCAGGGCGTGCACCCTTGCGCGCAGGCCTCTCCAACCACCCCCAACCCACAGCCCACTTCACGGCCTCCACCCAGAGCCAGTGCGCGATGGCCATCACCAGCGCGGTGATGCCCAGCCATTTGTGGAGCCGATACGACTTGTCCAGCCCACCGAAGAAGGACTCGATCCGCCCCCTCGGACGCAGCGCGAGCAACATCGCCACACTCATGGCCCCGATCGCAAGGATGCCGGTGTAGTTGAGCATGGCTGTGCGGAAACTGAAGATGGCAAACGCCTCCGACCAGACCGGGTCCGCCGCCAGCCACAAACCGGACAACAAAAGAATCAACCCGACCAGGGTGAGTTGTATGTGTTTCATGGGCGCAGGAGGCAAAGCAGCAGAACCCTTCAAGTCTACGCCTGTCCAACTCAGCCTCGTTCGTCGGGACACGGCGTGCACGTTCAAGTCGAATTCCCGGCTTTTTTGTATGCAGATGCGCCGCTCCCGGTATATTCTCAAAATCGGACATGTGGAGCATGGCCTCCCTCACGCCCCCACCACGGAGATTCGTCAAATTGCGCCGTTTGCTGTTGCGCCTCGGGATATCCCTGTGTCTCCCTCTGCTGACATCTCTGCCCCACACGGCGCGTGCAGACACGCCTGTGCTCCGTGTGCTGGCTTGGCCGGGTTATGTGGAATCCGAGGTCGTCAGGGAATTCGAAGCGCGCCATCAGGTCCGTGTCGAACTGACTGTCATCGACACCGACGAAGCGCTCTGGCAAAAAGTCACTGCCACGCAAGGGCCTGCTTTTGACGTGTTCGCGGTCAACACGGCCGAATTGCAGCGTTATGTGGCGAGCAATCACGTGCAGCCCATTGACACGACGCGCATTGCAAACATCGAACGGCAACAGCCTCGCTTCCGTCAAACCGCGGCCATCCCCGGTCTGGTACGGCCCAGCCCACACGGTGAAAGGGTGTACGCCATCCCGTTCACCTACTCGGCCATGGGCCTGATCTACGACAAGCGCCAGATGCAGGTGCCGCCCTCATCCATCCATGCACTGTGGGACTCGCAGTGGCGTGGCAAGGTGATTGCCTACAACGGTGGCTCCCACAATTTCTCTCTGGCCGCCCAAACCTTGGGCTTGACGACGCCCTTCCACATCCCGCCAGATCAGCTGGAACCCAGCGTGACCAAGCTGATCGAATTGCGCCGCAATGCGCTGGGCTTCTACACCCAGCCCGAGGAGTCGGTGCACCTGTTCGTGCGCCACAAGGCGGCCCTCATGTTTGCCAACTATGGCATGCAGCAAGTGCATCTGCTGCGGGCAGCCGGCGTTGACGTGGGCTACGTCATCCCGCGAGAAGGAGCTCTGGCCTGGCTGGACTGCTGGGCCATTCCCCGTGATGCACACCACGCCGCACTGGCCCATGCATGGATCAACCACCTTCTGGACCGCACGGCCAGCCAACTGCTCGTCACGCGGCAAGGCCTCGCCAATACCGTTGCCCCCGTCGATCAGCGCATGGGCGGCAGCAACCTTGTCTGGCTTCAGCCGGTCGAAGATGCCGCCCAACGTGAACGACTGTGGGGGCGGATCCACACCGGCAATCGGCTGAGCAAGGTCCTGACACCATGAGGCTGGGCATCGTCTGGCGCACGGGCATTGCCATGGCCCTGATCGGCGTGCTGGCAGCAGGGCTGACCGGCTACTACGGGTACACGGAAAGCCGTGCACTGCTGCAAACCGCGGCCGAGCAGCGATTGTTGACCGCCACACGGGTGCTGGCGCGGCAACTCAGCGTGGGACTGGACACTGCCAGCCGAGACGCTCTGATGCTGGCGCAGCACCCGGGCACCATCGTGTTGCTTGACACCTGGCACCGTCTGGAACCTGAGGCCCGCGGCAGCACCATGGCGGCGATGTTCAAGACCATTCTGCAAACCCGCCCAGAGTATTTCCAGATGCGGCTGATTGCGGCCACCGACCATGGTGCGGAGCGCGTGCGGGTCGAGCGCAGCGAAGACGGTCTCTCACGGACACCGGAAGATGCCCTTCGGGAGAAAGGTCACTATCCCTTCGTGGTGGAGACCTTGGCGCTGCCCAATGGGGCGGTGTATGTTTCTCGGGCCAGCCTCTATCCTGAGTCCCCTCGTCACGAGGGTGGCGCGCGTCCGGCCTTGCAGGTGGCCACCCCGGTCTACGGCCCGCATGCACAGGCCATGGGCCTGCTCGTCATTGACATTGACCTGGACCGGCTGTTCACGCAACTGGCGGCCGACCTGCCAGCCACCTTGAGCCTCTACCTGAGCAACAGCGACGGTGACTTTCTGATCCACCCAGACCCGAAGCAGGCCTTTGCTTTCGACCGTGGCCAGCGCGCGCTGATACAGGACGCCTTTCCCGAGACCCGCAAGCTGATCGGCGCCCCCTCGGAGGACATCCAGCAGGTCGTCACGACGCAGGTGAGCAACGCGTCGGATCAGGCCCTGGTGGCCGCCTTCGTTCGCCACCGCTTGAGTGGCATGCACAACGACGAGGGTTACGTGATCGGCCTGGGCCAGCCCTTGCGTGACGTGCTGGCCGATGCCGACCAACTGGGACGAACCAGCTTGCGCATCGCGCTGGCCTTCAGCGCACTGGCGATCGTGCTGGCGGCCTTACTGGCACGGCGACTGTCCAAACCGCTCCAACAGTTGCTGCGTGCCATCCGCGAGTTCGGGCATGGCTCGCACGATGCCCCGCTGCCCTTGCCCGTGCTGCGGCACGACGAGTTCGGCACCCTGGCACGCGCCATCGATGAGATGCAGGGCCAGATCCGCGCCCAGTTCGCTTCATTGGAACTGAAGCAGCACGAATTGGACCGACTGGCCAGCCACGACACCCTGACGGGATTGCCCAATCGCCGCCTCTTCATGGACCGTCTGACGCAGGCCATGGCCCGTGCCCGGCGTCACCAAAGCCAACTGGCGCTGCTCTTCATCGACCTGGACAACTTCAAGGACATCAACGACAACGAGGGCCATGCCGCCGGTGATGATGTGCTCAAGCTGATGAGCCAGCGCATGGGGGCGCTGGTGCGAGAAGTCGATACCGTGGCGCGGCTGGGTGGGGACGAGTTCATCATCTTGCTCGACGGCGCCGACAACCGCGATGAAATCACCCAGATCGCTCAGCGCATGGTGGACGTGTTGCGCCAACCGGTGCTCTACGAAGGCAAGCTGCTGCAGTGCGGGGCCAGCATCGGCATCAGCTGCTTCCCGGACGATGCCACCGACATGACGGAACTGATCGCCACCGCCGATCAGGCCATGTACCGAGCCAAGCACAGCGGTCGCAACCAGCTGTGCTTTGCCTCGCCAGCAGGCCAGGTCAAGTCAGGTCCTTGACCTCGGCCTGGGCGGCGTGCCGCTGTGTGGAGGCGATCACGGCCTCGCGCGAGGTCTCGACCTCGTAGAGACGGCTGCTGCCGATGACCTGCCCGTTGGCTGCCTTGAGGTTGAAATAAGGCTTGCCATTGGCCGATACCTGCCGCTCGTAACGGGCATCGTTGTTGGCGTTGGACTTGACCGATGCGATGCCGTTCTCGGCCGAGGCTTTGGACTGGTACAACTCGCTGGTCAGTACGGTTTCACCGTTGTCCGCCTTGAGCACAAAGCGGAACTGGCCGTCTGAGCTTTTGCTCAGCTCGAACATCATCGTCATCTCGGATCCCCTGATGTTGAAACTGCGAAAGCGCCACCCCATGCGATCGTGACGCGGTGGCCTTCGCCCACTCTGCCAGACTAGGCCTGCGCCGACAAGGCCGCCACCGCCAGCACCACCGCACCGACGCTCACAACAGCCAACCAGATCGTGCGCACCCGATTTCGCTCAATGCGCTGAACCAATTGCGCGTTCTGCTCGGCCAACTGCTTGGTCAACTCTGACGAGGCCAACATCTGGGCGTGCAACTCGGCCACCACACCTTCCAGCTCGCGGATGCGCAACTCCAGGGCCGCGGGGTTGAGCGCCTCGGCGGGCGCAGGAGCCGGCATCGGACCGCTCTGCGGCGCGGCGCTCCCTGTCTTGCCTGAAACGGACTTCCACAACTTCTTGGCGCCTTCAGCCACCTTGGGAGCGTTGTTGATGACCTCCGTCCAAGGGACCTGAGACAGAACCGTGAGCCAGCCAATCGCCATGAAACCTCCTACGCCATCCGGTCAACTCACCCCCTTGGGGTTGAGCCCATACTGATTACCGCCCGGCTGACTGTCTTGCACCGTAAAGAACAACAAGATCAAGCCCCCCAAGAAGGGCAGCAAGGCGATGAGCATCCACCAGCCACTGCGACCGGTGTCATGCAAGCGGCGGACCGTGACGGCCAGACTGGGCAGCAACACACCCAAATAGTACAGGCCGCTCAACAACCCGATACCCGCATCGTCATCGAAGCTGCCCGTGATGCTGTCGATGATCACCAACCCAATGATGGCCAAGCAGTTGAACAACACAAAGTACCAGTACTCAGCCCGTTGCGCACGGCCGCTGAACACCGCGTACTTCTTCAACACCCAGAGATACCAGTCAATGCCCGAACTCCTGTTGTAATCAACTCTTTGTTGCTCTTGTTCAGTCCGTTGACTGGCCTGCGAGGGCTGAATGGGTTGACCCGCAACGGGACGCCCATGGCGCAAGGCAAGCCCAGCGTAAAACTGCAAATGATGGCCTGACTGCCCAGCTGTGGGGTTATCTTGGCCTGCAACTCCAGTTTGTGCGCCGCACGCCGCACAGAACTTGTCTTCAGGGTGGTTTTGCGCCCCACATTGCGTGCAGAACATCGGCTTCCTCAACTTGAATTGCTATGTATGCTGGAACCATAGCGCATACAGTTGGCTCTGGTGTGTCCAGTTGGACACAGCACATGAGCAAACCGGGCTAACCCTGAGGCCTTGGCCGCGTCAAACAGCAGGATTTGCCGAGTTGGGTACGATGAACCATCCTGTTGACACCTGCCACACCATGTCCGCCACACTCAAGATTGACTTTGTTTCTGATATCTCTTGCCCATGGTGTGCCATTGGATTGTCGTCGCTGCTGCAGGCCTTGGCGCGCCTCCAGGACGAGGTCCAGGCCCGGCTGCAATGCCAACCGTTTGAGCTGAACCCCCGCATGGCCCCAGGCGGCCAGGACATTGGTGAGCACCTGACCGAAAAGTACGGCAGCACCCCAGAGCAACAAGCGCAGATACGCGAGACCATTCGGCTGCGCGGTGCCGAGGCGGGCTTTGAATTCAGCCCTGACGGCCGCGGTCGCATCTACAACACCTTCCAGGCCCACCGTCTGCTGCACTGGGCCGCCGTCGAATATCCGGAGCGACAAGTGGCACTGAAGCTGGCCCTGCTGCAAGCCTGTCACCGAGACCGCCAGGCCATGGACCAACCAGAGGTGCTGCTGGCCGCCGTCTCAGAGGCTGGGCTGGATGTGGATCACGCCCGCGCCATCTTGCAAAGTGACGAGTTTGCCGACGAGGTCCGTGAGCAAGAGTCGTTCTACACCAGTCACGGCATCCACTCTGTACCGGCCGTGATCGTGAACAACCGGCATCTCATTTCAGGCGGCCAGCCCGTGGAGGTGTACGAGCGTGCGCTGCGCGAGATTGCGGCGGCCGCTGAGAGCGAGGCCCCAACGGCCTGACACCCTGGGACTCAACGCTCGGTCACCCCGGTCACCGCCAGGGTTTGCGTGCCGGTCACAATCATCCGCACCATCAGCACCAGTTGCTCGGTCAACTCATGGAGTTTGTCAGGCGGCGCGTCCATCACCGTGGCCCCAATGGCGAACACCAAACGGGTGATGGCCTTCGCCGTCAAGGCCGGCTCAAACAAACCGGTCTTGTTCACTTCGGCCAGACGGATCAAGTCCAGTCGCAACTCTTCCTCAAAGTAGTTGAGCTGACGGTCCACCGCCTGTTTGAAAGCGTCAGAGCCCACCGAGCCCTCGCGCAAGAGAATGTGCAGCAACTTGTCGTCGCTTCGCAGTTGCTCCATGAAGGCCTCGACGGAGCCGCGTACCACGCTGCGGTCGGTGCTGGCACGCTTTCGGGCCTCACCAATGATCTGCCGCAGCGATTCCCCGGCGCGCTCGATCAGGGCCACGGCCAACTCGTCCATGTCCCGAAATTGTCGATAAAAGCTGTTGGGGGCAATGCCTGCTTCTCGCGCCACTTCGCGCAAACTCAAGGTCGACACGCTGCGATTGGGCCCAGCCAACTTCAAGGCGGCCTCAATGATGTCATCTCGTGAAATGACGGCTTTTCGCCCAGGCGTACCCGGCGTGGTGGGCTTGTTCACAGGGATGTCAGATAGCGCGGTCAGGATGCTGCTCATGGTGTGGGTGGCCAAGGCAACATCATATCGCCCAGCAATTAATGCACAAGTGTATAGACAAATGTTCGCTTGTGCGTATACTTCGTCCATCAAGATTCAAGAACCGCCTCTGTGACCGTTTCCTACTCCGCTTCTCGTGGCCAGGCCAATGTGGCACCCAGCGCTTTGCGCAAGGTGGTGGCACCCTTCGTGAACCCGGGCATCTTCGATTTCTGGGTCAGCAAGTTGAACCCGGCCTGGTCGTGGGACCGCCCGCTGGCCCGCGTGGTTGAACGCAAGGTCGAGGCGCTGGACACCGTCACCTTGCTGCTCAAGCCCAACGCGCACTGCGGCACGTTCGTACCGGGGCAGCACATCAACGTCACCGCCGAGGTGAATGGCCGCCGCACGACGCGCAGCTACAGCCTCACGGGTATTCCGCGCCGCGACGGCCGCCTGTCGCTCACCATCAAGCGGGTGGACAAGGGCGTGCTGAGCACCCACCTCGTGCAACACACGCAGGTGGGCGACGTGCTGGAATTGGGCCCCGCCTTTGGCGAGATGACCTTGCCCGCCAAGCCCGAGGGTGAATGGTTGTTCCTGGCAGCTGGCAGCGGCATCACTCCCTTGATGAGCCTGACGCGCAGCCTGGTCGCGCAAAACATGCCGGTAGACCTGACCCTGATCTACTGGGCCAAGACCCGTGCCGAGTTGTGTTTCGTCCGCGAATTGCGCGAACTGGCGACCCAGTTCCCCCGCTTCAAGCTGCAGTTCGTGCTGGAGAAAGAGCCGCAACTGCTGCAAGGCGAAGAATCGGGCCTGATCAGTGCAGAACAGCTCGCCCGCGTGGTGGGTGACCTGTCGGCGAAGCAGGTGTACGCCTGCGGCCCCAGTGGTTTTGTCGATGCGGCCCGCGGCCTGACGGAAGGCCAGGTGCGCAGCTTCACGGCCGAGGGGTTCACGCCCGTGGCACCCATCACGGTGGCCGATGCGGCCACCGCCACGGTGAAGGTGCACCTGGCGGCCAGCGGACGCGACCTCGAAATCCCCACCAATCTGTCGATTCTGGATGCACTGGAAGCCCAGGGGCTCAAGCCCAAGGTGGGTTGCCGCATGGGCGTGTGCCGCACCTGCGTGTGTACCCGCACCGAAGGCACCACCCTCGACATGCAGTCGGGCGAACAAGACGCCCAGCCGGGCATTGACGTGCGCATTTGCATGACACGCGCCCGCACCGACCTCACGCTTGACCTGTGAAAGTGATTGCTGACATGAGCAAACCGACCAGCCGCGTTCTGAGTGGCGACGAACTGGAGCGCTTCGGCGCCGAGATTGACGACCTGCGCGCCCGCACCGTGGCCGACCTCGGTGAGCGCGATGCACGCTACATCCGCAATGTGTACAAGGCCGTGCGCTACTCCGAGATCCTGGGCCGCGCGCTGTTGATGGTGGCGTGGTTCCTGCCTGAAGGCTGGGTGTTCGGCACCGCGGCCCTGGGCGCCGTGATTCTGGGTCTGTCCAAGATCCTGGACAACATGGAGCTGGGCCACAACGTCATCCACGGTCAGTATGACTGGATGGGGGACCCCACGCTGAACGGCAAGAGCTTCGAGTGGGACATCATGGGCACCAGCGACAACTGGCGCAAGACCCACAACTTCCGTCACCACACCTACACCAACATCCACGGCATGGACGAGGACCTGGGCTATGGCGTGCTGCGTCTGTTCCCCGAGCAGAAATGGCACCCGGCTCGCCTGGGTCAACCGATCTACGCCATCATCTTTGCCATCCTGTTCGAGTGGGGTGTGGCCATTCAGGACCTGCGCCTGGGTCGCTGGCTGACAGGCCGCGTCAACAACAAGCAGATGTTCCAGATTGCACAGCCCGCTCTGGTCAAGATGCGTCGTCAACTGATCAAGGACTACCTGATCTGGCCGCTGCTGGCTGGGCCGGGTTTCCTGGTGGTGCTGGCCGGTAACGCGGTGGCCAACGTGATCCGCAGCCTGTGGACCTACACAGTGATCTTCTGCGGCCACTTCACGACCGACGTGCAGACCTTCCCCAAGAGCGTGCTGAAGAACGACAGCCGCGCCCACTGGTATGTGCGCCAGATTGCCGGCTCGTCCAACCTGAGCGGCGGCTTCTTGCTGAACGTGATGACGGGCAACCTGAGCCACCAGATTGAGCACCACCTGTTCCCGGATGTGCCCGCCAACCGCTACGCCGAGATGGCCGTGCAGGTGCGCGACATCTGCCAACGTTACGGCCAGCACTACAACACCGGCTCGATGGTCAAGCAGTTTGGACAGGTGCTGTGGCGCATCCTGCGTCACTCCTTCCCCAGCTCGCCGGCGCGCACCCTGCGCCCGAAGATGGCCAAGTAAAGGACGACGGGCCGCACGCCTTGCGGCGTCCCCGCCAACCGCATCTGTGCTTACCGGCCGGATGCGGTTTTTTCTTTCCTGTTCAGAGCTGCGCCATCAGGCGTGGAAGATGTGGCAAGGCACGGTGTGCTGTTGCAGCGCGACGCGGATGGGGTACTCGGCCACGTCACCCGGCAACATGGCCTGGTGCAGCAACTCCAGCTTGTCTTCCCCTGTGAGGTGGACGATGAGTTGGCGCGTGTCGAGCAAGGCCCGACGTGTGAGACTCACGCGGGGCACGGGGACATTGGGCGGCAGGGGTGCCTCCACGGCCAGGCAGCGGGCGGGCGCCGCGTCCAGCAGGGCATAGGGCAGTTCGGGCGCGTCGGGGAAGAGCGAGGCGGTGTGACCATCGCCGCCCATGCCCAACACCACCGCATCGGCCGGCCAGGACAGCGCGGCCAAGGTAGCTTCGAGCGCGGGCACCCCCTCGGCGGGGGTGGTGGCACCGTTGTACAGGGGCACGAAGTGGGCTGCTGCCGCATGGGCTTTCAGCAGGTGAGTGCGCACCAGGGCTGCGTTGCTGTCCGGATGATCGGGCGGCAGCCAGCGTTCGTCGGCCAAGGTCACCGTGACCGCAGACCAGTCGAGCGCGCAGCGGGCCAGGGCCTGAAAAAACGGCACAGGCGTGCTGCCCCCTGACACGATCAGCAGGGCCCGCCCGCGCTCGGCCAACCCCTGGCGCAACAAAGCGGCGACATGGTCGGCCAGGTCCAGCGCCAGCAGGGCCGGATCGGCGGCGTGGTGAAAAGTGTGGTGCAGCGAGGGGGGACAAGACAGCTCAGGCATCAGCCCATCATAATGAGCCATGCCTACTGCTCCCCAGCATCCCCCTCTTCACGACACGGTGCGGGCGGTGACCGACCGCATCCGGGCTCGCAGCGCGGCCACGCGTACGGCCTACCTGCAGCGCATCGACGCGGCGGTGCGCGACAACGCGGTCGAGCGGGCGCAACTGGGCTGCACCAACCTGGCCCACGGCTACGCCGCGGCCCCGGCGGGCGACAAGATCTGGCTGCGTCAGCAGCGCGCGCCCAACATCGCCATCGTCTCCAGCTACAACGACATGTTGTCAGCCCACCAGCCGCTGGCGGCCTACCCGGACTGGATCAAGCAGGCCGCGCGCGAGGTGGGGGCCACGGCGCAGTTTGCCGGCGGCGTGCCCGCGATGTGCGATGGGGTGACGCAGGGCCAGCCGGGCATGGAGCTGTCGCTCTTTTCGCGCGACGTGATCGCGATGGCCACCGCCGTGGCCTTGTCCCACAACATGTTCGACGCCACGCTGTGCCTGGGCGTGTGCGACAAGATCGTGCCGGGCCTGCTGATTGGCGCGCTGAGCTTTGGCCACCTGCCCACCATTTTTGTGCCGGCTGGCCCGATGGGCACGGGCCAGAGCAACGAAGACAAGGCCAAGGTGCGCCAGCGCCACGCTGCCGGCGAGCTGGACGATGCCGCCTTGCTGGCCGCCGAAGAAAAGTCGTATCACGGGCCGGGCACCTGCACGTTTTACGGCACCGCCAACAGCAACCAGATGCTGATGGAGATCATGGGCCTGCACCTGCCGGGCACGGCCTTTGTGTCCCCAGGCACCGCCTTGCGGGAGGCGCTGACCCGCGCGTCGGCGCAACGTGTGGCCCAGCTCACCCGCCAGGGGCCGCAGTACACGCCTGTGGGCCAGGTGGTGGACGAGCGCGCCGTGGTCAACGGCATCGTGGGCCTGCTGGCCACCGGGGGCTCCACCAACCACACCCTGCACCTGGTGGCCATGGCACGGGCAGCGGGCATCGTCATCAACTGGGATGACTTCGATGCGCTCTCCAGCGTCGTGCCACTGCTGGCCCGCGTCTATCCCAACGGCAGCGCCGATGTGAACGCGTTTCAGGCCGCGGGCGGGATGGCCCTGGTGATCCGCGAGTTGCTGGACGCCGGTCTGCTGCACCCGGATGTGCGCACCGTAGCCGGACCCGAGGGCCTACGGCACTACACCCGGCAACCGGTGCTGCAGAACGGCACCTTGACATGGGTGGAAGCCCCTGCGCACAGTGGCGACCCCAGCATCATCGCCACCGTGCAGGCGCCCTTCTCCCCGGATGGCGGTCTGAAGCTGCTGCAAGGCAATCTGGGCCGCGCTGTGATCAAGGTGTCGGCCGTCAAGCCCGCACACCGCGTGGTCGAGGCGCCTGCGCTGGTCGTGCACAACCAGCAGGCCTTGCACGAGGCCTACCAGCGAGGCGAGCTGAACCGCGATGTGGTCACTGTGGTCATCGGCCAGGGCCCACGCGCCAACGGCATGCCCGAGCTGCATGCGCTCACCCCGCTGCTGACGAATCTGCAAGACCAGGGCTTCAAGGTGGCGCTGGTGACCGATGGGCGCATGTCGGGCGCATCGGGCAAGGTGCCGGCGGCCATCCACGTGACACCCGAGGTGCTGGCGGGCGGGCCACTGGGCAAGCTGCGCACCGGCGATCTGGTCCGGCTGGACGCCGAAGCGGGTACGCTGCAGGCTCTGGTGCCCGAGGTCGAGTGGGCTGATCGCACCGAGTTGGCGCTGGACGTGAGTGACGCCCATGTGGGCGTAGGCCGCGAGTTGTTTGGCGGCCTGCGGCAGATGGTGAGCGGCGCCGAACAAGGTGCCATGACCTTTGGTGGGACGGAGCAAAGCGAAGCATGAAGGGTGACGAACTGACACTGGAGAAGGCATTGACCCGCGGCCCGGTGATCCCGGTGCTGGTGATCGACCGGGTGGACGACGCCGTACCGCTGGCGCGTGCGCTGCTGGCCGGCGGCGTGCAGGTGCTGGAGGTGACGCTGCGCACCCCGGCGGCGCTGGACGTGATCCGCACCCTGGTGCGCGAGGTGCCCGAGGCCCTGGTGGCCGCTGGCACGGTGACCACGCCCGAGCAGTGGGAAGCCGTGGCCCATGCCGGCGCCCATCTGGCCGTGTCCCCCGGGCTGACGCCGCGCCTGCTCAGTGCCCTGCACAGTGGTGCGCCCACCCCGCTGTTGCCTGGCGTGGCCACGGCTTCCGAGCTGATGACCGCGATGGACGCCGGCCTGAACCGCTTCAAATTCTTCCCCGCCCAGCAAGCGGGTGGCGTGGGCATGCTCAAGGCTTTTCACGGGCCCTTTGCCGATGCGGTGTTTTGCCCGACCGGGGGCATCACCTTTGACACGGCCTCCAACTTCCTGGCCTTGCCGAATGTGGCATGTGTGGGCGGCTCGTGGCTGGCCCCGACCTCGGCGGTGCGGGCGGGCGACTGGGGTCGCATCACCGAACTGGCCCGCGACACTTTGAGCCTGGGCGGCACGCTCACCGCCTGATTGGCGACACTCATGGGCAACGCGCCCACACCCTCTTTCTGGGGGGGTGATCTGGCATTCCCTAACCGTGAAGCAATTCACGCTGGCTTAGTCTGACAACAAGCCCAGCCAGTCTGGGTGTCCCTGCCTCGGCAGAGTCGTTGTCGATCAACCCAGAGGGCACATGCCAAGCTCCGCGCCAGACACCGCTGCTTCTCGTCGCATCGTGCTCACCACCTTTGGGACACATGGCGACGTTGTGCCTTTCATTGGTCTGGCCAAGCAGCTGCAGGCCCTGGGCCACCGCCCGGTGCTGGCCACCTCGGACTTCTTTCGGGACCTGGTGACCGCGCATGGCGTGGAGTACGCGCCCGCCGCCCCGCACCACAGCCAGCATGAACGCGATCTGGGCCTGACCCAGGCCGAGCGCCTGCAAAAAGCCTTTCACCCGCTGCTAGGTGGCAAGTTCGTGATGGAGAAGCTGGTCTATCCCTACATGGACCAGATCTGCGCCGAGCTGGACGCGGCCTGCGAAGGCGCCGACCTGCTGGTGGCGCCTCCCACCACGCCCTGGGCCCACATGGTGGCGCACAAGCGCGGCCTGCCCTGGAAGTCCGTCATCCTGCAGGCGCTGACCCTGAGCCTGCACAGTGCCCAAGACCCTCCGGTGGTCTCCAATGCCTTGTCGCTGCGCCCCTGGCCGCGCCTGCTTGGTGAGGAGCGCTACCGTCGGTGGTTCCGCACCCTGCGCAACTCGGGCCGCAACTTCATCAAACCGCTGGACGACAAGGCGCGCGAGTACGGCATGTTCGACCCGGCCCGCAACCCGATCTTCGAAGGTTGCATCTCGCCCTGGGGCAGCGTGGCCATGATGGCACCCGAGATGATGCGCCAGCCCATGCCCACCGACCTGCCCGGTCCGGTGGACTTTGCCGGCTTCAACTTCTTTGACGGCAACACGGCCCCCTTGTCCGACGAGCTGGAAGCCTTCCTGCAAGACGGCCCTCCGCCCTTGCTGTTCAGCCTGGGCTCGTCGTTGTGGTTCCAGGCCGCGCGCTTTTACCCCGGCTGGTCGAAGCTGTGCGCGCGCCTGGGCGTACGGGCCATTTTCCTGGCTGGCCAGAACGCGCTGACCGGCCCCCTGCCCGCAGGCCAGATCACCGTGCCCTGGGCCTCGGTGGGCGCGCTGTTCCCGCGCTGCCATGCGGTGGTGAACACGGCCGGTTGCGGTATTTCCTCGCAGGTGATGCACGCCGGGGTGCCGCAGTTGCTGGTGCCCTTCGGCATGGACCAACCCGACAACGCCGCGCGCCTGGTGCGCCTGGGTGCAGCCCTGAGCGTGCCACCACGCAAGGCCCGCGGCAAAACCTTTGAGCAGGCCCTGCATCGCCTGATCCATGACCCCACCCTGCACGCACGCGCACGCCAGTTGCGACAGGACATCAACCCGGTGTGTGGCACGGTGACCGCCGCACGCCTGATCGCCCAATCTTGCCCCGCCCGCCATGAGCAGCCATGAAGTACCCCAGGCCTCCGCCCTGTCCAAACTGAAGATCGACCGCAGCGCGCAGGCGCCGGTGCGCAAGAAGTCCGGGGTGACGACCTGGTTGCTGCTGGGTGGCCTGGCCGTGGGCGCCGCAGCGTATGCGTGGATGCCGCGCGCCACCGAAGTGAGCACCACCTCGGTGGTCTTGAGCACGCCCTCGCAGCAGTATGTGCAGTTGACTGCCTCGGGCTATGTGGTGGCCCAGCGGCGTGCCGCCGTGGCGTCCAAGGCCTCGGGCCGACTGCTGGAGTTGAACGTGCGCGAGGGCTCTCAGGTCAAGCGCGGCGAGTTGCTGGCCCGTCTGGATGCCAGCGACATCCAGGCCGCGATCTTGGGTGCCGAGGCCGCCGTTCTGCAGGCCGAAGCCAACCACAAGCAACTGTGGGTGCAGCTGATCAACGCCCGCGCCGAAACCGCGCGCGCGCGCAGCCTCGAAGGCCAGGGCTTCATCTCGCCGCAAATGGTGGACACCACGGTGAGCAAGAACAAAGCGGCCTTCGCGGCGGCCGCCGCAGGCCAGGCCGCGCTGGAGCAGGCCCGCGCCCAGCTCAAGGCTCAAAAAGTGGCCCTGGACTACACCGAGATCCGCGCCCCCTTTGACGGCGTGGTGCTGGTGAAGAACGCCAACGTGGGCGACATCATCACCCCCATGTCGAGCGCGGCCGGCGCCCAAGGGGCCGTGGTCACCATGGCCGACATGAGCACGCTCGAAGTCGAGGCCGATGTGTCGGAGGGCAACCTCTCCAAAGCCCAAGTGGGCCAGCCCGTCGAGATCGTGCTGGACGCCCTGCCCGGCGTGCGCTTCAAGGGTCGCGTCTCGGGCATCGTGCCCACGGTGGACCGTGCCAAGGCCACGGTCATGACCAAGATCCGCTTCGAGCAGCTCGACGCCCGCATCCTGCCCGAAATGAGCGCCAAGGTCAGTTTCCTGTCGCAAGACATCAGTGCCGCCGATCAAAAGACCGTACTGGCCGTGCCCGCTCACGCCATCGTCACGGACCAGGGCAAGAGCGTGGTGTACCGCATTGCCTCGGTGGACGGCAAGGAGGTGGCGCAGGCCGTGCCTGTGACCCTGGGTCGCCAGTTGGGTGACCTGCGCGAAATCAGCGGCGAACTCAAGCAAGGCGACAAGCTGGTGGGCACGCCACCCGCTCGACTGTCTGACGGCGCTCGCGTGCGCCTGGCCACGTCCTGAGGCGAGGGCTTCGCAGTATGAACGCCACGCATGAAGCGCCTGAGAGCAGCACCGACGACACGCTGATCCGCATCGACCACCTCAGCAAGACCTACAGCCGCGGTGGCCAACCCATCCCGGTGCTGAAAGACATCAACCTGGCCGTGCGCCGCGCCGAGTTCGTCTCGCTGATGGGCCCCAGCGGCTCGGGCAAGAGCACCCTGCTCAACCTGATCGCGGGCATTGACCAGCCCACCTCCGGCACCATCCGCATCGCCGGGGTAGACATTGCCACGCTGGACGAAACTGCCCTGGCCGACTGGCGCGCGGCAAACGTGGGCTTCATCTTTCAGTTCTACAACCTGATGCCGGTGCTGACAGCCTTCGAGAACGTGGAACTGCCCTTGCTGCTGACCAACCTGACCCGCAAGCAGCGCAAGGCCCATGTGGAGGCCACGCTGGAGATGGTGCGCCTGGCCGACCGCATGGACCACTACCCCAACGAGCTGTCGGGCGGCCAACAGCAACGCGTGGCCATTGCCCGCGCCCTGGTGACCGACCCCACGCTGATCGTGGCCGACGAACCCACAGGCGACCTCGACCGCGCCACGGGCGAAGAGGTGCTGGCCCTGATGGACGAGTTGCACCACGACCTGGGCAAGACCATCGTGATGGTGACGCACGACCCCAAGGCCGCCGCCCGCGCCAGCCGCATGATCCACCTGGAAAAGGGCGTGCTGGTGGACGACCCGAGCGACGCGCACTGATGTTCCTCTTCAAGCTCCTGCTGAAAAACGCCTTCCGGCACAAGCTGCGCACCCTGCTGACCATGGTGGGCCTGGTGGTGGCCATCAGCGCCTTCGGGCTGCTGCGCACCATCGTCGACGCCTGGTACGCCGGCGTGGAAGGCACGTCCAGCACACGCCTGATCACCCGCAGCGCCATCTCGGTGGGCCAGCCCCTGCCACGCTACTACGCCGAACGCATCCGCAAGATCGAAGGTGTGAGCGGCGTGACCTGGGCCAACTGGTTTGGTGGCATCTACTTGGACCGCCGCAACTTCTTCGCCCGCTTCGCGGTCGATGGCCCCAGCTATTTCGCCCTCTACCCCGAGTACCAGGTGAGCGACGCCGAGCGCGCCGCCTTCATGGCCGACCGCCAGGGTGCCATCATCGGTCGCGACCTGGCCCAGCGCTTTGGCTGGAAGGTGGGCGACACCATCCCGCTCAGCGGCACCATCTACCCCGGCAACTGGAGCTTCACGGTCCGCGGCATCTACGCCTCACCCGATCCGGCCACGGATGAGAGCATCATGCTGATGCACTGGTCGCTGCTGTCCGAGAACCTGCGCAAACGCCTGGGCAACCTGGCGGCCGAGCAAGTGGCCCTGTATGTGGTCGGCATCAGCGATCCCAGCCGCGCATCGGCCATCTCGCAAGAGATTGACGCGCTGTTTCGCAACTCCAACGCCGAAACCAAGACCGAGACCGAGAAGTCGTTTCAGCTCGGCATGGTGGCCATGAGCCAGACCGTGCTGATGGCCATTCGCGCGGTGAGCTTTGTCGTCATCCTCATCATCATGGCCGTGATGGCCAACACCATGACGATGACCGCGCGCGAGCGCCTGGCCGAGTACGCCACGCTCAAGGCCCTGGGCTTTTCGCCCGCCTTCGTGGTCAAGCTGCTGTTTGGCGAAAGTCTGATGATTGCCGTGATTGGCGGCGCGGCCGGCATCGCCCTCACCTTCCCGCTCACCGCAGCCTTCGTGCAGCAAACGGGCACCTTGTTCAAGGTCTTCGAGGTGTCGCAAACCACCTTGGTGTACCAGGCCCTGGCGGCCTTGGTGGTGGGCCTGCTGGCCGCCGCCTGGCCGGCCTGGAAGATGTCGCGCATCGACATCGTGCAAGGCTTGCGCCACGTGGCCTGAGGCAGAACACCCATGCGAGCCATTCCCCTGTCTTATGTGATGCGCAACCTGTGGGTGCGCCGGGTGACCACGGTGCTGACCGCCGGCGGCATGGCCCTGGTGGTGTTCGTGTTCGCCACCGTGCTGATGATGAGCGAAGGCATCAGCGAGACCATGGTGGCCACCGGCCAGGACGACAACGTGGTGGTGATGCGCAAGGCGGCCGTCACCGAGATCAACTCCAACATCACCCGCGACCAGGCCAACGCCATCGACACCCTGCCCGGCGTGGCCAACGACAACCTGGGCCGCAAGATGGTGTCGCGCGAGGTGGTGGTGCTCAACAACCTGCCCAAGCGCGACGGCACCATGGCCAACGTCATCATGCGCGGCATGTCGGAGTTCGGCATCAGCCTGCGACCTCAGGTGAAGCTGCTGGAGGGGCGCATGTTCCGCCCCGGCACCTCCGAGATCGTGGCCGGCAAGGCCATCGCCAAGGGCTTTGCCAACGTCGAGGTGGGCCACATCCTGCACTTTGCGGGGCGCGATTGGACCGTGGTGGGCATCATGGACGCCGACCGCAGCGCCTTTGATTCGGAGCTGTGGGCGGACTCACACCAGGCCATGCAGGCCTTCCGCCGGCCGGCTTACTCGACCATCTTGTTCCGCCTGTCGCGCCCCGATGCGCTGGAGGCCGCCCGCCAGGCGGTGGACGCCGACCCACGACTGCAACTCGACGTGAAGCGCGAGACGCAGTTCTACGCCGAGCAGTCGGAATCCATGTCGCGCTTCATCAAGCTGCTGGGCATGTCCTTGTCGGTGATTTTTTCGATCGGGGCCATCGTGGGCGCCATGATCACCATGTTCGCGGCTGTGGCCTCGCGCATTGGCGAGATCGGCACGCTGCGCGCACTGGGTTTTCGCAAGGAAGCGGTGCTGATCGCCTTCCTGGGCGAATCGCTGGGCCTGTCACTGGTGGGTGGGCTGATCGGTCTGGGAGCCGCCTCGCTGCTGCAGAGCGTGGACGTGTCCACGGTGAACTACGCCAACTTCTCGGAAATGGCCTTTCGCTTCCGCTTCACCGCCAGCGTGGCGTTTCAGACCCTGGCCTTTGCGCTGTTCATGGGCGTGGTGGGCGGCTTCATCCCGGCCTGGCGGGCGGCGCGCCTGAGCATCATCGAGTGTCTGCGCCAGGCTTGAGGAGCTTGCCTTGCCCACATCCGACCCCAAGCACTACCTGCCGGTGCTGCAAAAAAGTCTGTGGTTCAACGGGTTGCCAGCTGCGGCCGCACAAGACCTGCTCAGCGAAGCCACGGTGCTGCACCTGGGTGCAGGGCAGCAGCTGTTCCTGCGCGGTGACAGCTTCGACGGCATCTACTGCGTCCTGGAGGGAGGTCTGCGTGTCACCGGAATCGCCCCCAACGGACAAGAGAACCTGTTCAGCGTGATCTCGCCCCCCACCTGGTTTGGAGAAATCGCCTTCTTTGACGGCTTGCCACGCACACACGACGCACTGGCCGTGGGGCCCACGGTGCTTCTGAGGGTCTCTCCTGCGCGACTCCATGAACTGGTCCGCACCGACCCACAGTGGAGCTTCAGGCTGGCGGTCTTGATGGCGCAGAAAACCAGGTTGCTGTTCTTCGCGCTGGAAGCCATCGCGAGGTTGGACACGCAAGCCAGGCTCGCCCGCGTCATTGCGATGACGGTCACGCAAGGCGGCACGGCCATACCTGACCTCGTGGGCCGCATTTCCCCGCTGAATCAAGGCTCACTCGCAGAAACCCTGGGCGTGACGCGTCAAACCGTGGCCGCCGGGTTGAAGGTGCTGCAAGACCAAGGCATTGTGAGCCTGAGCTACCGCCGGGTCACGGTGACCGACTGGCCACGCCTGTGTGAGATGGCCAAAATCGATGCCGAGTACCCGCCTCCTTCCCGGCAGCGCGATGACACCCCTGCGAATGAGGGGGTGACGCAGAACATGCCCCATCGAAAACCCGGAGATTGTTAAATACCACACGTTATTCCAGACCTTGGCTGATCACCATCGCGGCAGCCACTCGCGCCGACTGACTGCGTTCACGGCGCCTGCTGGCGGTTCGCCCCCACAACCGAGGAAACATGGAATGACCAACAGAAACCATCTTGCTGCAGCGGGCCGTGTGGCCCTCGCCTGTGTTGCTTTGCTCGCTGGCACCGCATCGAATCCAGCCTTCGCCCAATCCGCCAAGAAGATCCTGGTCGTGGGCGACTCCGCCGGCGGCACCCTGAGTTTCGTGGACGAAACATCGCTGAACAGGCTGGGTTACGTCAACGCCATCCCCGACCTCAAGGAACGCCTGGCCGAGATGGACATCATCCGGCGTGCGACCTACGAGGTCGCCAAAGCCACCAAAGGCGGCGACCGCTTCGTCGATGACATCGCCGTCTCGCTGGATGGCAAGACCGTCTTCATCTCGCGCTCGAACCTGTCGGACGTGATCGCCATCGACCTGAGCTCGCCTGATCACCGCATCCTCTGGCGCTTCCCGATCCCCGGCATCAACGCCGACCACATGGGCATCAGCCCCGATGGCAAGCACATTGCCGTCTCGGCCACCAGCGCCGGCAACTTCTTCGTGATCGACACCGCCACCGGCAAGCAAGTCGCCAAGGTGCCGACCGGCGCCTTCCCGCACCAGAACGACTACTCGCCCGACGGCAAGTACATCTACAACTCCAGCCTGGGCATCATCCCCCTGCCCTACGCCATGAACGCCCTCAAAGGCAAAAAGCAGATGACCGTGGTGGATGCCAAAACCTTCCAGGTGGTCAACAAGTGGACCTTGCCCTACGGCATTCGCCCGAACGTCATCACCCGTGACGGCAAGCTCACCTACCTGCAAATGTCTTACCTCAACGGCTACGCCAAGGTGGACATGGCCACCGGCAAGGTGCTCAACAAGGTCGAGATCCCGATGAGCGATTACGCCAAGGAACACTTCAAGACCAAGGACGACTATCCGCTGAACTCGGCCTTCCACGGCATGGCCATCAACGGCGCCGAGACCAAGCTGTGCATGGCCGGCACGATCGACAACTACATCGTGGTCGCGTCCGTGCCGTCCATGACGACCGACCGCATCCTCCCCTCCGGCTCCAAGCCCTACTGGGCCAGCACCAGCTCGGACGGCAAGCGCTGCTACGTGTCCAACAGCGAAAGCAACGACCTGTCGGTGGTGGACTTCGAATCGGCCACCGAAGTGGCGCGTGTGAAGGTGGGCCAATACCCACAGCGCAGTCGCCTGGCCACCGTGCCACAGGCCATTCTCGACAACCTGAAGAACTGATCGCACTGACCCGGAGCTGGGGGCCATCGCCGCCAGCTCAGAGGCCTGCAATCCAGAGGAAAGTCCCCCATGAAGACCATGTTGGCCCCATTGCTCGCAGCCATGGCCCTGTGCATGGGTGCACACCTGAGCCCTGCTCATGCTGAGAGCGTCACACCGCCCCTGGCGGCGCCCGGCGTCATTCAGGTGCCGGGTGTCGAGCGCTACCAACTGGGAGACATTGAGGTCTTTGCCTTGTCGGACCAGCGCTTCGTCATCGATGCGGCCCCGTTCGCCAAGCTGCCGCAGAGCGAGTGGCCCCAGGCCATGGCACGCTCATTCCAGACCGATCCAAGCCTGCACAGCGTGACGGCGTATGCGATTCGCCAAGGCAACACCGTGGTGCTGGTCAACGCGGGTCGCGGTGCGCGTCTGGGCGAGGATCTGGGGCAGGTCACAGAGAACCTGAAGTCTGCGGGCATTTCTCCCGATGAGGTTCAGGCGGTGTTCCTGACCAATCTGCACGCGCACCAGGTCAGCGGCTTGCTGGGCCGTGACGAACAACGCCAGTTCAAGAACGCGCAACTCTATGCCTCCCCGGAGGCCATGATCCACTGGCTCGCAGACCACCACTACGTTCAGGCCCCAGACCAGGAGAAGGTGGCCTTTGCCGCCACGATCACCAGCCTGATGCCGTATGTCAAGTCCGGCAAGCTGCAGGCGGCTGACAGCGGCGTATCGCTGGTGCGGGGTCTGAGCGTCTTGCCCCTTGCGGGCGGCGCACCGGGCTCCGTGGGCTACCTGATCGAGTCGGGAGGGCGCAAGCTCTTGATCACCGGTGATTCGACAGCATCAAACCGGGATCGTCGCCAGACCCTGTCCCAGGCCGCGAAGCAGCGCTGGATCGTGGCCGACAGCTTGGCGCCCTTTCCGGGCTTTGACCGCCGCCCAACAAATGCGAAAGGCCAACTGAGTCAGGCCCCTCGGGGTGTCACGCCCAAGTGATCCCTCGCTGCCCCACTCCTTCGTCACGTCACCTCACGTCTGCTGTTTCATGATCAAGATCCAATCCACCCGGTTCACCCTACGTTGGCTTTATCTGATAGCGGCGGGCATCGGGCTCGCCGCCATGGGGCAGTTCTGGCTTGCCCCTGTCGAGGACGCTGTGGGCGGAGCGGCCACGCAGCAGCGCAGCGCCGCCCCGCTTCCGGCAAACCCTGGCGGCCAGGGGGCGGCCTTCGTGGCTTCGCCTGACACGACCAACGCCCCCCTGCACGCCCAAGGCAGCAACGAAGATGGCAGCACGGCCCTCGAAACAGGCATGGAGGACTGGCAGAAGCCCGAGAACGTGGCGCTGCGTGCCGAGCTTCAACGCTGGTACGACCACCGTGAAGAGACATCCCTGGAGCAACGTCGGGCCGATGCCAGCGCCCTGATGGCCAAGGTGGAGGCTCGGCAAGCGGCGGGCAAGATCAATCAGACCAGTGCAGCCCTGGCCAAGCTGATGTTGTTGCAGGGCGCGCCCAGTGACGACCCTCAGCACGCGGCACGCCTGCAAGAAGTGATGACGCACCTGGCCGGGACACTCTCGTTTGGGGAGTGACAGCCCGACCGGCAGCCCAGAGGACGGCCAGTGGAACACCTGTGCTCGCGTGAGGCACCCGGTGCTCCGCTTTGAGCTCAGTTAATTTCCGCGTGTGACGCGGGAGCGCTGTGGAGTCATGACCCCCGCCAATATGCTCAACCCCGCCTGAATCTCCTGCTCGGTGCTGTTGAGCCTCGGCATGAAGCGCAAGCAGTGCGGCCGCGCGGCGTTCACCAGCAAGCCTTGTTCGCGGCAAGACTGCACCACCTGGGCCGCGTTGTCGCAGCCAAGTTCAAGCGCCCACAACAAGCCCGCCCCGCGAACTTCACCCAGGCCGTACCGCTGCGCCGGCTCCAGCAAGCCTTCTTGCAACTGCTGCCCTCGCTCACGCACCTGCGACAAGAAGTCCGGCTGACTCAACTCCTGCAATACGGCCAAGCTGACCGCGCACATCAGCGGATTGCCGGCATAGGTGCCGCCCTGGTCGCCATGCTCGAACACGCTGCAATGCTGCTGGGCCAGCACAGCAGACATGGGCACGCCGCCCCCCAACCCTTTGCCCAAGGTCAGGATGTCGGGCTTCACGCCGTAGTACTGAAAACCAAACAACTCCCCCAGGCGGCCGCAGCCGGTCTGCACCTCATCAAAGATCAGCAACAGGCCACGCTCGTCGCACAACTGGCGTAGCGCCTGCAAAAACGCCTGCGTGGCCGGGCGCACCCCGGCTTCGCCCTGCACCGGCTCCAGCATGATGGCCACCGTGCGGTCGCTCAACACCCGGTGGACTGAATCCAGGTCGTTCAGCGTGGCCTTGGCAAAGCCCGGCATATTGGGCGGAAACAAGGCGTCCCACCCCGCTTTGCCGCTGGCCGCCATGGTCGCCAGGTTCCGTCCGTGAAACGCGTTGTCGAAGGTGATGATCTCGAACGCCGCACGCCCCCCTGTTCGCCCCCACTTGCGGGCCAGCTTGATCGCCCCTTCGTTGGCCTCCGCCCCCGTGCTGCCAAAGAAGACCTGATCGAACCCGCTGAGCGCACACAGGCGCTCAGCCAACACCAGCGACGGCAGGTTGTACAGCGCTGGACTGGGCGTGAGCAACTGGGTGGACTGTGACTGCAGCGCCTGGGTGATGACCGCTGGACAATGCCCCAGTGCATTGACCGCCCAGCCTTGCAACCAATCCAGGTAGCGGCGGCCAGCCTGGTCCCACAGCCACGCGCCTTCGCCGCGCACGAAGACGTCGGCAGGACGTGCGGTGACAGACATCAGATGCTGGGACTGCTGTGGAGGTTGTGGCTGAACGGTGTTCATGGTCAAGGGCCTTTCATGCGGAGGGACAAAGAAAAAGGCCACGGGGTGAGCCGTGGCCTTTGGGGGAGGAAATCGGTGCGTCGTTTACATCTTCACCATTTCAACCTCGCGCGCAGGACACGGCAACGAGCGACGGGCTCGTGCGGCTCGGGCTGCGGCGATGTGGAGGGAAATGTGATGCATGTTGGACATCGTACAAGAAAGGCTGCTGCGTTGCGACAGGTTCAGGGTCAATCAGAGTGCGAAGGTCTCCCAACCGATGTTGGATTCAAGCTGATTCCGAGGGGTGAAGCATGCCATCCGCTACGAGGGGCGATACATGCGGAACCGCTGCTCATCGCCAATCGAGAAATAGTCTGCTGGGCCTCCCCCGCGCAAAATCACCCCGGAACTGGCCGTGTCGAACACTCCGTCCTTGAGCAGCCGACGATCGATGTAGACCTTGACCACCTCCCCGAGCACGAGCCAAGTCGGAATCGGCTCATGGCCAGCGGTACGCAACTGGTGGATGTCGGTCAATCGACATTCGAAAGTCACCGGGCTCTGGGCGACTCTGGGCACCCGGATCAACTCCGAATCCACGGCTTCCAACCCTGCCAGCTCGAACTCATTGACCTCCGGCGGGACAGCGGCACAGGTCTGGTTCATGGCATCGGCCAGCTCACGCGTGGCCAGGCTCCACGCGAACTCGCCAGTCTCCTGGATATTGCGCACCGTGTCTTTCCAACCAATGCTGGAGAAGCCGATGATGGGAGGGACGTAGTTGAAAGCGTTGAAGAAGCTGTAGGGCGCCAGATTCACCTGACCGCTCGCGCTCCTGCTCGAAATCCACCCGATGGGTCGCGGACCGACGATGGCGTTGAAGGGATCATGCGGCAATCCGTGCCCGTTGCGGGGCTCGTAGGTATGCGAGTCAGTTTTCATCGCTGTTGGCTCTGGCGTGTGGCCTGTCGGGAAGTGCTCAACTGCAGTTGGGGCGATCGTGCAAGTCTAAGGTCGCAGAGGTGGATGCTGGACTGCAGGAGGGTCCACCAAGCCTGCAGTCTGAGCAGTCATTACAGCCGACTGACCTTCCCACGCAACCACTGAATGACCGGTTTGAAAAGCGATGGTCACTCGATCGGTGAGCACTGATCGCCGGTAGCCAGCCAAGCGTGTTTCTACGCACCGATTACTGCTTTGCAGCGGGATCGGTCTTCCGGTTCATCGAACTCAACGCGCAAAAGCTGCCGTTCAACCTTTGAGCTCAGCCGAGCTGGCCGGCGCAGTAGCGACTTGGTTATACGTGGCAAGCTAGCTAGCCCCTTGCGGGTAAGCCACTTGTGTTGGGGCCCGCGATCTAATTTTGGCCAGCCCAGTTGGTTACCATATGCTTGCAGGACCAGCATAGACGCTTGCGGTCAAGAGCCATCCGGGTCTTGTTGCAACACATTGTACGCAGACTGCCTGACAGGGATCAGAGACCGCTATTCGCAATACCGTAGGTGATGTATGTCCAATGCAAAGTTGCTCAGACAATTGATTAAGGCAGGTATTGACGGAGACGTGGATCGCTTCAAGGCGGCTTCGGAGGCCGTCATCCGTGAAGAACGCGAGAAGAAACACCACCTGCTCGCCAACGACCTGGAGCGGCTGCTTTACGGCGAACGGTCTATCGCTGGCCGGGGCCACCTGCGCCTGCTGCCCGCCAAGGAGTTGCCCATCAACAAGGAGAGCGGCCTGGCTCTGGTAGAAGAGCGGCAAGCCGTCCGCGACGAGACTGACATCGTGCTGGGCGACTGCGCGCAGTCGGCGCTGGACGAGGTACTGATGGAGCACCGGCGTGGTGACGTCCTGCTGGCCCACGGGCTGCAACCGGCCCAACGCCTGCTGTTCTGTGGCCCCCCCGGCTGCGGCAAAACGCTGGCCGCCGAGGTCATTGCCAGCGCGCTCGAACTGCCGCTGGTGGTCGTTCGCCTAGACTCCGTCATCTCGTCGCTGCTGGGCGAGACCTCTGCCAATCTGCGCAAGGTCTTCGACTATGTGTCGGAACGTCCCGTGGTCGCGCTCTTCGACGAATTCGACGCCCTGAGCAAGGACCGAGGCGCCAGCGACGACCACGGCGAGCTGAAGCGCTCCGTCAACGCCGTGTTGCAGATGATGGACGGTTACCGGGGCCCGAGCATCTTGATTGCGACGACGAACTACGAAACGTTGCTCGATAAGGCGGTGTGGCGGCGCTTCGACGAGGTCATCCGCTTCGAGCCGCCGAACCTGGAGCAAGCCAAGAGGCTGCTGGCCGTGAAGCTGTCCGGAGTGCGCCGGAACTTCGAGACTGACGACTCGAAGATCGCCGCACTCTTCAAAGGCCTGTCCCACGCCGACATCGAGCGCGTGCTTCGCCGCGCCGTCAAGGACATGGTCCTGTCCAACCGTGAGTTCCTCGCCAAGGCCCACCTAGAGGCTGCGCTGGCGAAAGAATACCAACAACTGTCCGCGCCGATCCAAATCTGAGCCACCGTGCCGATCCAATATTGAGCCAGGGCTGGTAGCCGACCAAAGGGTGGTCAGCTGTGGATAAGTGTAGAGCCTGGCCTGGGTTTTGAGTTTTCCGGCCGGCTTGGTTGAACATCAAGGGGGAAGCCGCGCAGCGGCTTCCCCCTTCGCTTTGAGCTTCAGGCCTTGCCCTCTGCTGCAGCCTGCATCCGAGACTGCTCTCGTGCCTTGATGCGCCTCTTGGCCGTGCTGGAACTGTGCAGGAATCGGTGTGACTCGTTGCCCGTCTCCAGGATGTGGCAGTGGTGTGTGAGCCGGTCCAGCAGCGCCGTCGTCATCTTGGCATCACCAAAGACACGCGACCATTCCGCGAAGTCCAGATTCGTCGTGATCATCACGCTGGTGTGCTCGTACAACCGGCTGAGCAAGTGGAACAGCAGCGCACCGCCTGCCTGGCTGAACGGCAGGTAGCCCAACTCATCGAGGATCACCAGGTCCAGGCGCAACAAGCTCGTCGCGATGCGTCCGGCCTTGCCTTGTGCCTTCTCTTGCTCCAGCGCGTTGACCAGATCCACCGTGGAGTAAAAGCGCACGCGCCTGCCATGCTTGGTGATGCCGGACACGCCAATGGCTGTGGCCAGGTGGGTCTTGCCGGTGCCAGGCCCTCCCACCAACACCACGTTGTGCGCCACTTCTGTGAAGCCTGTCTCTGCCAGCGTGTGAACCAGCTTGCTGTCAACGGGGGACACAGCGAAGTCGAACCCAGCCAGGTCTCGATGCACAGGGAACTTGGCTGCATGCATCTGATGGCTCACCGAGCGCATGCCTCGGTCTGTGGCCTCGGCCTGCAGCAGGTGTTCAATCAACCACCGTGCATCCTCTGAGCCCGTACTGGACCCTTGTTCGATCAGGTCCAACCATGCGCCCGCCATGCCGTGCAGGCGCAGTTGTTTGAGCTCTGCAGCGATATCACGCATGGTTGATCTCCTCCGTGCCGCCTTGCCCGCGCAAGCTGTCGTAGCGCGCCGTGTTGGCCAGTGGGGCCACTGTCGCCTGCAAACAGGTCTGTGCATCTTCAGGCGTGGGTGCAGGGTTGAGCCTGCTCAGAACATTGATCACATGCTCGACGCTGACCTTGCCAGACGGTGGCGCGCTCTCCAGCGCCAATTCAACTGCCACCAGCACCGCATCCAGGCCAGCTGTGCTCACAAT
>NZ_JBBEYB010000019.1:0-50210 GCF_037482285.1 Aquabacterium sp. G14
GCACTGTCTCGGTCAACGCCAACGGCAGCTGGACTTACACGCCTGCCGCCAATTTCAACGGTGCGGACAGCTTCACCGTCACCGTCTCCGACGGCAAGGGCGGCACCGCCACCGCCACGGTCAACGTGGGCGTGACACCGGCCAATGATGTGCCGGTGATCGATCCGAGCAGCCCGGGCTTCGACCCCGTTGCTGGCAACTACAGCGTCACCACCGAAGAAGACACCGCTGTATCCGGCCAGGTCGTCGGCTCCGATGCCGATGGCGATGCATTGAGCTACGCCCTGGGCACAGGCCCCGCCAACGGTACCGTCTCGGTCAATGCCAACGGCAGCTGGACTTACACGCCTGCCAGCAACTTCAACGGCTCGGACAGCTTCACCGTTACCATCTCTGACGGCAAGGGTGGCACTGCCACCGCCACGGTCAACGTGGGCGTGACACCGGCCAATGACGTGCCGGTGATCGATCCAAGCAGCCCGGGCTTCGACCCTGTCGCTGGCAACTACAGCGTCACGACCGAGGAAGACACCGCCGTGTCCGGCCAGGTCGTTGGCTCCGATGCCGATGGCGATTCATTGAGCTACGCACTGGGAACCGGCCCCGCCAACGGTACCGTCTCGGTCAATGCCAACGGCAGCTGGACCTACACGCCTGCCAGCAACTTCAACGGCTCGGACAGCTTCACCGTCACCGTCTCTGACGGCAAGGGTGGCACTGCCACCGCCACGGTCAACGTGGGTGTGACACCGGCTAATGACGTGCCGGTGATCGATCCAAGCAGCCCAGGCTTCGACCCTGTCGCTGGCAACTACAGCGTCACGACCGAGGAAGACACCGCCGTGTCCGGTCAGGTCATCGGCTCCGATGCCGATGGCGACGCATTGAGCTACGCCCTGGGCACAGGCCCCGTCAACGGTACCGTCTCGGTCAATGCCAACGGCAGCTGGACTTACACGCCTGCCGCCAACTTCAACGGTGCGGACAGCTTCACCGTCACCGTCTCTGACGGCAAGGGTGGCACTGCCACCGCCACGGTCAACGTCGGTGTCACACCCATCAACGATGCCCCTGTGGCTGTGGCAGACAGCGCCACAGTGGCCGAAGGCGGTAACGTCCTGATCAATCTGGCCAGCAACGACGGCGATATCGACAGCACGCTGGATCTCTCCAGCATCGTCATCACGTCCGCCCCTGCTTACGGCTCCATCACGGTCAATGCCGATGGCACCGTCAGCTATCAACACGATGGCAGCGAGACCAGCGCTGACAGCTTCAGCTACACCATCCGCGATGCACAAGGTCTGGTCTCTGCACCGGTGAACGTGAGCATCACCGTCACAGGCGACAACGATGCGCCGGTAATCGATCCAACCAGCCCGGGCTTCGACCCCGTCGCTGGCAACTACAGCGTCACGACCGAGGAAGACACCGCCGTGTCCGGCCAGGTCGTCGGCTCCGATGCCGATGGCGACGCATTGAGCTACGCCCTGGGCACCGGCCCCGCCAACGGCACCGTCTCGGTCAATGCCAACGGCAGCTGGACCTACACGCCTGCCGCCAATTTCAACGGCTCGGACAGCTTCACCGTCACCGTCTCCGACGGCAAGGGCGGCACCGCCACCGCCACGGTCAACGTGGGCGTGACACCGGCCAATGATGTGCCGGTGATCGATCCGAGCAGCCCGGGCTTCGACCCTGTCGCTGGCAACTACAGCGTCACGACCGAAGAAGACACCGCTGTGTCCGGCCAGGTCGTGGGCTCCGATGCCGATGGCGATGCATTGAGCTACGCCCTGGGCACAGGCCCCGCCAACGGTACCGTCTCGGTCAATGCCAACGGCAGCTGGACCTACACACCTGCCAGCAACTTCAACGGCTCGGACAGCTTCACCGTCACCGTCTCTGACGGCAAGGGTGGCACTGCCACCGCCACGGTCAACGTCGGTGTCACACCCATCAACGATGCCCCTGTGGCTGTGGCAGACAGCGCCACAGTGGCCGAAGGCGGCAACGTCCTCATCAATCTGGCCAGCAACGACGGCGATATCGACAGCACGCTGGATCTCTCCAGCATCGTCATCACGTCCGCCCCTGCTTACGGCTCTATCACGGTCAATGCCGACGGCACCGTCAGCTATCAACACGATGGCAGCGAGACCAGCGCTGACAGCTTCAGCTACACCATCCGCGATGCACAAGGTCTGGTCTCGGCACCGGTGAACGTGAGCATCACCGTCACAGGCGACAACGATGCGCCGGTAATCGATCCAACCAGCCCGGGCTTCGACCCCGTCGCTGGCAACTACAGCGTCACGACCGAGGAAGACACCGCTGTGTCCGGTCAGGTCATCGGCTCCGATGCCGATGGCGACGCATTGAGCTACGCCCTGGGCACCGGCCCTGCCAACGGCACTGTCTCGGTCAATGCCAACGGCAGCTGGACCTATACACCTGCCGCCAACTTCAACGGCTCGGACAGCTTCACCGTCACCGTCTCTGACGGCAAGGGCGGCACCGCCACCGCCACGGTCAACGTGGGCGTGACACCGGCCAATGATGTGCCGGTGATCGATCCAAGCAGCCCGGGCTTCGACCCTGTCGCTGGCAACTACAGCGTCACGACCGAGGAAGACACCGCTGTGTCCGGTCAGGTCGTCGGCTCCGATGCCGATGGCGATGCCCTCACCTACGCACTGGGCACAGGCCCCGCCAACGGCACCGTCTCGGTCAATGCCAACGGCAGCTGGACTTATACACCTGCCAGCAACTTCAACGGCTCGGACAGCTTCACCGTCACCGTCTCTGACGGCCAGGGTGGCACTGCCACCGCCACGGTCAACGTGGGTGTGACACCGGCCAATGACGTGCCGGTGATCGATCCGAACGGCCCGGGCTTCGACCCCGTCGCTGGCAACTACAGCGTCACCACCGAGGAAGACACCGCCGTGTCCGGTCAGGTCGTCGGCTCCGATGCCGATGGCGACGCATTGAGCTACGCCCTGGGCACCGGCCCTGCCAACGGCACCGTCTCGGTCAACGCCAATGGCAGCTGGACTTACACACCTGCCGCCAACTTCAACGGTGCTGACAGCTTCACCGTCACCGTCTCTGACGGCAAGGGTGGCACTGCCACCGCCACGGTCAACGTGGGTGTGACACCGGCCAATGACGTGCCGGTGATCGATCCGAACAGCCCGGGCTTCGACCCTGTCGCTGGCAACTACAGCGTCACGACCGAGGAAGACACCGCCGTGTCCGGCCAGGTCGTCGGCTCCGATGCCGATGGCGATGCCCTCACCTATGCCCTGGGCACAGGCCCTGCCAACGGCACCGTCTCGGTCAACGCCAATGGCAGCTGGACCTACACGCCTGCCGCCAATTTCAACGGCGCTGACAGCTTCACCGTGACCGTCTCTGACGGCAAGGGCGGCACTGCCACCGCCACCGTCAACGTGGGTGTGACACCGGCCAACGACGTGCCGGTGATCGATCCAAGCAGCCCGGGCTTCGACCCTGTCGCTGGCAACTACAGCGTCACGACCGAGGAAGACACCGCCGTGTCCGGCCAGGTCATCGGCTCCGATGCCGATGGCGACGCATTGAGCTACGCCCTGGGCACAGGCCCTGCCAACGGCACCGTCTCGGTCAACGCCAATGGCAGCTGGACTTACACACCTGCCGCCAACTTCAACGGTGCTGACAGCTTCACCGTCACCGTCTCTGACGGCAAGGGTGGCACTGCCACCGCCACGGTCAACGTGGGTGTGACACCGGCCAATGACGTGCCGGTGATCGATCCAGGCAGCCCGGGCTTCGACCCCGTTGCTGGCAACTACAGCGTCACCACCGAGGAAGACACCGCCGTGTCCGGTCAGGTCGTCGGCTCCGATGCCGATGGCGATGCATTGACCTATGCCCTCGGCACAGGCCCTGCCAACGGCACCGTCTCGGTCAACGCCAACGGCAGCTGGACTTACACACCTGCCGCCAACTTCAACGGTGCTGACAGCTTCACCGTGACCGTTTCTGACGGCCAGGGCGGCACTGCCACCGCCACGGTCAACGTCGGTGTGACACCCATCAACGATACCCCTGTGGCTGTGGCAGACAGCGCCACCGTGGCCGAAGGCGGCAACGTCGTCATCAATCTGGCCAGCAACGACGGCGATATCGACAGCACGTTGGATCTCTCCAGCATCGTCATCACGTCCGCCCCTGCTTACGGCTCCATCACGGTCAATGCCGATGGCACCGTCAGCTATCAACACGATGGCAGCGAGACCAGCGCTGACAGCTTCAGCTACACCATCCGCGACGCACAAGGTCTGGTCTCGGCACCGGTGAACGTGAGCATCGCCGTCACAGGCGACAACGATGCGCCGGTGATCGATCCGAACAGCCCGGGCTTCGACCCTGTCGCTGGCAACTACAGCGTCACGACCGAGGAAGACACCGCCGTGTCCGGCCAGGTCGTCGGCTCCGATGCCGATGGCGATGCCCTCACCTACGCACTGGGAAGCGGCCCTGCCAACGGCACCGTCTCGGTCAATGCCAACGGCAGCTGGACTTACACGCCTGCCGCCAATTTCAACGGCTCGGACAGCTTCACCGTGACCGTCTCTGACGGCAAGGGTGGCACTGCCACCGCCACGGTCAACGTCGGTGTGACACCGGCCAATGACGTGCCGGTGATCGATCCAAGCAGCCCGGGCTTCGACCCAGTCGCTGGCAACTACAGCGTCACGACCGAAGAAGACGCCGCTGTGTCCGGCCAGGTCGTCGGCTCCGATGCCGATGGCGATGCATTGAGCTACGCCCTGGGCACAGGTCCTGCCAACGGCACCGTCTCGGTCAACGCCAACGGCAGCTGGACCTACACGCCTGCCGCCAACTTCAACGGTGCTGACAGCTTCACCGTCACCGTCTCTGACGGCAAGGGTGGCAGCACCACCGCCACGGTCAACGTGGGTGTGACACCGGCCAATGACGTGCCGGTGATCGATCCAACCAGCCCAGGCTTCGACCCCGTCGCTGGCAACTACAGCGTCACGACCGAAGAAGACACCGCTGTGTCCGGCCAGGTCGTCGGCTCCGATGCCGATGGCGATGCATTGAGCTACGCACTGGGCACCGGCCCTGCCAACGGTACCGTCTCGGTCAATGCCAACGGCAGCTGGACTTACACGCCTGCCGCCAATTTCAACGGTGCGGACAGCTTCACCGTCACCGTCTCTGACGGCAAGGGTGGCACTGCCACCGCCACGGTCAACGTCGGTGTCACACCCATCAACGATGCCCCTGTGGCTGTGGCAGACAGCGCCACAGTGGCCGAAGGCGGCAACGTCCTGATCAATCTGGCCAGCAACGACGGCGATATCGACAGCACGCTGGATCTCTCCAGCATCGTCATCACGTCCGCCCCTGCTTACGGCTCCATCACGGTCAATGCCGATGGCACCGTCAGCTATCAACACGATGGCAGCGAGACCAGCGCTGACAGCTTCAGCTACACCATCCGCGATGCACAAGGTCTGGTCTCTGCACCGGTAAACGTGAGCATCACCGTCACAGGCGACAACGATACGCCGGTGATCGATCCGAACAGCCCGGGCTTCGACCCTGTCGCTGGCAACTACAGCGTCACGACCGAGGAAGACACCGCCGTGTCCGGTCAGGTCATCGGCTCCGATGCCGATGGCGACGCATTGAGCTACGCCCTGGGCACAGGCCCCGCCAACGGTACCGTCTCGGTCAATGCCAACGGCAGCTGGACTTACACGCCTGCCGCCAATTTCAACGGTGCTGACAGCTTCACCGTCACCGTCTCTGACGGCAAGGGGGGCACCGCCACCGCCACGGTCAACGTCGGCGTGACACCGGCCAATGACGTGCCGGTGATCGACCCGAACAGCCCAGGCTTCGACCCCGTCGCTGGCAACTACAGCGTCACGACCGAAGAAGACACCGCCGTGTCCGGTCAGGTCATCGGCTCCGATGCCGATGGCGATGCCCTCACCTACGCACTGGGCACCGCCCCCGCCAACGGCACTGTCTCGGTCAATGCCAACGGCAGCTGGACCTACACGCCTGCTGCCAATTTCAACGGCTCGGACAGCTTCACCGTCACCGTCTCTGACGGCAAAGGGGGCACTGCCACCGCCACGGTCAACGTCGGTGTGACACCGGCCAATGACGTGCCGGTGATCGATCCAACCAGCCCAGGCTTCGACCCCGTCGCTGGCAACTACAGCGTCACGACCGAAGAAGACACCGCTGTGTCCGGCCAGGTCGTCGGCTCCGATGCCGATGGCGATGCATTGAGCTACGCCCTGGGCACCGGCCCCGCCAACGGCACTGTCTCGGTCAATGCCAACGGCAGCTGGACCTACACGCCTGCTGCCAATTTCAACGGCTCGGACAGCTTCACCGTCACCGTCTCTGACGGCAAGGGTGGCACCGCCACCGCCACGGTCAACGTGGGCATCTCGCCTGTGAACGACGCACCGATTGCGAGAAACGACAACCTCACAGCAGTCGAAGACACACCGGTAACCTACACGGCGGCCCAGTTGCTGGGCAACGACGCCGATGTCGACTCCGCCACCTTGACCATCGCCAGCGTCACCTCTGGCAACGGTGGCTCGGTCGTGTTGAACCCCAACGGCACCATCACCTTCACACCGAACGCAAACTTCAATGGTGTCGCGGACTTCACCTACACCGTCTCCGATGGGGCACTGACCTCGGCACCAGCCACCGTCAACGTGCAAGTCGCTCCTGTCAATGACGCGCCTGTCGTAGGTACAGCCTCCGCCACCTTGCTTGAGGCCAGCCTGTCGGGATCCAGCACCACACAGTCCGGCACCATCAGCGTCAGCGACATCGACGGCAACGCCCTCAACATCCGCTTGACCCAGCCCACAGTCAACCTGACTTCAGGCGGCACCGCTGTGAGCTGGAGCTTGAGCTCAGACGGCAAGACCTTGATCGGATCTGCGGGCAGCGCAGAGGTCATCCGCGCCACCATCGATGACCAAGGCGCATACAGCGTCACACTCTCCAAGCCGATTGACCACCTCACAGGACAAGGACAGAACACCGCCTCGTTCAACATTGGGGTCACGGCCTCCGATGGCAGCCTCAGCACGCTGAGTGCGCTCACGGTGAACATCACCGATGACACACCACAAGCCAGTGCGACCACCCACAACCTTCGCGTACGCACCGACTCCATTTCCGTCAACGACCTTGACGCGGGCTTCACCAGCGACACCTACATCAACGGAACGTCACAAGTCACCCGCACCAACGTCGACAGCCACGACACCCTCATCGATCGTCTGCGCTGGGGTGATGCAGCCACGAGTTCGGGCCGCTCTGGCTACGACCTGGTGGACAACGTCAACCTCACCAGCAGTACCGGCGCCTCCATCACAGAAGGCACACCATTCAAGCTGGGTGACTTCACGCACTCCAACTACGGGATCTACAGCGGCAGCTCCACCTTGGCCTACACCGACGTCACCATCCGCATGGATGTCGTGATCAACGGCGTCTCCACACCCATCAACTTCACTGTCCGACTCAACCACACCGAGACCACCAACAGCAGCGATGCCATCGCTTCACGCGACATCATCAACCTGCCCGCACAAACCGTCAGCGTGCAGATCGCAGGTCAAAGCTACACCGTCAGCTTGCTGGGTTTCCAAGACAGGTCTGGCAACATCGTCGACACCATCTACACCGACGAGAACACCAACAACAACACCTTTGGCATCTACGCTCAAGTCACCTCGACACAGACGCCCGTTCAAGCCAGCGGTGACTTGCTCAGCCAGGCTGGCGCAGATGGTGCCTACCTGTCGGAGGTGGTCATCGACGGCACACGCTACGCGTACAACCCCAGCAACGGCGGAAGCATCAGCGTGCTCTCTGGCACCAACCGCGGCACCTTCTCAACGGCAGAGCAAACGCTGTCGGTCAAGACCGCACTGGGTGGCACATTCCTGATCGACCTGGATGACGGCGGCTACGTCTACACCGCGCCAACCAACGTGACCACCAGCGCGGTGGACCGTCTGGACTTCACGGTGCGAGACACCGACGGAGACACTGCCAGCTCCAACGTCAGCATCAACGTGGCTCCGCCCGTCACAGTCACCTTGAGCAACAACGGTGTGCCATATCAAGGCAGCAGCGACCCTGAAAACATCACCGGCAGCAGCGGCAACGACACCATCTACGGTGGCGGTGGCGCCGATCAGATCTCTGGCGGCGGCGGCGTGGACACCATCTATGGTGGCCAAGGCAACGATGTCATGAGTGGTGGTCAAGGTGCCGACGTGTTTGCCTGGACCCTCAATGACCGCGGCACACCGGGCAGCGCCTACCACGACGTGATCACAGACTTCAACACAGCCAGCCGGGCCTCCGGCGGTGACGTCCTGGATCTGCGCGATCTGCTGCAAGGCGAATTGCACACCGGCACGAACGTGGGCAACCTCGACAGCTTCCTGCGCTTCGAAACCGTGGGCAGCAACACCCTGCTTCACATCAGCAGCACAGGTGCTTACGGCTCGGGAGGCTACGCCGCAACCAAGGATGACCAGACCATCACTCTCCAAGGCGTCGACCTGAGCAACAACAACTCGCTCACCAACGCCCAGATCATCCAGAACCTGCTCGCTGCCGGCAAGCTCATCACGGACTGATCAAGGCCGCAACGCGATCCCAACAAAAACGGCCCCCTCGGGGGCCGTTTCTCATTGTCACCGCCAACCGAACGTCAGCGCGCATTCAAAGCTTCATCACTGGCCCCGTCAACCCATCCAGTCCCAACTGGAACAACACGGGCACATCGGCGCCATCGCTCACGCCCTCTGCATACACCTGCAAGCCCAAGCCATGCAACATGCCCACCGTGGCCTGTACGAACGCTGCACGTGCGGCATCACGCGATACCCCCTGAATCACAGAGGCATCGAGCTTCACATAATCAAGACCCGCCTCAAACAAGAACTCGATGCGCGTCAGACGCTCCCCCGCGTGCTCCAAGCCAATGCGAGCACCCAAGGGCCGAAGCTGCTTGCACAACTCGCGAACCAGCTCGAAACGCTCCACAGCCGCACTCTCGGCAACCTCCAGCCACAACAGCCGGGTGGCCTTGGGTGAGGCCATCAGCAAAGCACGCATCCGCGGCACAAAGCCACTGTCCAGCAAAGACGCGGGCGACAGGTTGACGCCCCGTGGCACCCGATCCTGTGAAATCGCCTCCAGTGCCAAACTCACCGCCAAGGCGTCAATCTGAGACATCAAGGCCGTACGCAAGGCCATCGGCAACCAGGTCGAAGCCACTTCAAACGCACCATCGCGCGCCACCTGGAGACGCATCGGACACTCGTGATGCACCAACTTGCCCTGGCGGTCCACCACTGGGAACGTCACCAAACGCCCTCGGCGCTCCGCCAATGCCTCCAAAAGGCTTTGACGCCAGGCATCCTCACCCAGCACTCGGTCAGCGCCCTCGTCGCTATGACCCACCTCCACGGCAAACGGTCCGCGCGCCTCTGCACGTGCCAGCGCGGAATCCGCCGCGGCCAACACCTGGGGTTCAGACATGCCGCGCGCCCACGTCACCCCCCCCAGCGCAAACGACGCCGAGACACCTTCCCGGCTGAGCACCCCTTGCCAAGCTTGCACGCAGGCCTGCGGTGCCACCTCACGCAAAGCATCCACACCCTGCACACACACGGCAAAGTCCCCGCCGTTCAGGCGCCCCACACACGCACCACTGGCGCTCTGTGTCACCTCTCTCAAAGACTGCCCCAACTTTTGCAACAGAGCATCGGTCTGCATGTGCCCCAGGGTGTGGTTCAAGCCCTGCAGATCACTCACCCGCAAGAAATACAACACCCCGGTACCTGCGCCTTCTTCATCCTGCAAGGCACTGGCCAATTGGGTCATGAAATGGGCCCGATGCGACAACCCGGTGAGCGGATCGCAATGTGCCTGCTGACGCAGCACCTCCACCTGTGTGGCCTGCTCGTCGAACAAGGCCTTCAAACGCATCACCACACCATTCATCGCCCGAGACAAGCGCGCCAATTCCGGCACCCGTGGTTCCTTGACCGTGATGAAGCGACGCTCCATCAGTGCCTGCGCTTGCCCCACCGTGGCCTCCAGCGGTTGGCGGATGCCACGCACCCCAAAAGTGGCCAGCACACCGGACACCCCCCCCAGCAACGCCAACCATCCAGCCGTTTTCAATGCTCCTTCCCACAACTGAGCATGGGCAAACGCGGAATGACTCACCACTTCCACCGAGCCCAGGGCCCGCCAGCCGTCAGACACCTGAGCCACCCCCGGCGCAGACACCACCGGCATCAGATTCACGAACCACGCCGGCACAGCCGACTGCTGGCCGCCTGCGTCCGAGACCTGGTTGAACACCACCTTGCCCGTGGCGTCCTTCAACGTGATCCGTTGGTAATAGCCCGTGTCAAACATGGCCATCACCGCCAACTCCATCGCAATGGCATCGCCCTTTTGCTGTGACAGGTTCAGGGCCAAAGCCTGCGCGTTGTCGGCATTCTTCATCCGCAACTGCGTCTCCAGATAGCCCTGCGATGACGCCATCCACACCGCAAAACTGCCCAGAAACGCCAGCAACAGCGTCCCCAGCAGCAGCAACCAGATCTGACGAATCAATGACATACCTGCACCATCCTCACCACCAGCCTTCGGCCTTGGCTTTCGTTAACATGTCCCGCCAGCGTGACAAGCGGGCCGAAGGATCGCCGGCGCTGGACGCGCCCACCCCTTGCCACATGCCTTCGGCGTTGAAACTGAACACGGGTTTGAGATCCGGCCGGCGCGAAGCCGGACGAATGTCACCCAACAAATTGTCGAGAATCAGCGGCTCGGCCAGGGGGTCGCGGTAATACGCGAGCACCATGTGGGCCTGCGTGACGGCACCGATCTGTGCTCGCACGTACACCAGACGCAACTTGGCGCTGGGCACCCCAGCTGCCATCAGGGCAAAGTACTTGGCGATCGCAAAGTCCTCGCAATCACCCTGCCCCCGGTTCATCATCTCCAGCGGCGAAGCCCAGTAATCCAGCTGTCCCCACACATCCTTGTCATCACGGAACTGAATGGCGCGATTGAAGAAAGTGTTGACTCCCTTGAGACGGGACTCCTCCTCCAGATCTTGTGCCTCCATGATTTCTTGCGCCAGCAACTGCGCCCGCGCCGCCACTGAAGGCCCCAGGCGCTGCGCCTGCGTCAACATGCGCTCCGACACCCATGCATGACTGCCAACGCCGGCACACACCAGGCAAAGTGCCAGCAAGGCAGCTCGCACGCACCCCAGCCTGCTCCCTTCAGCACTGAAATGTCTGAGCAACAGTGAACGCCAGATCACACGCAAACGAAAGACTCAGCCAATGGTGCATCCCGATACGCCCCCCCATTCTGGTGGAGGCTGATCAATGCCGGATAATGTAAGAATCTGTAAGCATAATTTGATGCCAGAATGCCCAAATCATGACACAAGCCCTTTGTGTCACGGAGCAGCCACGGCGCCGTTTCGGCAGCTGGGCGGTGTTTGCGCACATGAAATTGAGGATTACGTGAACAACAAAACGATCAAGCTGAGCCTGACAGCCCTGAGCCTGGCCATCCTGTCCGTCACCGCCCACGCACAAAGCGCACAACCCACCGGTCTGGCTGCGGCCGTGCAACAGGCCATCAACAACAACCCTGACGTCACTGCGCGCCTCAATGCCCTGCGTGCTGCAGGCAACGAGGTGGATGTCGCCCGAGGCCAATACCTGCCCAGCGTCGACCTGACCGCCAGCGTAGGTCGTGACAACGACCGCATCACCTCGCGCAGCCCCACATCGCAAAGCCTCAGCCGCACCGGTCTGGCCCTGAGCGCCAGCCAGATCCTGTGGGACGGCATGGCCACGCGACAGGAAGTGACACGGCTCGATCACGCGCGCCTCACCCGCTACTTCGAGTTCCTCAGCACCACCGAAGACACTGCGCTGGAAGCCGCTCGCGCCTATCTGGACGTGGAGCGCTACCGCAAACTCGTCGCGCTGGCCGAAGACAACTACGTCCAGCACAAATACGCCTTTGACCAGTTGCAAACCAAGTTCAAGGCTGGCATCGGCCGCGGTGTCGATGCCGAACAGGCCAACGCCCGCCTGGCTTTGGCAGAGTCCAACCTGACCACCGAACTGGCCAACCTGCACGATGTCAGCGCCCGCTACCTGCGCATCGTGGGCGACGTCCCTTCCGCCACATCGACCACGCTGGGCGTCGACCTGTCCAAGGGCATCCTCCCGGGCAATGTCGACACCATCAACCAGGCCTTGTCCAAGCACGCCAGCATCAGTGCAGCCATTGAAAACCTGCGCGCTGCACAAGCTCAGGCCAAGGGCGCCGAAAGCCGCTACCAACCCACCGTGGAAGCACGTGTGCGCACAGGCGTGGGCAAGAACTTCGACGGCGTGCAAGACCAAAAGCGTGACAGCTCGGCAGAAATCCTGCTGAACTGGAACCTCTTCAACGGCGGCAGCGACAAAGCTCGCGTGCGTCAGTACGCCGACCTGCTCAACCAGGCCGCCGACCAGCGGGACCGCGCCTGCCGTGACGTTCGCCAGACTGTGGCCATCGCTCACAACGATATCCGCAAGCTGCAAGACCAGCTGGTGGCACTCGATCGCAACGTGCTGGCCATCGAGAAAGCCCGTGACGCCTACCGTCAGCAGTTCGACATCGGCCAGCGCAGCCTGCTGGACCTGCTGAACGCAGAGAACGAGCTCTACACCGCCAAGCGCTCCTACGCCAACGCCGAATCTGATCTGCAGTTGGCGTACGCACGCACCCAGGCCGCCAAACACAGCCTCACCAGCACCCTCGGACTGTCTCGCGACACCGAAGGCACCGAAGGCGCTCCACAGGACTGGCAGGCTGCCAACGATGCGGCCCAACGCTGCCCGGTGACGGCCATCGACGTGAAGGCCACCAGCCTGGGTGAACTCGATGCCCGCGCCCGCAAGCTCGCGGTGCCTGCCATCACCGAGGCCACTCCGGTGGTCGCCGCGCCCAGCGCACCCGCACCGGCGCCCTCACCCGCAGTGGTCACCGTCTCACAGCGCCTGCGCGACTGGGCTGACACCTGGATGGCGAAGGACGTCGATGGGTATCTGGCTTTCTACGCCAAGGACTTCGCCCCCAGCCGCAGCACCTCGGCCAAGTGGATTCAGGAGCGTCGTCGACTGGTCGGCAAGACCGGCACGATCGAGTTGACACTCGACAACATCCAGACGCAGGCCGTGGGTGACACTGTCGTGACGCGCTTCGACCAGAAGTACAGCTCCAGCAACTACAAGGACAACAGCGTCAAGGTGCTGACCTGGAAGCAGATTGACGGCAAATGGGTCATCGTCAAGGAAAGCAACCGCTGATCGCGGCTCAGCTTCTCTGACCAACCCCACAAGGCGTCCTTTCAGGACGCCTTGTCATTTCAGGGCTTGTCAACGGTTTGACACACACCGGTCGCAGACTCGCGGCTTTCTGGTTGTCTCTCATCGTGCGCCCCCTTTCCTCTCTGCCGAACTGCGCATGGCTCGCTATGCTGGGGTCCCGACATGGCCGTTGGCTGATGTTCGTCAGCGCCACCCTGTCTCTGGGGCTTCTCGCACTGGTCTGGAGTTTCACCTGGCAACGCCTGGAGTCGGAACGCATGCTGACGCGTGCGAACGCCCACGCTCAGCAGCAGAACCTCACAGCCATCATCTCCGAAAACCTGGGCCAGGTCATCGATCGCGGCAAACTGATGGCCATCGCTGCCGAGAGCTGGTTCGGCGGCCACGCTGCAGAGGTGCCCTCACGCTTGAACGCGATGATCGCGGCGGACCGCATCTTTCTGCGGGCCGCCTTGTACGACGATGCGCTTCGCCGTGTCTACGCCAGTTCACCGGGAGAGGATCCTCCCGAGCTGCGGGCGGCCTTGCTTCACCTTTTGCAGCCGCCCCCAGGCCAGTCCGTCGCTCACATTGCCTTGGCACCGAGGCCTCAGAGGAATGAGCAGGCCTGGCAGGTTCCGCTCTTGCTCCCCGTGCCCGGTCCGGATGACCGCAACGCAGGGGTGCTGCTCGTCGTGCTGGACCTCGGTTACTTTCTGCGCCTGTATCAGCACATCGACATGGGTCGCACTGGCTTGATCCAGGTCGTCCGGCTCAACGGAGAGATCATCGCAGAGGCTCGCCAAGAGGGCCTCGTGCTGCAAAGCCAGCTCGCGCATACCTCCCACCTGTTACCCGTGAGCCAGCCACCCGACAGGCAGCGCTCGGATGAGCGCGAACGAGGCCCCGCGTTTCTCTCCAGCCATCAGCAAGTCCATCAGATGCCATTCCAGGTCATTGTCAGCCGGGAGATGGACGAAATCCTGGCGCCACACATGGCCACGCGCGAGCGCTTCCTGAGCGTGCTGCTCCTGGTCAGCGCCTTGTTCCTGGCGGCCACCACGTGGGTGACCTTGGGCATCCGCCGACAAGCCAGCTACGCCGCCGCACTGGCCGAGGCCGACCGCAGCAATCGTGCCCTGATCACCCAACTGGAGGAAGAAAAGCGCCGGGCCTTTGTCATGGCCGCCCACGATCCCTTGACCGGTCTGCCGAACCGGCGCATGTTCAACGAGTTGCTGAGCAGCCACCTGCAGCAGGCGAGACGAAACCGCAAGCACTACGCGCTGATGTACATGGACCTTGATCGCTTCAAGGAAGTGAATGACACCCTGGGTCATCATGTCGGCGACCTGCTGCTCCAGGCTGTGTCTGCACGCCTGCGCGCACTCTTGCGTGAGTCAGACCTCATCGCCCGCCTCGGGGGCGACGAATTCGCCATCCTGCTCACCGCCCTGCCACGAGCCGACGACGCCGCCGTGGTGGCCGGCAAGCTCGTCTCCGAACTCTGCAAGCCGTTCACCGATCTGGACGGCCATGACATTCAGGTGAGTCCCAGCATCGGTGTCGCCCTGTTCCCGCGTGACGGCAACGACACCGACGCCTTGTGCCGCAATGCCGATGCGGCCATGTACCAGTCCAAGCGCGCTGGACGAGCCCGCTACACCTTCTATGACGCCTCCCTGAACCCCACCGACGCACGGCTCTTCAACCTCGCCCAACGCCTGCCGCATGCGATCGCAGACGGCGAATTGGTGCTCCACTTTCAGCCCAAGGTGAGCCTGAATGACTACCAGATCAGCGGCTTCGAGGCCCTCGTGCGCTGGCAGCACCCGGAGCTGGGACTCATCTATCCCAACGACTTCATTCCCCTGGCGGAGCGCACCGGCGCCATTTTGGAGCTGGGTGACTGGGTGGCTGAAGCCTGCTGCCGGCAACTCGCCAGCTGGCGCAAAGAGGGCCAGCGCCTCGTGCCCATTGCCTTCAATGTCTCGGCCGTTCAACTGCACGACGACATGCTGCCCGAGCGCATCTCACAGCTCCTGCACCGGTACGACCTGCCGGGCGAGCTGATCCAGGTCGAGATCACCGAGACCTGTCTGGTGGAATCGATGGACGTGGCCAACACCGTGCTGCATCATCTGGAGCGATTGGGCATCCACATTTCCCTGGATGACTATGGAAGCGGCTTCTCCAGCCTGGGCTACATCCGCACGCTGCCGATCCACTGCCTCAAGATCGACCGAGGCTTCATCCACGACATCCGCAACAGCCCCGACGACGCCGTCATCGTGAGCTCCATCATCACGCTGGCGCACAACCTCAACATGTGTGTGGTGGCCGAAGGCGTGGAGCTGGTCGACCAACTGGTGCACCTGAAAACTGCGGGCTGCGATCAGGTACAGGGCTACTTCTTCAGTCGTCCGGTCCCAGCCACCCAGGCCAGCGCACTGCTCAGCCGCCCCTCCATGGCCCCCACATGAGCCTGCTGCGCCACGTCTTCACCCTGCTCGTGGCGCTGGGCCTGCCTGTGCATGCAGTCGCACAGCCCCCACATGCCTGCGCAGACCCCAGGCCGCTGAGGCTGGCCCTGGTTCCGGAAAAAGACCCATACCGGCAAACGCAACAGTACCGCCCACTGCTCAAGGCCCTTGAGCACACGACGGGAAGGCGGGTGGCATGGATTCCGACCACATCTTATGGCGCCGTCATCGAAGGCCTGCTCACCGGTGACATCGATGTCGCCCAAATGGGCCCCGCGTCCTACGCCGTGGCCATGAGCCGGGGTGCCCAGCTCACACCGGTGGCCTCGTTCCGCCTTCGCCCGGGCCCGGCAACCCCGGATGCAAGCGCGTACCACTCGGTGCTCATCAGCAAGCGATCGACGCACCTGCAAAACCTGTCGCAACTGCGAGGCCGCACCCTCAGCCTCACCGACCCAGCCAGCACCTCTGGAGCCGTCCTGCCCAGACAGGCGATCCAGTCGCTGACAGGGCTCTCGCTGGAAAGTTACTTCTCACGCATCACCTTTGCCGGTTCGCATGATCGGTCGCTGGAGGCTCTGCGTCAGGGCCGGGTGGATGCGGCGTTCGTCTCCAGCACCGCCATCGACGAAGCGGTACGGCGCGGCACCCTCCGCATGGACGAGATCCATGTGCTGTGGCGCTCACAGCCGATCCCCTACGACCCCTTCGTGATCCGCTTGGCCTTGTGCCCAGCGCTGCAAGAGCAGATCCGCAGGGTGTTTCTGGGGCACACCCAGCGCCTGCAGCCGATGTTGCAGGAACTGGGCATGACGGGCTTCGTGCCGGTCACGGCTGAGAATTACCGCGAGATACGGCAACTCTATCCGTGAGGCCCGCTCACTTCGCGATGCCGCCGGGGTAGCACAGCCCCCCCGTGATCTCGATGGTGGTGGCATTGAGCGCTTCGTTTTGCACGCAGTAGCCAATCATGTCGGCAATCTCCTGCGGCTCGATCAGGCGATCGATGTGCACATCCTTCAAGATGGCCTTGAGCGCCTCCTGGTTCATGCCCGTGAGCATGGGAGTGGCGGTGTAGCCCGGCGCAATGCCCACACAACGGATGTTGCGGATGCCGCGCAGCAGGAACTCCCCGACGATGATCTTGGGCATCATCGCCACCGCCGACTTGGCCGACGAATAGTTCAGCTGTCCGATCTGCCCGATCTTGTTGACCGATGAAATCGGCACCAACAGCCCCTTCCACCCGCCATTGACCATGGCCTCGGCCGCGTCACGCAGGGTCAGGAAGGTGCCGGTCAGGTCCACGTCGATCACTGGCTTCCACTTGTCCATGCCCATCTTGCGAGAGACCTTGCCGGTGGTCTTGTCCAGCGCCAGCATGGTGCCGTCGCGGATGATGCCCGCGCAGGCCACCGCAATGTTCAACTGACCAAACGCGCTCACGGTGGCCTCGACAAAGCGTGCGGTGTCAGCCTCGCTGCTCACATCGGCCTGCACACCGATGGCCTCGCCACCCATGGCCTTGATCTCGGCTACCACACGGTCGATGTCCTCCTGCACCATGTCAACAATGGCCACCTTGGCCCCTTGCCGCACGAAATGCTTGGCCACAGCCTCGCCAATGCCATTGCCACCGCCCGTGATGAGGGCAACGCTGTTCTTGATGTCCATGAGTCGATCCTGATTGACGTGAGTAAACTGACTTGACGCCAACAGCTTAGGCGCCATTCACCCCCGCCATGATGACAGATGCGTCACACTGTCAGGTCAATTTGCTGGACGGTGCCTGCGCCACCTGCCTCGCTGAGGTAAACGCTGCTGGAGCGCACCGTGCCCAGGCTCTGCTGGTCGGCCCCCTTGAGTTCGAAGGGTGTGCTCACGGCCCCCAAGTACAGCGCACCAACCCCCAAGGTGCTCAAGGACCGCATCGTGGCCGATGCCGGCGCGACGGTCGCGGCGCTCTCGCCGTCGGCTTCGGTTGCAGCGACACCTCCCGCTTGCGGCATCCACACCTGCAAGCGTTTGAAAACGGCATCGGCCTCATCGATCCAGCCGTTGCCATCATCGTCCCACTGGGCCAGCTCGGCAAACCCCTCGCCTGTCATGGGGCCGAACAGCTCGCGGCCATCATCGACGCGACCGTTGCCATTGCGATCCAATGCCAGATAGCCCCTGTCACCTGACAGCAGGGCCACCTGCTCGACTTGACCATCGGCATTCAAGTCAAAACTGAAGCGCTGATCCTGCAACTGCGCGGCCATCCCATCGAAATTGATCACCAAAGGATCTTGCTGCTGCACCGCCCCGCCTCGCAACACCGTGCTGGACACCTCGGTGAAGCTGCGCTGCATGCTCAAGCTCAGCTCGAAGCTGACTTGACGTGCGTCCGCCGTCAGGATCACCCCCTGCGCCGCAAAGTCGCTGGACTCGGCCTCGTGATACAGCTCGTGCCGCTCATATGACCAGGATGGTCCACCCGCCGCCAAACCCGAGGCGGACGGGGGCCCAGCCTCCTCGCGCACGCGCAACTCGCCTTCACCTTGCGCGCCTTGCGACGCTGCCTCGCGAGCCTCCTCGCCATAAAGACGAATCACCTCGCCTGTCAGCCGCTCCAACATGTCGCGCAAGGCGAGCAAGCGCGGCGACAGGTTGCCCGACACCACCCCGGACGCCTCAGTGTTCTCGGCGGAAGACAGAGGCTCTTCCGCCTTGCCCGTCGGGTTGATGGCCATGGGGACCGGGCGCGGCAAAGCAGCGGCAGGCATGGCCGCGTCGGGCCTTGATGCACCGACCTGCCACTGCAAACGCTCACTGACCACATGGGCACGCTCAGACCGGTGCTGCGCGCGCAGCGACATCAAACTTGCTTCCACTTTCATCACCGCACCTCCATGACCTTGGAGGGTTATCGGCCGCGAACCGTCCACGTTGAAGGGCGACCGCCAAACAAATTCACAGGGTTGCCCCTCGCTGGCAGACAGCGTGACAAATCGCACAACCGCGCCGCTTCCCGGTAGACTTGACGCGCAAACAAGGGAAGCGAAACAAGATGGCATGGACACGCACAAGTCGCTGGATGGTGGGGGCAGGCCTGGTGGCCGTGGCTGCACTGGCTGCAGGTGTTTTCCTGAGCGGCCAGTCCGAGTCGGACAGCGGCCTGGTGCAGGTCAATGGCCGCATGGAGAGCGACCAGATCGTGGTGTCGGCGCGCGTGCCTGCGCGCATCTCCGAGGTGCTGGTGCGTGAGGGCGACACGGTGAAATCAGGCCAAGTCATGCTCAAGTTGCACGACGACGGTGTGGCGGCGCGCACGGCACAGGCTGCGGCCGCGGCGGCAGCCCAAATGGCCCAGGTTCGCGCCCTCGAATCTTCCCTGACCTTGCTGCGCAGTGAAACCGCCATGCTCACCCAAACAGCACAGGCCGACCTCACTGCTGCTCAGGCCGAGCTCACCCGGCTCGGCGTGGTGGCCCAACAAAGTGCCCTGGAGCGCGACCGCGTCAAGCAACTGGCCGAGCAAGGCTTTGTCGGCCCCCAGGCGCTGGAGCGCGCGCAGGTGGCCACCCGGAGTGCGCTGGAACAATACAGCAGTGCCCGCGCGCAGGTTCAGAAAGCCCAGGTCAACCTGCAAAACGCGCGCCTCGCCCCCCAGCGCATCGCATCGCGCTCGGCTGAATTGCAGGCCGCCATCGCCCAGGCCGAGATGGCCCAAGCCAAGGCACTGGAGGCCGCCAGCGAATCCAAGGAGCTGACGATCAGCGCCCCCGTCAATGGTCATGTGGTGGCGCGCTACATCAACCCTGGTGAGGCCGTGAACCATGGCGTCCCGTTGTACGCCATCACAGATCTGTCCAAGGTCTATCTCAAGGCCTACATCCCCGAGCCCATGTTAGGCCGCGTCCAACTGGGCCAAGCTGCCCAGATCTGGACCGACTCTGACCCCGACCAGCCCATCGAGGCCAAGGTTGGCTACATTGCCAACCGAGCCGAGTTCACGCCCAAGGAAGTGCAAACGCGCGATGAGCGCACCAAGCTGGTCTTTGAAGTTCGCCTTTACCCCACCAAAGCATCGCAGCTCAAACTGCTGCCTGGCCAGCCTGCCGACGGCATGATCCGCCTGAGCCCGGACGCTGCCTGGCACGCCCCCCGCCACTGAGCTCATGGACTCCCAGTTCGCGTCCAGCAGCATCCTGCCTGATGAGCGGCGACGGGCGCGACCCGTCGTGCGGCTGCACAAACTCGTCAAGCGCTACGACCTGGTCGAAGCTGTGCGACAGGTCTCCCTGGACATCAAGCCCGCCCAGATCTATGGCCTGATCGGCGCCGACGGCGCAGGCAAGAGCAGCCTCATGAAAGTGGTGGCCGGGGTGCTCAGCCACGAAGAGGGGCAGGTCGAGGTGCTCGGCCGCACCATCGACACCGAACGGCAGGCCGAGCAAGTCAAAAGCGCCATCGGATTCATGCCTCAAGGCCTGGGCCTGAACCTTTACCCAACGCTGTCCATTGAAGAGAACATCGACTTCTTTGCCCGCCTGCGCATGGTGCCCCCCGCGCAGCTGCGCGAGCGCAAAGAACGGCTCCTTGAGGTCACCCGCCTCAGCGCCTTCCGAGCGCGCCCCGCCGGCCAGTTGTCGGGCGGCATGAAGCAAAAGCTTGGCCTCATTTGCACCCTCATCCATGCCCCGCGTCTCATCATCCTCGATGAGCCCACCACCGGTGTCGATCCAGTCTCCCGCCGAGACTTCTGGCTCATCCTGGCGCAACTCATCCACACTGAGCAGATCACTGCACTGATCTCCACCGCGTACCTGGACGAAGCCAGTCGCTTCGACCATGTGGCCCTGATGCACGAAGGGCAGATCATCCTCGAGGGCGCGCCCGACCTGCTCATTGACCGCGCGGACGCCACCATCGTGCAGTGTCCCGCAGAAGGTCAGGCGCTGGCCGTCCTCACGCAAGCCTTTCCCCAACACGAGGCCACACAAGGTCAGGTGAGGATGTTTGTGCCCTTGCGGGATCCCGGCCAAGCCCAGAGCCAGGTCCAAGCAGCCCTGGTGGCCGCCGGCTTACCCAAGGTCGAAGCACCCATCGTCACCCGGCCGCAACTGGAAGACCTGTTCATCGCCCACCTGTGGACCGATGCCATCGCAGCGCGTTCGTACCTGCCGCCATCACCATCAGCCCGCCTTGCCGACACAGGCGCCACGCTGCCTCTGGCCGTCCCCCCTGAAGGCCCGGCGAGAGATGCCCGCGCCAACGTCAGCCCCGAAGGGATCGGCCAGCGTGACAGCGGCTGGGCCATCGATGCCCAGGCCCTGACGCGAGATTTCGGGTCGTTTCGCGCCGTCGATGGCGTGTCTTTCCAGGTCGGCTATGGCGACATCTTCGGCCTGCTAGGCGCCAATGGTGCGGGCAAGACCACCGCCATCAAAATGCTGACCGGCATCCTGCCCCCCAGCGCCGGCCTGGGCCGCGTCGCCGGATCCGACATGCGTCACGCCCGCCAGGCGATCAAAGAGCGCATCGGCTACATGTCGCAGGCCTTCTCGCTCTACACCGACCTCACGGTGGAGGAGAACCTCATGCTGTTTGCCGGCATCTACGGTTTGCCCCGCAAGACAGCCCGCGAACGTACCCGCTGGGCCATAGAGTTGGGCGAACTGCACGGTTATGAGCAGGTTGCCGCCATCAGTCTTCCCATGGGCTTGCGCCAACGTCTGGCTCTGGGCTGCGCCTTGGTCCACCGCCCGCGCGTGCTCTTTCTGGATGAGCCCACCTCCGGCGTGGACCCCATTGGTCGCAAACACTTCTGGAGCATCTTGCGCAAGCTGGCCCACGAAGACGGCGTTGCCATCTTGCTGACCACCCACTACATGGCAGAAGCCGAACTGTGTGACCGCGTGGCCATGATGTACGCCGGACGTGTCGTGGCCGACGCGCCGCCTGCCCAGCTCAAGCAAGACCTGCTTGCGCGTCGCGGCCAATTGCTCGAAATCACCCCGCGCAATGCCCTGCTGGCCATGCAGGCGCTCCAGGAAGCCGGCTTCGCAAACGCAGTGCTCCACGGCCGCAACATCCACCTCATGTCGCACGATCCTGAAGCTGACCGTGCCCGCATTTTCAGCGTGCTGCGTGCAGCACGGCAGCGCAGCGCCAACGTCATTCCGCGGCCCCTGACCATGGAAGACGTCTTCATCGACATCGTGCTCAGCCGCGAAGGTCAGGACGCAGGCGCCCATGCCCAGGAGGCCGCATGAACCTGCTGCGTGTGCGCACCCTGGTGGCCAAAGAGGTCAGCGAAGCGCTGCGTGACCGGCTCTACCTGACCCTCGCCTTTTTCCTGCCTATCCTGCTGATGCTGGTGTTCACCTACGGCATGACCAGCAACATCGACAACGTCGGCGTCGTCATCGTCGACGAAGATCAAACCGCCGCCAGCCGCGAATACACCCAGCGCTTCCTCTCCACCCGCCACTTCAAGCAGGTGGAAGTCACCCACGCACCCACCCGCGCCGACGCGGCCCTCTCAGCCTACCAGGCACGCTTGCTCATCTGGGTCGGCCCAGGCTTCGAGCGCCAACTGCAAAGCGGCCAGACCGCCGAGGTCTCCGTCCAGATCGACGGCGCGTTCACCGAGCCCGCGCGCACCATCGGCGGCTACGTCGAGGCCATCAACGCCCAGGCCAACCACGACCTGCGCCAGCGTTATGCCGCGGCGCAATGGGGCGCCCACTCTGCCCTCACACGCCAAGTCACCCAGCCTGTGGCTTTGCAAACCCGCTACCTCTACAACCCCGAGCTGCGCAGCGTCGCCATGATTGCGCCCGCGCTCATGATGATGATCCTGATGATGTGTCCGCCACTCCTGATCGCCGTGAGCGTCGTGCGCGAGAAGGAAAGCGGCTCCATCTACAACATCGCCAGTTCCACTGTCACCCGCTTCGAGTTCCTGCTCGGCAAGCTCATCCCGGTCGTGGGCATCGGCATGGTCAACGGCTTCATGCTCTGGGCGCTGGTCGCTTTCTGGTTTGACGTGCCCTTCCGTGGCCATGCACTGGCTTTCACGCTCGCCATGCTGCTCTACGTCATCGCCACGTCCAGCATGGGTCTGCTCGTCTCGGCGGCCGTCAAGACACAGCAGGCCGCCATCATCATCACCACCATGACGGCGGTGATCGCCTCCATGCAGTTCGCCGGCCTCTACGCACCGCTGGAGACCGCTGACCCGGTCAACCAGTTCATCAGCCACTTGTTCCCCGCCGCCGACTTTCTGCGCGTGATTCGCGGGGTGTACGTGCGCGGCGCCGGCATTGAGGTGTTCTGGCCTGAAATGATGGCCATGGCCGCATACGGTGCAGCAGCCCTCGCCCTGGCCCACGCCCTGTTCCACAAGAGGACCTCCACATGAGCTTGCGCCGCTGGCTCACTCAAGTGAGCGCCCTGATGACCAAGGAGTGGAAGCAGCTCTACCGCGACCGCGCCCTGCTCAGCTTCGTCATCTTCATCTTCACGCTCGATATCCTGCTGGCGTCTGGCGCCCCTGCGCTCGACCTCAAGGAGACCCCCATCGGCATCATTGATCGCGACCACAGCACCTTGTCGCGCGAGCTCATCTACCGTCTGCCCAAGCAGCAGTTCACCATCGTTCCCTTGGCCGATGACGATCAACACGTCTCACGCGCCCTGAAGCGCGGAGAGCTGCGTGGTGTGCTCACCCTGCCGCACGGTTTCGAGAGAGACCTGCTGCGTGCGCAAAGTCCGTCGCTGCAGTTGGTGGTAGACGCCAGCGACGCCAACCTCGGCTTCCTCCTGTCCAGCTACACCGAACGCATCCTCTTCACCCTGGTGGGCGAATTGATCGGTGGACAGGCCGCCGCGCAAGGTCGGCCTGTCGTGCTACCGCAGATCGACATCCAGCCACGTACCCGGTTCAACCCCAGCCTGACGGAATCCTGGTACGCCACGCTGTCCGAGCTGCTCACCATGGTCACCGTTGCATGCATCCTCTTGCCCGCAGCAGCCCTGGTTCGCGAGAAGGAGCGAGGCACCGTGGAGCAACTGTTGGTGTCTCCCCTGTCCCCTCTGCAGATCGTGCTGGCCAAGGCCTTTGCCATGACATCGGTGGTGCTACTCGGCTCACTGGTCGCCGTCGGCATCGTCATGCACCAACTCGTGGGGGTCCCCTTTGTCGGTAGCCCGTGGGTCTTTTTCACCCTGATCGCGCTTTACGCCATCACCAGCTCCGGGCTGGGAGTGCTCGCCTCCACCTTCGCCCGCAACTCGGGTCAGGTGGGCCTCATTGTCGTGCTGCTGGTGATGCCCATCATCATGCTCTCAGGCACCTGGAGTTTGCGCGAGAGCATGCCCTCATGGCTGCAGAACATGGTGGCGTTCTCACACATGACCTACTTCGTCGACATTGCCTATGGCGTGCTGCTCAAAGGCAGCGACCTGACTGTGCTGTGGCCCAAGGCCATGAAAATGGCCCTGCTCGGCCTGGTCTTCTGGGCGTTGGGTGTATACCGCTTCCAGCGACAGTTTCGCTGACAGCCCGGTCATTCAGGGTCGTTGACGCGCCATCATCTCGCGGACATGGCGTGCCGGGATCGCATACGAAATGCCCGACGGCTGACTTAGCGCAGACTCACGGGCCCCCTTGAGCAACACCATGTTCACCACCCCCACCACCTCTCCCGAGGCCGGGTCAAACAAAGGACCGCCGCTGTTACCAGGGTAGGCCGTGGCGTCCAGCTGAAAAATCAGGAAGTTGCCCTCTCGCAAGCCTCGGATGGCCCGCTCGTTCAGTTGCCCGCTCTGCGCCGATGGCAACCGTGCCTGCGTGATGGACGACACCATCGCCCTGTGCGTCACAGACGAGAAACCCAAGGCCCCACCGATCGGGAATCCCATGAAGGCCAACTCCTGCCCTTCCTTCACACGATCTGAATCTGCCACGGGCAAGGCCGGCACCGGTGGCCCCTCAATCTGCAACAGGGTCAGGTCATGGAAGACGTCTTTCTCCAGCACCTTGGCCGCACGCGTCTGAAACGAATCGGGGCCCGTGCGAACCTGCACCACCAACTGCCCCGCCGTATCGGCACTGCCAGCGGCTTGCAAGACATGAGCATTGCTCACCACCCAGTTACCTGCCCCCACCACAAACCCGGTGCCCCGCAAACTGAAACGCGGCGCCGTGGTCGGGTTGTAGCTGCCCACAATCACCACAGCAGGCTTCACCTTGGCGATGGTATCGGGCAGCGCGCTCCACTGTGCCTGTGCGGGCAACGCCCACAAGCAGAGACTGGCGCAGCAACTTGCTGCCAGCAGCGCGCCGCGGCGCGCCAGAAGGCCCCCAACCCGCTTCGAAGACGACGGCATCGACATTCACACTCCCTGCCGGGCTGGCAACAATTTACGCAACAAGTGCAGGGTCAAGCGGCCCGGCGGCATACGCAGCCAATGCCCACGGAGGTACAACATCCCTCGCGCCAGCGGCGTCCATCGATCGGACGTCAACTCGTGGGCCGGACTCAACGCACGCAAGAACAAACCGTCCATCATCCGCAAAACCCACCGCGACGGGCTTGCACCAGGCGCACCGACCAACTCGGCCTGCACAACTGCAGGCACGTTGGTCCCCAAAATGGCCTGCACGTAGCGCAGACCGTAGAACAAGGGTCGGGTCAGCTCCAAAGCCACCGCGCGCGCCACCAAGCCAGGCCAAAACCCAGGATCTGTCCCATGTTCCTGCAACAGGGCATCCAGGTCAACCAATCCCCGCAAACCCTGCTCGAACTCACCTTCATGCATGAGATGAGTCGCACTGTGCAAGACCTGATCGATGGGTGCCAGCACCTGCAAGCACGCAAAACCCGGCACAGGCCTCGCCGCCGCCAGCAACAAGGCCGAGCTCGGATGCACACGTGCCGACAGCGGCATGATCGCGTGGTGCACGTCCAGCACGGTGCCTCGCTGAATGTGCACCATCGGCGGCAACTCATGCATCCAGGTTCGGTAATAACGCTGGTCGTAGTCTGACTTGGCCCGGCTGGTCCACCCCCCCAACATCAGCGCCGCCTCCGCCTGGGCCAAACACCCACTCGGCACCAACACATCCACATCAGACACCATGCGCCCCTGCGCTGCGGCCTGCTCTGCCGCCACGTAGGCGGCCCCCTTGAGCAGCACCACCGGCACCCCCAGACCCTTCAGAGCCAGGTCGATCTCTTGCAGCTCATAACCCAACTCTCGATGTTGGCGCGCCACCAAGGCCTGCGCCGAAACCAGATGGCGCTGGACTTCAGCAGGAATCAACGCCCACAGATCGTGGCGCTGTACCAGATAGGCCAGGCGCGCCAACAGATCGGCCGCACGTCCCAGGCGAACAAGGTCATCCCAGTCCTTCGGCACGAGCGTGCGCATACGCTCAGGCTCGCGGATCACTTGCACAAGGATGTTGCCGACATTTGCATGCACGGTCAGCCCTCCAGGCGCTCGAACCAAGCCACGGCATCATCCAACTGGCTATACCGGAGGTCGAAGACATCGCACTGCGCGACCACATCCGCCAGTGCTTCAAACCCCTGGCGACCGTGCACATGGTGATTGAAGCTGTTGCGATGCAAGTTCAGCAAGGCCTGAGCCTTGGGATGAGGCGTCACGGTCAACGGTGCATCGGCCACATAGCGAGGAAACACCACCCAAGCAGGCCGCGCCGGTACGTCCGCCTGCTCCGTGCTTTCTGGCGACACCTGCATGTGGCAGACCGTCCCTTTGAGCGTGTCGTGCGCCATCGGCCCGAACACCGCATCCGGCGCACGCGATCGCATCACACTGATGGACGTGTTCTTCAAGCTGATCGGACGCGGAGATGCCGTCAGGAGCCCCGAACTCGGATCCAGCAGAGCCATCTCGTCCGACATCAAGCGCCAACCAGCCATCATCAAGGCAGCGCACAAGGTGCTCTTGCCCGATCCCGGTGGCGCGGGCATGACCACCGCCTGTCCATCGCGCTCCAGTACAGCTGCATGCAGCGTGATCCAGTGATGGCAATGACTGGTGATACACCAGTTCAGACCCCACTCGAAAAAGGCGTATGCCTCACCGTACGCCAGGGGGGTGAATGGACGGAGGCCGTCGAGTTCAAACACACACAAAGCCCGCCCCGGGCGCCACTGACGTCGAACCGTCACATGAAAGTCCGCAAATTGGCGCGGCTCGGTCCAGCAAACATGCCGGGCATAGAGACGAGACAGCCCCTCCGCCACGATCGGGATGGCACTGCGCACATGAACGACGAAAGGAGCGGTACGCAAGTACAGACCGGTGGTCCGCAACGCCTCCAACAACTCGTGCTGCGGCACAGAGGCCACCGAACGCGGACTCAAGCCGAGAGACACGTCACAGCACCCATCTTTCGGAAGTCGTTCAGCACTGCCTCGACCAGTTCCACATCCACGCGTTCGGGCGGCTCACCAAGCAGGTCACGCGCCAACTCCATGGCAGACTGCGGATCGGCCTGGAGCCATAGGCTGTTCAGCAAAAGAAAAGCCGACTCTGACACCTCATACAAGGTCGAATCGGCCTCATCGTAAAGCACCCCGCCCTGGCCTTCCCAGCCGCGCAAACCGAAACGAGCGGCATTGAACGTGTACTTCACCTCTCAAGTCACTTCCACAGCATCAGCCACGACGACCACCACCACCCCTCGGATCACCACAGTCACGATCACGCGAGCGGGACGATGGGTCAACCAGACACTCGCTGAAACCCGTGCCTGTGTACACACGCTGGAAGTAGTCGCAAGTGTCAGCCAGATCCCAGTGCACGCCAGCAGTGGGTGACCAACGGCCATGCTTTTGCCAAATCTCCTTGCAGCGCTGTTCACTGATGTAGGAGTCGCTGCCGTACTTGCGTGCTGAAAGATAGCCAGCAGCCAAATACTGCGCCAAGCGTTCCGTATCGTTGTCAGGCGACATATTGAACAGCTTCGTCAGGGTTTTCTTGGCCAGCTTGACGTCAATCTCAGGGGCAAAGCCGCAACCACGCTTACCGGTTCCATCGCAACGATCTGTGCCGAACAAGAGCTCATCACAACCGCTCTGCGTCTTGCACTGGTCCATCGGAATGTACAGGCCCGTGGTCTTCGCGTTGGGCGACACACTGCCTCCGGTCGTGGTGGCAGAGGCAAACGACGAGGCCATCACAGCCACGTTGCCGTTGGCAGAGTGTGCCAACACCATTTCCGTCTTGAACGCCGCGACAACGGGTGCCGCTGCCAGCCCGGCACGCACGAGCTTGCGACGGCCAGCGTTCAACCCAGCGGGCCGCGCGTCAACGTCGGGGGTTTGCGTGTGCTCGTGATGCTGTTCTGACATGACTTACCTCGTGAATTTCGATGGGGTTTTCGCTTCGCCCCTTTTTACGTGACCGATGCTGAAAACACCCTCAAAGCAAGCAATTTCTATACCCTACCCGCCTTGCTCCCCAAGTGATTGATTTGCATCACTTTTCAGCACCTGAGCAACGACACTTGTTGAGAAAGCGTGGATGCTGTCAAAAATACCGACACCTCACAGCGTCTGGAGCATTTTATCGACTTCAGCCTGGCGATTGAAACTGCTGCCCATCTGTTTGAGGGCCTGCAGATTCGCCTTGGCACCAGCCTTGTCGCCTGCCTGGATCTGAATTTGGGCCAAGTTGAACTTGAACAAAGGCGTGTCGGGTTGCAGTTGAACCGCCCGCTTCTGCACCTCCAGGGCCTTGCTGAAGTTCTTCTCGGCAGCCAGCATCATCGCCCAAGTGTCCAGAATGGCGGGGTTGTCAGGCGCAATCTGATTGGCCTGGTCAATGAACCCCATCGCGTCCTTGCGTCCCAACTTGCTGGCCACCCAGGCCATGTTGTTGAGCGTGACCGGGTTTTGGGGCTGCAGGCTCAAGGCCTTCTGGTAGTGCGCTTCAGCCCCCTTCAAGTCGTTGGCTGCCACGGCACGATCGCCCAAATACAAGCTGAAGGCCAGATCCTTCGGATGCCCCCGCAACCACGACGCGGCAAAGGCATCGGCTTCGCGCTTTTTCTGCGCCGCCAGATGCGCCGTGTGCAGCTTCACCGCCAACTCCGTGGCATTGGGCGCCAATCGAAGGGCCTGTTCATACGACACCATCGCTGCGGGCCAGTTGCGCGATGCCATATGGACCTCACCCTCCAGGGCAAAGCCGACCGGTTCCTGGGGACGCTGCTTCTGAATGTCCTTGACGATGCTCAGCGCGTCTGGCACCCGTTTGTCACGGATGGCCAACTCGGCCAACCCCTGTTGGGCCACAATCAGGTTGGGCTGAATCTCCAGGGCCTTGCGCAAACTCTGAGCGGCTCCAGCCGGATCCTTGTTGGCCATGTAGACACCGGCCATGCGCAGATGAGGCAACGTCGACTGGGGCTGGAGGGCGGCCATCTTGCCGTACGTGCTCACCGCCTGGTTGAACTCCTTGGCCGCCATCTGAGCCTGTCCCAGCGTGTCGAGCAGCTCCGCACTCTTGGGCAGCGCGGCCACGGCGTTCTGAGCAGCCGTCAGCGCGAGTTTGGGCTCCTGGTTGCGCAGATGGTGCGCAACCAGCAACTGTCGCGGCAAGACCTCGTTGGGCCCCACTTCCACCGCCTTGCGCAACAGACTGGCCACCTCTTCCTTGCCGGCCTTGCGGATGGACTTCACCCGTGCCAAGCCCAGCAAAGCCTGCACGCTGTCGGGCTTGCGCTTGAGCAGGTCCTCGTAGCGCTTTTGCGCCGCATCGGGCTGCTTCTGCACCAAATCCAATTCTGACAAGGCACTGACCGCAGGGAAAAAGTCCGGAGCAGCTTCCAAAGCCGACTCAAGCGCCTTGCGGGCCCCTGCCGTGTCGCCCTTCTTCATCAGCACCTGCGCGCGCAGATGGCTAGGGATGGGATCATTTGCACGCTTTTTGGAGAGCTGTTCAATGGCCTTCAGGGCCTCATCCAGCTTGCCTTGACGGGCCAGCACATTGATCATGGCCATGTCGGCGACCACGCCTGTGTCCGACGCAGCGATGTCTTGCAGCTCATTGAAGCCCGCATCGGTCTGACCGGCCACCATCTTGCTCATGGCCAGTGAAGTGCGCTTGACCGGGTCCTTCGGATCCAGCGCAGATGCCTTGGCAAAGTAACGCTGAGCACGCTCCTGATCGCCGTGAATCATGTAGGCTTGGCCAGCCACGGCCAGCAACGCCGCATCATTGTCGACCTCGTCCAGATTCGCAGGCAACGTGGCAATCGCCTTGTCAACCTGCCCCATTCGCAAGTAAGTCGCAACCAACACACGACGGGCCAGTTTGAGCTCAGGCGAAGTGGTCAGGGCCTTCGCCAGCATCGACTCCGCCTGGATCAAGGCATTGGATTGCGCTTCAATCGTGCCCGCCAACTCCAGGGCCTGCGGGCTGTCAGGCGTGGCGCGCAGCAACTGCTGGGCAGTCTCGCGCGCGGCCTTCAGGTCCTGCTTTTTCAGCGCCAGTTGCGCCTGCAAGTACAAGGTATAGGGCGACTTCGGCGCACTCTTGCTCAGGGTTTCCAGTTCAGTGGTGGCTTCCGGCAGCTTGTTCTGCGCCATCAACACCCGCACGATGCTGGCCTGCGCATCCTTGTAACCAGGCTTTGCCTTGACCGCCTCCCGATATGACACCAACGCATCATCGGGACGCTGTTGGCCAAACAGTTGAATGTCCCCACGCAGCTTGAAGGCCTCCTCGTTCTGCGGCGCCGTTTTCAGAATCTGCGCGATCTGTGTCAGAGCCCCATCGAAGTCCCGGTTGGAAGCCGTCACTCGCGCTTTCAGCAAGAGCGCCGGCACATGATTGGGCTGGGTTTGCAGTGCTTCGGCCAGTTTGGCCTGCGCCTGATCAGATTTGCCTTGCGCAAACCATGCGCCGGCCACCAAGGTCTGCAACTCGGCCTGAGCAGCCGGACTGGACAACCGGGTGTCGGCGTAAGTCTCGGTCACGGCCTTGGCCTGCCCCTGGCTGAGCATCGCCTGCGCCATCAAGGGCACGATCTGTTCTCGTGCGTACCCTCCGGTCTCTGCCTTCTTCAACTCGATCTGTGCCCCCGCCGCATCACCAGTGGCCAACAAGGCCTTGGCCAGCAAAAAGCGCGCTTCCGCCAGATCGGGCTGGTTCTGCAAGGCATTCTTCAACTGAATGATGGCTGCCGCATGGTCGCTTTGCGCCATGTAATCCTTGGCCGACTGCATCAGCTTGGCAGGGTCGTTGCCGCTGCACGCAGCGAGCACCAAAGACAGTGTCAGTGCCGCAGGCAAGACGCGGAAAACGGAAGAGGTGTGCTTCATGTCGGAACCCATGGGAAAGACTGAGACTTACTTCAAACCAAGGCGGTGCATCAGGTCATAGAGCGTTGGGCGACTCACCCCCAGCAACTCGGCTGCACGCAAAACATTGCCATCGACGCGGGCCAGCGCAGCAATCACCGCCTTGCGCTCGGCCTCGTCACGCACGGTGCGCAAATCCAAGGAACGGTCAGACTCATCGAGTTCGACCGGTGCCAGGCCCAGGTCATCCGCTGTGATCTGCTGACCGTCAGCCATGATGCAGGCGCGCTTGATGCAGTTCTCAAGCTCACGAATGTTGCCAGGCCACTTGTGCTGCTCAATGGCACGCACGGCATCGGCAGAAAGGGACAGGGTACTGCGCCCGCCTTCCGACGAGAAGCGCTTCACAAAGGCATGAGCCAGCAAGGCCGCATCACCGACACGCTCGCGCACCGGAGGAATATCGACGACGATTTCGGCCAAGCGGTAGTACAGGTCTTCGCGGAAGCGTCCCTCGGCAATCAGTTGCTTGAGATCCTGGTGTGTGGCACACACGATGCGCACATCCACCGGGATCTCCTGGCGACCACCAATGCGCTCCACCACACGCTCCTGCAAAAAGCGCAGCAACTTCGATTGCAACGGCAGCGGCAGATCACCGATCTCATCGAGCATCAAGGTGCCGCCATGGGCAGTTTCAATTTTGCCGACCGTGGTCTTGACCGCGCCGGTGAATGCGCCCTTTTCATAGCCAAACAACTCGCTTTCAAGCAAGTTGTCCGGAATCGCGGCGCAATTGATGGCCACGAACTTATTGCTCTTGCGAGCACTGCTCTGATGCAGGCCGCGTGCCAGCACCTCCTTGCCAGTACCGCTCTCACCCAGGAGCATCACCGTGGCACTGGTGTTGGCAACTTTCTCGATGGTGCGGCATACGCGTAGCATGCCAGGGTCTTTGGTGATCAACCCCGCCAAGGCATCAGGCGTTTGCATGCTCTGCAGACGGCGGTTCTCGGCCTGCAACTCTGCCAGACGGAAGGCACGCTCAACGGTCAGCGCCAGCACTTCAGGCTCAAAGGGCTTGGCCAGAAAGTCGTAGGCGCCCATGGCAATGGCCTTCAAGGCGTTGGCCTGGCCGTTCTGACCTGTCAGCACGATCACCTTCGTGTCAGGCTCGACCATGAGGATCTGCTCGAGCAACTTGAACCCTTCGGACACAGAATCGGCATCCGGCGGCAGCCCGAGATCCATGGTGACAACCGGCGGAACAAAGCGGCGCAATTGCACCATCGCGCTGTGCCGGTCATCGGCGGTGACCGACTCGAACTGATCCAGCGACCACTTGATCTGCTTTTGCAAGGCCAGATCGTCTTCCACGATCAGCAATGTGTTTGCCTTGTCCGTGCTCATGCACCATCTCCACTGAGTAGGTTGCCAGGTTGTGCCACGTCCATCACCGGCAACAGCAAGGTCACAAGGGTGCCCTCACCCTCCTTGCTCTCCACCGTCATCTTGCCACCCAGCTCTTGTATGTATTGCAGACTCTCGTATGCACCGATGCCCATGCCCGCCACCTTGGTCGTCTGAAACGGTTTGAACAATCGGTTTTGCAGGAACTCATCGCTCATGCCGACCCCATTGTCACCTACCTGCAAGCTGGCGTGACTACCGAATCGGTGGGACTTGACCCAGACATCGTGCCCATGGTGCTCGGTGGCGTCGAGTGCGTTTTGAATCAGGTGGCCAACCACCCGTTTGAGGCGATCGGCATGCCCTCGCGTGAACACGTCTGGCTGCAGGTCCAAGCGCACGGTGCGGCCTCGGCTTTCTGCCGAGCGCGCCCACTCCTGCGCAATCGCCCCCAGATCGACCCCGACAGCCCCTCCCGCCGGCGCAGCACCCTCACGCAACTGCATCATCAACTGCTTCATGCGCTCCAGCGAGTTCTCGACGGTCATCAGCATGTCAGCCTGGAACTCAGGGTTGTGCTGCAACCTCTTGGCGTTCTTCACCATCAGCGACAACTGGGTGACGATGTTCTTGAGGTCATGCACCACGAAAGCCGACATGCGGTTGAACGCGTCAAACTTGCGCGATTCGAGCAACGCTTCCGTTGCCTGCATTTGTGCCAAAAAACTGGCCGCCTGTGCCGCTGCCGTTTTGAGCAGATCGGTGACTTCCCAATTCAGCTCCAGCTGTGTTCTTGGCTCCGCCAGCAGCACAAAGCCGAGGTGCTCCCCCCCGATGGGCAAAGGAACCAATAACCAGGCCTGCGGCAGGGAGGCCAACCATTCAGGCAGGTACAAGCGCTCATACCGGTCAGGATGTGCGCGGTATTCCTTGAGGTCGATGACCCAGCCCGTGCGCCTCATGAACTGCACCAACTCGGAATCCAGAGGTTCACTCGCGCCAGACTGCGGGACATTCCAACGTGCAGCCTGGACGTAATGACTGTGCTCTGCGTTGAGCAGCCACAACGCACCGGCAGGACTCTCCACCATGTCGGCCAACCCGCGGATGACGTGCTGACTGAGCTCCTGAGGTTGTGTGTGACTCGTCAAGGCACGGGTGAACTTGAGCCACTCTTCACGATAGTCGTAGCGGTAGCGCAGGAAGTGCTTGCCCAGCCACACCCTCACACGCGCACGCAAAGTGCCGGACAGCGCCAAGGCCACCAAAGCCACCACCGCCAGGAACACGAGTGCCACCTGCAGCACACGCCCCCACTCGCCGCCAAAGTAGCGTACGTAGTAGCCCAGCGAAGAGATGAACAACAGGTACAGCCCTGCCATCATCAAAGTGGCCGAATGGAAAACCACTTGGCGCGACACGCGAATTTTGGACATCCAGTTGCGATGTCTCGCGCTGGGCAAGATCAGCAAGGGCACCATCAGAGCCTGAACAAACCCCCGCGCCGCAGCCACATCATCGTCGACACCGTTGAAAAGAGCCGCCTCAGAAAACAGGTAAACGTCAAACAGCAAGGTGCCCGCCAAGCCCAGACAGATCGGTTTGGCACTCCAACGAGCATCTGCAGGCAAGTTCCGAAACAGTTGCTCGATCAGCACGAGCCCAAACACGGCCAACACGGTCATGGGCATGTAATTCGGGGTGAATGCCGCCACCAGGGTCAGTGTCCAGGCCACCACCGTCATGCGCCGAACCAATACGCTGCGATGCCCCCCCTCGCCACGTGCCGCGCCGAGCAAATGAAGCACGAAGGCAAACCACAAGCCATAGCGGATCACATCCAGCCATTTCGGCGCCCACAGCCACGCGCCATCGGCACCCGACAGGACAACCGCAGGGACGCTCCAGGCCCACATCACTGACATGATTGTGGCCGGCAAGATGGCTTGGGTCGCGTGGTGCCCCTCGGTTTGACGCGGCCGCTGCCAGATCAGACGCAGTGTGAGAACCAGATAGGCCAGCCCGGCCAACGCCTGCCCCACCACCATCAACAGGTCGGCTTCCAGTCGCATGAGGCTTACTGCGCGCCTTTACCCGTCAGGACCACACCCACTGTTTCGAACAGAATCACCAGGTCCAGGAACAAGGAGTGGTTCTTGACGTAATAGAGGTCGTACTGCAACTTCTCGGTGGTATCCGAGAGGGAGCCAGCATAGTGGTAGCGCACCTGAGCCCATCCCGTCACCCCCGGCTTCACGCTGTGCCGAACCGCGTAAAACGGAATGTCACGCGTCAACTGATCAACGAAATACTGGCGCTCCGGTCGTGGCCCCACCAGGCTCATATCCCCTTTGAGCACACTGAACAACTGAGGCAACTCATCGATCCGCACCTTGCGAATCACGCGCCCCACCCGAGTTACTCGGCTATCGCCAGCCGTGGCCCACTGTGGTACGCCATCCTTTTCGGCGTCGGTGCGCATGCTGCGAAACTTGACCACATGGAAAATGCGCCCGTGTAGTCCCACCCGCTCCTGGCGGTACAGGATCGGACCTGGGCTGTCGATCCGAATCAAGATGGCCGTGATCAACATCAACGGCAGGCTCAACACGACCAACACCAGCGCCCCAATGATGTCGAACGCCCGCTTGATGAGGGTACGAAAGAACCCCTGGTTGAAGCCCTCTCCAAAGATGAGGTAACCCGCGGACATGGCATCCAGGCGGATCTGCCCGAGCTTCTGCTCGAAATGTCGGGCAATGTCCATCACCCTCACACCCTGCAGCTTGCAATCCAGCAACTCCCGCATGGGCATGCTTCCGCCGCGCCGCTCCGTCAAGGCGACCACGATCTCATCGACGTCATGGTCTCGCACGACATCAGTGAGACTGCGCCCCGGAACCACGCGCTGCACCTCAGGCACAGCGATTTCACTTTCATTCGGGCTGGCAAAGAAGCCCACCACCTGAACGTTCGGGTCGGAATGCTGGAGCGACTCAGCAACCGCACGAGCACGTTGACCCGCCCCGTAAATCAGCACGCGCTGCACGGTCACGGCATGAGGCAAGGTCTCGACAGACAACTCACGCCAGATCATGACGAGTGACATCGTGAGCGCCAACATCGCAAAGGTCGCCACGAGGTTGTAGCCTTCGTCCAACTGCAGCAGCACGACAAACACGAACGCCACACAGCACGACACACCCCATGCCAGCACGGCCCGCGTGCGCATGACGCCCTTGGCGAAAGAGCGGCTGTACTCGTACAACCCGAGAGCGCTGTTGACCCCGGCAAAAACCAGCGCCACAACACCGCCAATGAAAAATGCCTCCGCCAGCACATCAGAGGTGCTGACCTGCGGGCCACGTTGCAACCACATCGAAATGGCCGAAACCAAGCCAATCAATACCGCTTCACAGACGACCTGCAACACAGTGCGCCTGTGAAAGTAATGCCCAAACACCTTGATCATTTTGTAATTCTTCCCTGTCTCCACAACGGTGTCCCACGCACAGCGTTGAAAACCAATTGTTACGAACCATTCTAGGCAGTTCTGTCGTGTAACACACCCCCCCAAAACGACGATATGAGCAAGAGAACACCGCTCAAAAATGACAGCCGTGGGAGCTCCGTCACACTGATGACACATGACAAGATGCCGCATGACACCAGCCCCACCAGTATCGGCAGCAACCATGTCTCGCCTGTGAAACACCGTCTATATACCCAATAGAGTATGAGCGAGAGCAAAATCAAGTGGGCGAGCGATCCTAGCAGTCCACGCTCCACCCATAACTCCATCCACAGGTTGTCGGCATGCCAGGGGCGAAAATATCCCGTACTCACCCAAAACCAGCCGCTGAAACCCTGCGAGAAATCCGCATGGTGCAAGAATCCCTGATCTGATGCGTTCTGAATCTGCCACCCGAGTACATCCACGACACGGTTGGTTTGCGTGACAGAGAGCATCGCCATGCCCTCACGATGGCCTGCAGCGCCAGGCAGTCGCGTCAGCCCCTCCCCCCTCAAGGGCCAGACATAGGCGCGAGCAGCCCCCGGTTGGACCACCCCTTCCGCACTCAAGCAGCGCAGTTCATAGAGCAAGTGCCGCTCGCACAACTGGAATCGCACAGACGCCGGCAACGGGGCGCTCACGATCAGATGCACCAGATTCGGCACGGGCTGCAGCGGTACCCTGCGCGCCAGCGCGAGACGCCCCACCAGTTCAGGATCAGATTGAGGCCCTTGCAAGCGCACAGACTGCACCTCGGGCGGGGCTGGCCAGAGAACGGCACCAGGCATGGCTGGACCCGATGCGAGCGTGCTGTGCCGGGCTGGCAGTCGCCCTTGCCCGATGCCCCACCACCAGTCAACGGGGCGACTCAGCAATCTGTGCATCGACTGCCAGTGCGCCCAGCGGCTTTCGACATCCACACTGGTCTGAGACAGGCGATCCGACGCAAATCGCCCGACTCCCACCATCACCATTGCCTCGACCACCAGTGCGACGAGCAACCAGCGCTGCGCGACCACCCGCCAAGGCGAGGATGCCCGGTCCTGCGCCGACGACAGTCGTCCCGCCAACACCCAGAACAAGACACTGCCTCCAACGAATACGCCGGCCAGACCGCGGGAGTAGGTCGTGATGACCACATAGACCAACACCACCAGCAACATCGCAGCCACAGCCCATTGCGCTGGTGTGCGGGCACGCCACAAAGACCACCATGCGAATGGCGCCGTCAAGGCGAGGAAGACATCGATGGCGCCGCCCCCTACGTGCATCTCCCAGAACCAAGCAGTGGTGCGATAGTCGCTGCGCAAATCCCAAAGGCCGATGTAAACAGCACGCTCCCATACTGCCAATGCGCACACCAACCCGAGGCTCCAGAGGATGCCAGACTGCACGCTGTCCACCGTCCGCTGCGTGTCGCGCCGATACAGCGTGTGCAACCAAGGAGCCAGCAGCAACAGTCCCACCATGCTTTTGGCCACACGCCACACGTTGCCTGCGCCCTCATAGCCACCAAAAAGCAAGTCAGGGGTACCGCCCCCTGCATCCAGCCAACCACGATAAGCGGACACGGCCCAGGTCACCCACACACCAGCCCAGGCCATCCACAGCAGCCACCGCGCGCGTGGCAAATCATCCAACGCCACCGACACGGGGAGGGGCAAGCGCGCCACCCGCTGTCGAGCACCACAAACCTCGTGCAGGTAGCCACCACCCAAAACCAGCAAGACCAACACATCGAACTCGTCGGTCACACGCCAGCCACTCCAGATGCTCAGGCTGGCCACCGGCAGCAATCCAAGCAGCACCGTCAGCCCCCACCAGGGCCGCACGGCTGACATGAGCGCAAGGCCAATGACCACCGCCATCCAGACGGGTGAGCACAAAAATGGGTGTTGACTCACCAAGCCAGCGGCCAAGCCCCATGAACTCAGCGCCAGCAGACCCTGTGCCGCCAAGCGCCACGATGCTGTCCGGGCGCTCAACACCGGCTTACACCAGGATCTCGACGCACGGAGGGTGCCCCAGGAAGGCCTGCGGGCTGGCAGTCGCCCCATAGGCCCCAGACTGGAAGATCACCACAAGATCCCCCGCCTCTGCCCTGGGCAAGGCAACCTTGTGTGCCAGCACATCCAGCGGAGTGCAAAGCGGGCCGACCACACTCACCTGCTCCAGCGAGGGCTCGTCCGCACGCTGAGCCACCGCCACCGGATAGTTGCGACGCAAGACTTGCCCGAAATTGCCCGTGGCAGCCAGGTGATGATGCAAGCCCCCATCGGTGACCAGGAACACCTCGCCCCGCGAGATCTTGCGCTCCAACACACGGACGACATAGACACCCGCCTCGGCCACCAGAAACCGTCCTAGCTCCACCACCAGTCGCGCCTGTGGCCACTGCCCGTGCAGGCGCTGCTGCGCAGCCAACAGGGCTGAGCGCACCGGCTGCACATCCAACGGCTGCTCGTTGGGGAAATATGGAATGCCCCATCCGCCACCCAGGTTCACCTGCAGCACAGGCCCCGGCAAGTGCGCCTGCAGTTGCAGCAGCATGCTCACGGATCGGTCAATGAGCTCGGCCAGCAGTTCGGCCTTGAGCACTTGCGAGCCGGCGTACACATGAAAGCCCTCGAACTGCAAACCGGTCTGCGCGATGCGCGCCAACAGGGCGGGCACCTGCTCCAGATCGACCCCGAACACCTGGGCACCACCGCCCATGCGCATGCCTGCGCCACGCAACTCGAAATCGGGGTTGACACGCACGGCCACGCGGGCTGGCAAGCCCATCTCGGCAGACAGCCGGGCCAGCAAATCAAGCTCGCGGAAAGACTCGATGTGCAACAGCACCCCAGCGGCCAACGCCTGCCTGAGCTCCCCCTCGCGCTTGCCTGGCCCCGCAAAGCTGATGCTGGAAGGTGAACAGCCCGCATCGAGTGCCGCCAACAACTCGCGGCCCGAGGCCACGTCCATCCCGTCCACCACAGGCGCCAGACACGACAACAGCGCAGGCATGGGGTTGGCCTTGACGGCATAGTGCAGGTGCATCCCCACGGGCAGCACGGCGCGCACCTCGGCCACACGACGCAGGATCATGTGCCGGTCGTAGGCATAAAACGGGGTCTGCCCGGCACGATGGGCCAGACGCTCCAGGGGGATGCCGCCCACGCACAGTTGCCTTTGAAGCACTTCAAAGCCGCGCATCGTCTCTCCAGCACTGACGGTCAAACTTGCCATTCGGGTTACGCGGCAGGGGCGAAGCGACCCACACGACCTCGGTAGGCACCATGTAAGCGGGCACGGCTTGCCTGAAATGATTCAGCAGCGACGCATCGCGCACCGCATCACTTTCGGACATGCGCACTTCATCACCATGCGCCACCAGGCGGATCACGCTGCCCAGTGTCTCGTGCGGAACCGGCACGGCCACAGCCTCGCGAATGCCATCGTGTGCCATCGCGACCTCCTCCACCTCGGTCGGGCTCACACGGTAGCCCGACGTCTTGATCATCTCGTCTCGGCGGCCCACAAAGTACAGAAAACCCTCCGCGTCCCGACGCACGGTATCGCCAGAGAACAAGGCTCGCTCGGGCACCGCACCGTCCGGTCTGCCTGCGGTCGCGGCTTTCGGCAATGGTCTGAAGCGCTCTGCCGTCGCTTCCGGCCGCTCCCAGTATCCCAACGCCACCAGAGGGCCGTACTGCACAAGTTCGCCAGGCTCACCATCTTCGCAAGGGCTGCCATCCTCTCGCAACACCAGCACCTCGGCATTGGGAATGGCCTTGCCGATGGAATCGGGTCGATGACTCACCTCATGCGGCGGCAGGTAGGTGGCACGGAAAGCCTCGGTCAAGCCGAACATCAGGTAGGGCTTTGCGACCGGGGCCCGTGCCTGCATGGCGGCCAGCACCGAACGCGGCAAACGTCCACCGGTGTTGGCCCAGTAGCGAAGATGCTGTGCGGCCTCAGGTGGCCAATCGATGCTGGTCAACTGGGCGTACATGGGCGGCACTGCCGTCAAGCCGGTGACACGGTGACGCACCATGGCCCGCACCACGTCCATGGGAAAAAGATAGTTGAGCAGCACCACCTTGGCACCCACCAGCAAAGCCGTGGTGAGCTGACTGAAGCCTGCGTCAAACGACAAAGGCAGCGCGGCCAGCAAAGTATCACCTGCATGGTTTTCAAGGTAGGTGGCCACACTGCCCGCCCCGGCCAGCAAGTTGCGGTGCGAGAGCATCACCCCCTTTGGCAAACCGGTGCTACCCGAGGTGTAGAAAATGGCAGCCAGATCGGTTTCCAGCGCACGGTACGAGGGCATGGCGGACGTGACTGCCGACTGGGATGCACCCTCAGCCACATCTGCATCGCCCCCCAGCAGCACCACATGCCGCAGGTCAGGGCAAGCTTCAGGCAATTGCGACCAGTTTGCCTGACGGGTGCCTGGGGCCATGAACACCGCCACACCACAGTCGCACAAAATGTGTTGAATCTGAGCAGGCTTGAGCAGTGGGTTGATGGGAACCAGCACCCCACCTGCTCTGCTGACCGCGAACATGGCGGCCACCACGTCGGGCTGCTTGTCAGCCACCACAGCCACGCGTTCGCCTGCACGTAAACCCAGGCTCAGCAGATGCTGTGCCCATGCTTCTGTGCGGGCCTGCAATGCGGCAAAACTCCACTGCGTTTCACCGGCAACCAACGCAGGCTGGGCAGGCCAGCACGCTGCTGCCCGCGCGGGCAAGTCATGCAGCAAAACCGGAGGAAGCCCCCCCCTGAAATCGGGCACCAAAGTCATGAATTCATGTTACGGCAGAAACCCTAGAATATAGACATGGACCTCATGAAACACATACTCAAGGTGTTGGATGATGCCTTGCACCTGCAAGGCCAAGCATTAGCTTTTGATGTCAATACCCCCTTATTGGGGAGTTTGCCGGAACTCGATTCCATGGCGGCTGTGGCACTGATCACTGGCTTGGAGAATCATTTTGGCGTCACGTTCGATGAAACCGACCTGAATGCCGACACCTTTGCCTCCGTGGGCAGTTTGTGCCACTTGGTGCAAACCTATGTGAGTCCCCCTTGAACATGGCCGAGCTGCTGCCAGAGGCCTTCTTTTTGCCCGTGCGCAGCGGGTCGTTGTTCTGCCTGTACCACGCACCTCAAGGGACGGCATTGCGCGGTCGCGTGCTGCACCTGCACCCATTTGCCGAAGAGCTCAACACCTGTCGCCGCATCAGCGCGCAATTCGCACGGGCCTTGTCTGTCAAGGGGTATGCCGTGCTGCAATTTGACATGCAAGGCTGTGGCGACAGTTCGGGCAATTTTGATGACACCACCTGGGACGTCTGGCTCGCCAATGCCCACGATGCGCTCGCCGAGTTAAACCGACGCACAGGCACACCGGCAGCGCAGCACGACACTGCGCCCTTGTGGCTGTGGGGGGTGCGCAGCGGTGCCTTGCTCGCAGCCGACATGCTCAAAAACCTGCGCACACCCTGCCACCTACTGTGGTGGCAGCCAGTGGTGAGTGGGCAGCAGGTGCTACAGCAATGGTTGAGACTGGATGCTGCCAAGGAATGGCTGAACCAAGGCCAAACCAACAAGAGCGCATCAGCTGGCGAGCAACTCCAGCAAGGTCAGACCGTGCATGTGGCGGGCTACCCCATCACCCCTGCCCTGGCACAGAGCTTGAAGCCGGCCAGCCTGCAGACGGCGACTCGGCCCATCGGCACTGACACGCACCTGTCATGGATGGAGTTGACCGCTTCCGAGGCTGACGAATTGCCCCCAGCTGTGACCCGCCATGCGCGGATCTGGGAAAACGCTGGCTGGACGGTGTCTGCACGCGGCATGCCCTGCCCGCCGTTCTGGCAACAGTTCGGTGATGCCAGCCCACCTGAGCTGGTGCATGCCAGCCTGACAGGCATGGCCTGAGTGACACGATGCACGACACCTTCCGCGAAACCCCCACCCGCATCGACAGCCCAGACGGCGCCGCCTGGGGCGTGGTGTGCTTGCCGACCGACGCCGAATCTGCCGCCGATGTCGGTGTGGTGTTTGTGCAGGGCGGCTTTCAATACCGGGCGGGCAGTCACCGGCAAACGGTGCGCCTTGCCCGGCGACTGGCATCGGTGGGAGTACCCTCCTTGCGCTTTGATCTGGCCGGGCTGGGCGATGCTACAGGGGAGATGCGCAACTTCGAACACCTCAGCCCGCAAATCCAAGCCGCTACAGACACCTTGTCGCAGCAAGCCCCAGCCGTCAAACGTGTGGTGTTGTGGGGGCTGTGCGACGGCGCCAGCGCGGCATTGCTGCACTGGGAGCAGACACGTGACGCGCGCATTCACGGTCTCGCACTGGTCAACCCCTGGGTGAGATCAGAAACCAGTCTGGCACGCACGCATGTGCGGCACTACTACCTGCGCAGGTTGCGAGACAAAGCCTTTTGGCAAAAACTGCTGCGTGGCGGCGTGGGAACCCAGGCCTTGGGTGAACTGCTGAGCAACCTGCGACTTGCACAACGAGACAAGTCTGCGCCAGTTGCCAGCTTCCAGGAGCGCATGGCCAAGGCTTGGCGTGAGTTCCATGGCGACATGCTGCTGTTGATCAGCGAAGCCGACATCACCGGGCAAGAATTCATCGATACCCTGCAACAAGACCCGAAGTGGACGGGGTGTCTTGACACACCGAGGCTGACCCACATCAGCCTTCCCCACGCTGATCACACCAACTCGACGCCTGCCGCGGATCAGCAACTGATGCAGGAAACCTGCTCCTGGTTGACTCAACTGCGCCAGCGCCTGACCAGTCGCCCAGCCTGATGCCGCAGCCAAGCCAACAACCCGCGCCAACGCCAGCAATCAAAGGCGACCAGCCCGACGCGTTCACGCCGGTGCGTGACCCAGTCTTGCTTGTAGGCATCGTCGCCCATCAGGTAGTCCACCTCCGACACCTTGTCGGCATCGATCACGTGTTGCATCAACGCAGCCGTGAGAACCGACCCCGGAGACAGCTTCTCGTGTCCAGGCACGTAAGCCAGTTTGTAGATGTTGCCCTTGCCACCGTACACCAGCCACACCTGCGACGCCACGACCTCGCCATCCAGCCACAACTGCCCCAACCGCAAAGCACCCATGCTGGCGGCCATGCGGATCAGGCCCGGCATGAAGCCTGGACACGGCTCAGGTTGCTTCCAACTGCGCGCGTACACCGTCTGAAACGCTTCAATGGCTTGCTCCAGCGCCGGACCTCCGTGAGTCAACACCTCGGTGCGCCAGGTGTGCTTCTGATCCAGGCGCCGACGCGCGCGCTCAACGGTGTTGCGCAGCCTGGATGGCCGTTGACACCAGTAATCGGCAAACGAACGCCCCGCGATGGGCTCGTACCAGTTGCCAAAGCAGAAGTAGCGGTCCACTGCGTAACCTGTGGACCGCAGTGCCTGCAGCATTTTCGGCAAAAACTGCCCTTCGGACTCAAGCGGCTGCAAGCGCAGCACCCCGGCATCCGGCAGTTGTTTGATGAGCGCCGCCACATCCAGCCACCTCACGGGCACACTGGCGTCATGACTCCAGACCGGCCCGAACAAAGGGCTGTAATAGGTGTCCACACTTCTGAGCAGTCGCTGGCCCTGTGGCCGCATGAGGTGCAAACGCCCCACTTCTTGCCCAGTCATCGACAGCATCGGCAGCGCGTGCAGGGATTGAGGCGAAGCCTCCATGCCGTCACGCAATAGAAGCTCAAACCAGGCTTGCTGCTCGAAAAAGGAAGTCGAATTCAAATAGATGCCACCATCGTCAATTGAGTGTCAACTGATCGCATCAGAATCACACCCTGATATTTGCGGATCATAAGCGACTACAACATGCACACCTGCCATCCACACTTCGTGATGAGACATCGTCCAGGTCTGTGGACTAACACGGGGCGCGATCATGATTCGGCAGCCCGTCACTTCCTCCTCAGGATTTTCCTAAAGTGAACATCACCATCATTGAACCCACTTGGGATGGCCTGGCACACTGCCCCGTCAATCTTGGCGTCGTACGCATTGCGCGCGCTGCATTTCCGGACGCAAGCATCACTTTCATTGCCGGAGAGAGGCATATTTCAGAGATCAAGAAGATTTCGGGCGCACACACAGACGACAAGCTCGAATTCATGACCTATGAGCCACAACTTGACGCAGACACCTTGCCAGCCGATACGCTGAAAACTTACCAGAAAATAAAGAACATCCCAAAAGCACTCTTGCGTGATGCAGATCTGATCATTCAAACATCCTGCACAGCCAGTTCACTTCATTGCTTCAACTGGCTCGGTCTTTCCAAAAAGACACTCACTTACCTGCACGGCAACGCCAATGAGATTGCCAACTGGCGCTCAAAAAATCCACTGCGTCGCTGGCTAGACTTCACCGCTGGGTTGAAAGAATTCTCCAAACAAGGTGGCAAAGTTTTAGTTTACGAGCAAAGTATTCGCAAGCAACTGCAAACAAAGGCCACTTGGCTAGACAAATCCCTGAACGTTCTGGGGCACACATTGCTGGAGGAAGAGCGAAAGCTGTGCAACACCAGGCGAGCCATAGGAAATCCTATCAAAATAGGTTTTGCTGGCAACGCTACAGTTTCAAAAGGTTTTCCAGAGTTCGTCACCTTAGCGAAACACCTCCAAGAAGCAAGGTCTGGCGCGTATGAGTTTCACGCCTTCAGCAACCTGCACGCCTCATGCAAGGACATTGATCAAACGGTTTTAAACACACCTGCCGATCGTCCCTTGCCACGCACTGAATTCATCAGTGGCTTGAACGCAATGGATTTTATCTTCGCATGGCACAGCGATGAATACTACAGCCTTGCCGCCAGCGGCATCTTATACGATGCCATCAATCTTGGCATTCCTTTGATTGCACGCAGGACTGAGCAAATAAAACACCTGGAAGACCAGGGAATGCCCGTCGCATTATATTTTGACGCCCTTGCCGACGCCATGCACAGCTTGAAAACACAACCACCGCAACAACCAGACTACGAGAAACTGCTCAATGGATTGGAGTTTGCGCGTAAGACATTGACCATTGAAAAACTTGCCAGCAATCTTCGCCATATTCTGACCAATTGATCGCACGCATACAGACTTCATGACATCTTTACGCCAGTCATTGGTATTGACCTTTTTATCTAGCAACGGCGCCACTGCCATACAATTTGTGGTGACGGTGATTTTGGCACGCTTGCTTAACCCTGACGAAGTCGGCATTTACTCCGTCACCGCAGTGATGGTCTCGATTGCACACCTGTTTCGCGACTTTGGCGTTGCCAGCTATTTGCAGCAAGAGAAAGACCTCACTCGAGAGAAAGTCGGGGCAGCATTTGGTGTTCTTTTGACATCGTCCTGGGTCATCGCTACACTGGTTTTCGTGTTGAGCTGGCCCGCTGCTTCCTTTTACGGTCAGGACGGCATCCGGAAAGTCATGCAGGTCATGGCACTTGGTTTCATGTTCATCCCGTTTGGCGCCGTCACGCACAGCTTACTCACCCGAGACTACCGCGCCAAAGAACAGGCATACGTTCGAGTTGCCGGCACATTGGCCTATGCCATTTCCGCCATCGGATTTGCATACATGGGCTTCAGCTACATGTCGATGGCATGGGCGAATCTGGTCAACATCATTGTCACGGCCTTGGCCTACATCCCCTTCCGACCAGCGGTGATGCCATGGCTGCCACGTTTCAGTGGATGGCGTAGGGTCTTACATTTTGGTGCGGGCGCTACGCTGGGAAACAGCCTGGGTGCGATCAACAACGCTATTCCTGACGTGGTACTCGGCAAACTCAGCGGGCCCTACGACGTGGGCCTGATGAGCAGAGCCTGGAGCACCACCAACCTGCTGAATCAAGTCGTTGGCCCCACCATCTCTTACGCAGTGCTTCCCTTTCTGGCCAAGGCGCACCACGGAGGGGAAGGACTGCGCATGCACCTACAACGGGGTTGCGCGTACATCACTGGCCTCATGTGGCCAGCCTTCATTGCCACAGCAATTTTTGCGGAACCGGTCGTGCTGTTCTTGTACGGCCCAAAGTGGCTGGAGGCCACGCCGCTCATGCAGTGGCTTGCCATCATGTTCGTGCTCGGCACGCCGTTTGGTTTTCTCGGATCGGCATACATGGCCGTGGGGCGCCCTTACCTTGCCACCATACCCACCGTGGCCAGCCTGGTCTTGAGAGGCATTGCGATTGCCATGCTGTACGACGGTACGCTCATTTCATTCAGCTGGGCGATGGTGGCCGCAGCATTACTGATGTACCCCATTCAAGCCTGGATGCAAAAGCGTTACCTAGGCCTCGATGTGCGCAGTTTCGTTGCCGGGCAAGTGCACAGCACCTACGTGGCAGTGATGTGCGGTTTGACATCACTGGCGCTGTCATGGTCCACCCGCGAATGGCCTGCTGCCTGGATAGTGGTTGCAGCCGGCCTCCTGGTGCCCGCCATCTGGTTGACCAGCATCTGGGTGTTCCGGCATCCACTACGGCAGGAGCTTGAGGTGTTCGTCAAGCGCTACCCCGCCATCGCCCGTCGCTTGGGCCTGTAATCCGTGAAAGCCAACATCGTGTCCACTGCCCCAGTTACCTTGGTGATTCCGGCTTACAACAGAAGCCATCTGATCACCGACACTCTGAACAGCGCACTGAACCAGTCGCTGCGGTTTGAGGAAATCATCGTGATTGACGACGGCTCGACCGATGACACCCCGGCCACCCTCGCCAGGTTTGGAGATCGAATCACCGTGATTCGAACACCCAACCAAGGTGTTCAGATGGCACGCAACATCGGAATTGAGCGCGCGCGCACAAAGCTGGTCGCGTTGCTGGACTCTGATGACCTGCTGGAGCCCGATTATCTTCAAACCATGGCCCCCTGGATGCTGACACATTCAGAGCACGACGCGGTTTACTGCAATTTTGTGACCTTCAATTCGGGCAGTACCGACTTGGACAAGCTTGCTCGCGCACCATTTGATTTTTTAGCGGACGCCAAGCACGAAGGTGAGTTTGCATGGGATGTACCAGATCTATATAAAAGATCGCTCCTGTATCAACCACTCTTCACATGCGGCTTGATGATCAACAAACGTTTCGTCACGAGGCACGGTGCGTACAACCCTGACTTCAACAGGGTTGGGGCAGAAGACTGGGAGTTCACACTGAGATTGATCAGCGAAGGCAAGGTTGCCGTGTGCAAGAAGCCCTTGGCACGTGTGCGCAAACATGAAGACAACGATTCAGCCGATCAGGTGCACATGAGTTTGGGTGAGGTAAAGATTCTCGAATACGCATCAAAGCATCACTCAATGGCCAGATCACACACCTTGGAAGTACAAGAGAGCATACACAAAAGAATGCTATCAGCCATGGATTCGGCCTTTGATCGCGGAACACTCAATGAAGTTTTGGACATCAGAAAACGCATCAAAGGAAAGACAGGGCTGAAATGCAAATTAAAAGTCCTGATATGCCGCCTCCCCGAACCGGCAAGATCAACCGTCTGGAACTGGATTCAAAATAGGAGTAAATAGCCATATAAAGGCTCCACACGCAGCAAACCACACCGATCGCGAGCGCAAATAATGCACATCTGCTACGTACTTGGCACATTTCCAACAACCTCCGAAACTTTCGTTTCAGATGAAATAGCCACATGCATCAAGGCTGGCCACAAAGTAACTATTGTGCGCATATACCAAGGCAATACCGCGAATCACGCCAACGTCGAGTGGGTACAGAATAATGTCGACATCATCGACATCAAAGAACCCCAAAACACAATTACAACTCTAAAAACTCTCGCAGGCGCCTGTATTGAGAGCACGTCTTTACGTCCACTACTCACGGCTCTCACACATCATCCACGCTGGGCCATGACGGCCATGTTGCCGACCTTCAGGCAACTTCAGCGCAAGAAATTTGATCACATACACGCTCACTTTGCTGACAAGCAAGTTTTGTTTGCGCATGCACTGTCTAGGCTCATGAGGGTTCCTTTCAGTTTCACCATGCACGGATATGACATACGCGACTTACCCATAGGCAAACACAACTTATCAAATGCACTTGATGCAGCAAAATGTGCATTCACTGTTTCCAAGGCAAACATCGCCGCATTAAAGAAAACCGGAGTAAAAACAGACAAATTTTCAACCATCCCCTGCGGAATTGATCCCTCCAATTTTTCAGTTTGCGCAAATCCGTACACAGGCGGGAGAATAAACATTACCTGCATCGCAAGATTGCACCCCATCAAAAATCACAAGACACTCTTACAGGCACTTGCCATGATTAGTGACGATGTGGATTTTCAATTAAAACTAATTGGGGACGGTGAACTAAGAGATGAGCTTACCTCTCTTGTTAGCGAAAACACATCCCTCAATCAAAAAGTCATTTTTCTTGGCTCACTAAACAACGAACAAGTTATGGCCGAACTGAGAAATGCTCACATGCATATTCTACCGAGTCTTAACGAAGGCATGCCCGTTGCCAACACGGAGGCAATGGCAACTGGATTGGTTTGCATCGCTTCAAACGTTGGCGGACTCCCAGAAGCAATCCGACATAAACAGAACGGCTTCCTATTTAACCCCAAAGATCCCGCTCAGCTACGCGACATCATTTCCGATATCTATTTCAAACGGGTGAATACGGAAAATATTGCCGAAACTGCACGATCAGATGCGCTCAACAACTTCGACCGCGACCGCCTCGTCATGCACAAGTTGTCAATAATGAGAGAAACAACGCACTGATCAAAAAAGCAGGACTCAACCCCCTAAGGAAGGTCTGCACAAATGAGTGCTGACCATGGTTGGGTGTGCTGACATGACCAGAAAGGCGGCTGGGCGTACCTTTGGCAGGTGTTTTGGGCGCGTTTCGCACCCATTTCCCATGCAGCAGACGCACTCATGCCTGGCTCCCCGGCAAACGCTTGCGGACCATCCACAGGTTGGCCAGCGCAAACAGCGTGTGCAACTGCGCCGTGTTCTTGGCCAAGCCGCGATAGCGCACCTTCACATGGCCGAACTGGCGCTTGATGACACGGAACGGATGCTCCACCTTGGCGCGGATGCTGGCCTTGATGCGTTCGACCTGATCGGTCAGCGCATCTACCGGATCGGTTTTGTCCAGCAACTTGCGCTTGCCTGGTCGCATGGCCACATGCCACTTCACATCTACTTTGGCGTCAGGTCGCTTGTGGGCACCCTGGTAGCCCGCATCGGCGAAGACATCCGTTTCTTGTCCGTGCAGCAAGCTGTTGGCTTCGACCACGTCGTTGACGTTGCCCGAGGTTCCACGCACGGTGTGCACCAGGCCCGAGTCGGCGTCCACCCCAATGTGCGCCTTCATGCCGAAGAACCACTGCTGGCCCTTCTTGCTTTGGTGCATCTCCGGGTCACGCTCACCGCTGGCGTTCTTGGTCGAGCTCGGTGCTGAGATCAGCGTGGCATCGACCACCGTGCCGCTGCGCAGCATCAGACCCTTGGCCCCCAGCAGCAGGTTGACCGTGGCCAGGATGCGCTCGGCCAGCTTGTTCTTCTCCAGCACATGACGGAAGCGCAAGATGGTGCTCTCGTCAGGCAGTCGGTCGTCCCAGCCGCCCAGGCCGGCGAAGTCGCGGAACAGGGGCATGTCGTGCAGCGCTTCTTCCATGGCCGGGTCGCTCAGCGTGAACCACTGCTGCATGAAGTGGATGCGCAGCAGCGACTCCACCGGGAACGGCGGGCGGCCGCGTTTGCCCTCGGGCATGAATGGCGCGATCTGCGCCACCAGGTCGGACCACGGCACCACCCGGTCCATCTCGTCGAGGAACTCCCGACGGCGCGTGCGCTTCGTCGAGGTTCCCAATCCAAGGCTGCTCTGCTTCATGGGCTCAATCGTCTCAGGCAATCACGCTGGCGCCAAGCACATGTCCAGGCGGTTTATGCAGACCATCCCTA